>NZ_LVDR01000016.1:0-110992 GCF_007636515.1 Shewanella sp. MSW
CTGTGGCTGTCGTTGATATCGACATCGGTGAAGCTCAAGTCGCCGCTGTCGCTGAGCATGCCATTGATGACATCGACATCCTCGGTGACCGCGCCGCTCATGTCGATGTTCAGCACAGGCGCATCATTGGTGCCGGTAATGGTCAGAGTGACTTGTTGTGAATCACTGGCGCCAAAGTCGTCGGTGACCGTCAGCGTGAAGCTTAAGGTGATGGTCTCACCGACGGCGAGGAACTGTACCAGACTGTTGGCGATCTCATAGTTCCAACCGGAATTGTCTGCACTAAAGCCCTGGGCGAGAGCATCCTGGGTGGCTTGATCCAGAGCGCCGCCACTCCAGCTTGCATCGCCATTGTAGCTACTGCTGACAACATGGCTGTCACCAATATCGACATCGGTGAAGCTCAAGGCACCGCTGTCGCTGAGCATGCTATCAATAACATCCACGTCTTCAATGACGGCACCACTTGTGTCAGCGGTAAGAATGGGGGCGTCATTGGTACCTATGATAGTAATAGTGACCAGTTGTTCGGCGCTGGCGCCAAACTCATCCGTCACAGTAACAGAGAAGGTTTCAGTGCGAATTTCACCTTCCAGCAGCCCATCGGCTGCGGTGTTATCTAGCTGATAATTCCAGGCACCACTGGCGGCATCTATGTTGAAGTTGCCAAAGGGGCTGTCGGCACTGCCGGACCAAACAAGCACGGCACCATTATCCACATCGCTGGCACTGAGCTGACCACTGACGCCTGGGGTTCCGGGGTCTATGCTACCATCATCAAATTGACCGGCTTCTCGCACTGTACCATCGGCTTCACCTGGCTGGGGCGTGCTGATCACAGGTATATCATTGGTACCCGTTATGGTGATCGTTAAGGTTTGGACACTGGTATCGCCATCGGCATCTGTCAACAGATAGGAGAAGACTTCCGTCAGGGATTCTCCCTGAGCGAGCGCCTGAACTGCTTGTGCTGCAGAGTTTATTTGATAGCTGTAACTACCATCGGTATTGAGGGTCAGCAGGCCGTAGTTGCCGGAAACAGGGCTTTGATTGGACACGGTATTATCGAGGTTGCCGCCACTGCCGGCGGCTGTCACCTGTGCGGTGTCGCCGCCCTGAACATCGTTATCGAGCAGGTTGCCACTAATGGCCGGCAGTGAGTCTTCATTTACACTGTTTACGTCATCCTGGCCACTTGGAGCGTCATCCAGTACCGAGATGGTAAGGGTATTCCCGACACTGTTTCCTTCTAGATCGGTCAATATCAGGTTGAAGGCCTCAGAGAAGTCATCGCTGAGGCTGTGGTCAACTGCAGAATTGAGGGTAAAGCTATAGCTGATATTGCCGTTTATCAGGTCAACGGCATTGATGGTGAGCACGCCATATTCGGTATTGATACTGACAGGGCCGTTAAATACGCCGCCAGAGACAATGGCAATCCCATCCAGGGTCAAGCTGGCTACGCCAGCCGCGGCACTGAAGCTCAAGTTACCGGTTTGGGTCAAGGGCGCGGGTGATGGCGTGGTTCCTGTCGGTAGGTTGGCATCTGAGAGTGTGGCTGCGCTACTGGTGAGTGTAGGGCCAGTCAGGGGAAGATCATCAAGTAATATTTCTTCTTGGGTGGTGATGGTGGCTTGCTCAAAGCCACTGGTATCGTAACCTGCGCTCGCCAATACTTCAGAACCATCCCTGGCTACGGATATATAGTCGAATCCGCCCTGGTTTCCAGCTGTCCCGGCACCGGCAGCTGTAGCGGGCAGGTTAGCGGTAGGGTCATCACCTGCAAGTATCTGTGCCTGTAATGCAGCTATTTCGGCATCGACCCCTTCATTGGCAAATTGGGCGCCATCAACAGCGGCGCTGTCTGACTGAGGTTGAGTGTTGGGCTGGGCATTTTGCTCTGTCAGCTGGGTACCGTCAGCATATTCTATGGTGAAAGTATCATTTGCAGTGAAGATGATCTCTTCACCATTGCGAATGACATCCCCGATACTCAGATCGCGGATATTGCCATTTTCGTCCTTGGCCTTGAGTTGTCCAACCAGATTGGTGACAACCGCGTCTTGCTTACTGATTGCGACGCCCATAACTCATACTCCTTTGCACGCATATACTGACGGCAAGGTCACTTTGTGCCCATGAGCGTCAGTTAAAGGTATTAATTATTAAGTCTGGGGTTGAAACAAAGACTGTCAAATATGTGACGTTAATGGTTGTAAAGTTATATGAGGGTGGGACAAAATGTCCACATCTTAGAATCTGTCTCGCATTCATGCGGTTACAGTATGTGTGCGGATAATCTTGTGATGATTAATAAAAAAGCCACTAAATAAGTGGCTTTTTTATTACGAAAAGATCTATCGATTAGTCGCACTTGGCGGCTTGCTTATAGCTCTTGAAAGCCCCTTGATGATCGGCTAACTGTTCCTGAAGTTTGGCTAAGGCCAGCCAGTACTCTTTGCGGGGCAGTAAATGACACAAGCGTTCCCATGCCGTGCGGGCCAGGCTGAATTCACGGCAGAGCTCATGGATTTGGGCCATACAGTGTTGGTAGTCGGCATGATTTTCGAGCTTGGGCTCCAAATTTTTCAGCAGTTTCAGGGTTTCGTTGTCCTGCGGCTCAAAAATTTTCGGCAACACTCCCAAAACCGCAGCGCAAGGTTCTTTTTTCAGCGCCTTATTCAGCAGTTTTAGGGCTTCGTCACGGCGGTTGAAGCCGGCCAGACCCAAAGCATATTGTGCCATATTGGCTTGTTGGCTGCGTTCCTGACGGCTAAGCCAGTGCCAACATTTTTCCAGTTCCTGTTCGCTGCGAAGGGCTGCCTGGGCCAGCAGAGCATTATTTACTCTTTGGTTCAGGAGGTCATACTCTTCATTATCCAGGAGTTGTTTTTTACGTAACGTCGGCAGTAGTAGTTTTAGGGCCTGCCAGTCTAACTGGCTCTGATAAAGCTCCAAGGCCAGTTGCAGTACCGGCGCTTTACTCTTGCTGCTGGGTTGTAGTTTATCCAGCTGCTCGCGGGCTTTTTCCAGCTCGCCTTGCTGCATGTAGTAGCGCACTCTGGTGGTGGTGACCGCTTGGGTTGCCAGTGGCAATTGGGCCGCCTTATTCAGGTATTCATCCCGCTCTTCATTCTTGAACTGTCGTTGGGCCGCTCTGGCGGCTGCCAGATAATTAAGAGCGGGCAGTTCACCGGCTTCGGCGCCTTTTTGCATCGCCTTTTCGGCCGCAGGCCAATCTTCTTCTGCCAGTGCTAGGGCGCCAGTGAGCGTGTGCTTACGAGCAGCATTGCGGCGCCAGCGCCGCGGCAGGTAGCGACTGTTAAGCACCAGATTCAGCACAGTGACAAGCAGCCATTCCAGTAGCTGCAACAGGGCAAAGAATATGATGAGTGCCATAACGGCAAACAGCAGGTTAGTTTCCAGTTGCCAGTCCAGGAAGGCGATATAAACATAACCCGTCTTACCGGCTAAGAGTGGGCTCAGACAGGCGCCTGCCAGAATAATCACCAGATAGATGAGTACTCTTATCATAGTTCGGCCCCCGGCATGAGTTCGCCATAGGTGACCAACTGCTTGAGCTGGGCGCTGGATTCAAATTTAGTCAGACTGATAGGATCCAGCTGCAGACTGGACAAAGCATTAATTGCAGTCAGCACTTCTTCGGTGCGCGGATCATCAAGGTCGAAATATTGTTGGATCCATTTGCGGGCCATGGCCAATGATTGGCGGTAGTTGAGCTCATCATATTGGTAGAGGGCCAGCTGTGACTGCAGTAGTTTATTGCGGATATTCTCGAGTAGGTACCATTCCTGCTGGGGAGATAGCAGAGGTGTGATATCTGAGCTTATTTTGCGAATAGTGAAGAAGTCTTCCTTCAGCGCGCTCCAGGTCTTGGCCAGGTTGCTCTGCCAGTCACCAATAGAGTCAGACATTTTACTTTCAGTTTCCGGCTCTATTTGTTGACTGCCGACACGGTTAAGCGGCAGCTTGTCCAGCTTGGTGATAATGCCATCCAGGGTGAAAACAGTACCTGCGATGTCGGTATTCTTGATGGCGCTTACCGCCGCCATATCGTTGGCGAGGGCGCGACGCAGCGGCATAAGAGATGGCTCCTGCATGGCAGCAATACGCTCATCGGCGGCCTGTAACAGGCCAGTTGCCGTTTGCGGATCTTTCTCCAGCCACAGTTTACGTCCCGCCATCCGCACCAAGTATTCGGCTTCAGCCGCCATCCAATGGTTGGGACTACGTTGTGCAAGGGTAGCGATACGGGTTTGCATCTGTTGTTGAGCATCGCGCAGTTGTTCTATGGCACCTTGTTGCTGTTGATTTTGTTGCAGGTCGCTTCTCAGTTGCTGCTCCAGTGCCTGCAATCTGGCCTCCGGAGCTTGTTTGACTTGTTCGAGGGTCGTTGCCAGCTGTGCATTGGCGGTTTGCTGTTGCTGCAGTTGCCAAAAGAGATAAGCACCTGTGGCGCAGGCCAGCAGTGCCAGCAACAGGCTCAATAGTAGGGTTAGTTTCAGGAGCAATGAGCTGTGCTTGGCTGTCGCCACAGGGGTATCTTGCTCTGTGAGATCCTGGGGCTGGGTAGGCAGTGCGGGGGTATCGCTCCCGACTTCTGGCTTGCTGTTATCCATTAATGCAGTCCTTTAACGCGACAATAGGGCTGGAAATCGGGAGGGGGGAAACTAAAGCCTCAATGCCTTGAGTACGGCCTTACTGTTGGCCGCCGTAGCATCAGTCACCTGAGTTAATCCGGCGACGACGGCCTTATCTACCACCCGAATGCTGGGAACTATAATATGACATGCTTGCAGCCAAGCAAAATACTCTTTTGGCAGCAGCCGGATAAGGTTCGTCAGGCTTTCTGCACTGCTGATCACTATGGTGTCTATCCCGAAGGCTTGCCATTCCTTGACCAGTTGTACTGCATCATAGGAAGGGCAGGTGCGGCGATAGACCTCCCAGAACTTGACTACAGCGCCATATTGCTGAAGTGTTTTTCCCAGTACTTCCCGGCCACCGTTGCCCCGAATTATGACCACTTTCTTGTGTTTTACTACTTCGGGTTGCAGTCCTGGCAGGGTTAACAGGCCTTCGGTCTGTTGATTGTCATCCGGAGCCTTATGCCCCTGAATGCCATAATGTGCAAAGGCCTCAAAAGTGGCTTCGCCGACGGCAAAATATTGAATGTGTGACGGCCATGAGGCATTCAGCGCCTGAGTGCCGAAATGCACCGCATTGGTGCTGACAAATACAATGATGTCGGCATCCTGCACCTCGGTAGGGGAGATACTTTTGTCTTCCATGGCCTCGACTGCCAAGAGAGGGGTCACCATAAAAGGTATGCCCCTTTCTGCCAGCGCCTGTTCCATGGCGTGATTGCGCCCCTCAGGGCGCGTCAACAACACTTTCATAGTGCCGCCTTGTTATTTGCCGTAAACGGCATCCAATATGGTTTTGGCGCCTTTGCTCAGCAGTTCTTCTGCCAGGGCGTTACCCAAGGCTACCGCTTCGTCTTGATGACCACTTACCACTCCTGAAATGACTTCAGAACCGTCAGGATTACCTACCAAACCTCTCAAGGTTAGTTGTTCGCCCTGGATCTCGGCATAGGCACCGATAGGTACCTGGCAACCTCCTTCAAGACGCGTATTCATCGCTCTTTCGGCCAATACCCTGTAGCGAGTTTCTTTATGTTCAAGCGGTGCCAGCAAGGCTTTTACCCGCTCATCATTAGTGCGGCATTCGATGCCGACAGCACCCTGGCCGTTGGCCGGCAGTGATTCTTCGGCGCTGATAAAACTGGCAATACGCTCTGACAGTTTCAAGCGGATAAGCCCGGCGGCAGCCAGAATGATGGCATCATATTCACCGGCATCCAGCTTACCCAGACGGGTTCCCACATTACCGCGCAGATCTTTGATGATAAGGTCCGGGCGACGGGCTCTGAGCTGACATTGACGGCGCAGGCTTGAAGTACCGACAACCGCGCCTTGAGGCAGTTCATCTATACTCTTGTAGCTGTTGGAAACGAAGGCATCACGGGGATCTTCACGTTCGCAGATCACTTCCAGCCCCAGCCCTTCCGGGAATTCAACCGGCACATCTTTCATGGAGTGCACTGCGATATCCGCCTGGTCTTCCAGCATGGCGACTTCCAGCTCTTTAACGAACAACCCCTTGCCGCCTACTTTGGCCAGAGGAGTATCCAGGATGACATCACCCTTGGTGCTCATTGGCAGCAGTTCTACTGTCAGCCCGGGGTGAATGCGTTCCAGCTCGGCTTTGACAAATTCTGCCTGCCACATGGCGAGAGGGCTTTTACGTGTTGCTATGCGAATGCGATTTTCTGACATGCCAATCTTTTCCGTGAGAGTACGTTAAATGCGCCAATGCTAACATTGCCCATTGGAGAATGGCACCGAACGCTGCTCAATCTTTGAAGTGGGCACGTTAAATTTTTGCCAAATAGTGTGATCTTGATCTCATTACTTGCCTGCTACCGCAAAAGTGTTAGCATGATCATCCAACTGGTTCAGGGATAGTGAAATTTGGATGACCGAGCGTCAGCGACAATACGCCGAATACGCCGAGCGCCTCAATCGAGTGCGTTTGGCTCGTGCTCAGGCGCTGTTTTCCCCATTGCAAAGGCATCTGTTTAACCTGATCCCCCTGTTGCTGCATCAGCACCACAGCCGACTGCCAGGATATAACAGCCCTTTGACGCCATGCGGAGTCAAGGGGTTCCAACTCTCAGTTGAGCTCAAGGAATCGCTCGCTACCCTCACGTTACCCCAGTTCGAGGATACCCTGCATGCCAGTCCTGTGCTGGAAGGGGTTTACGTAATGGGCAGTACCGCCAGTTTTGGCCAGAATCCCAAGAGCGATGTGGATGTCTGGTTAGTCTATGACGCCGGGCTGACACAAGAGGAAGTAGAGTTGCTGCGGGACAAGAGCCTCAAACTCACCCGCTGGTTTGCCGGCTTTCAATTTGAAGTGAACTTTTATCTGGTACACCCGCGGCAGTTTTGCCGTGACGACACTTGCAATCAGGATGCCGAGTGGGAGCTGCTGGGGCATGAACACAGCGGCAGCGCCCAACATTGGTTGCTGCTGGAAGAGTTCTACCGCAGCCATATCCGCCTGGCCGGCAAGACGGTCGCCTGGTGGCCCAATGCCGAGCCTTGCAGCGATTTTCTGTTTCTTGGTGATATGCACCAACTACCCGCCAATGAGTATTTTGGTGCCTCTTTATGGCAGCTCTACAAAGGCTTGGACAAGCCGCACAAGGCCTTGCTCAAGGTACTGCTGTTGGAAGCTTATGCCAGCAACTATCCACAAACCAACCTGGTCAGTGAATGGGTGTGGTTGAGAACTCTGGCCGGTGACTTTTCCAACGCCAACGACGCCTATCTGCTCCTGTATCAATATATAGAGTCTTATCTGCTTAAAGTGGGAGACGAGCGTCGGTTGGAGATAGTGCGCCGCTGTTTTTACCTCAAATGTGGTATCAGGCTCAGTGATGTCGAGCAGTGTCACGATTGGCGCTACCACAAACTCAAGCAATTGGTGGAGCAGTGGGAATGGCCCCAGAGTCTGCTGATTACTCTGGATGATTGCGAACATTGGCACAGTGGGCAGTTGCAGTGGTTCAACGCTCAACTTAACGAGTTGATGCTGGCCAGCTACCAAACTCTTTTGCATTTCGCTTCGACTCACAGGCTGAGCGAGTACTTTAAAGTAGAAGACTTGGGGCTGTTGACCCGCAAGTTACACACCTATTTCAGCGAGGACAAGCAGCAGATCCTGCGGCTCAACCGGCTTTGGAGTCAGTCGCTGGCTGAGCCGAATCTGACCATAGTTCGCAGCGAGCAGGATGGCCGCTGTCATCTCTATCGTCTATCGCCGGAGCCGCGACAGTTTATGGGCGAGGTGGCCATCTATCAGGCCGATGATGCCGCCTCTTTGATGATTTGGGCTTGCCTCAACGGGGTGGCTACCGCCAACAGCCGCTGGTTTGAGTATCGCGCGGGTCGTCTACGGTGTCGGCGTCTTAACCAGGTTGCCGAACGGCTATTGCCTTATACCGAAGACAAGCAATGGCGGGTGTCGAAACTGGATCTGTGTCAGCCTTGGCATTATCGCAAGTTGGTGTGGATTCTTAATCTGGAGCAGGACCCCAGCGAGCATTGGCAGGGTCAAAGCTTGATGCTGGAACTCATGGGCAGCAACCTGCTGGCGACAGGAAAACCGGCAGCCAGTTTGCTGGGTTCGGTGCAACTGATGAGCCTTAATTCTTGGGGGGAATGGCATTGTCATAGCTTTAGCGGTGAGCAGGCGCTATTGGAGGCCATTGCCTTTGCCACTCCAGGTATGAGAAGGGCGCCACAACAGGTGGCCTTCGATGTCGTCAGCGCCTCGCAAAAGCTGCAGTCCCAGCTGGAACAAACTGTAGTGGATATTCTCAAGCAGGTGCACCGACTGATAAAAGACGCCTGTCCGTCCAAGACTTTAGTGCAGCCATTACAGCTGGGTGAAAAGAAATATGGCCTGTTTTTCGATGCCAAGGGCATGAGTTACCGGGATCTCAGCGATGTGAAGTCCCTCTATCGTCAGTTGGCCAGGGGCGAGCTACAGAGTCTGCCAAGGCCCGAGCTTGCCAACGATCCTTGGGTCAAGGTGCCCGAGGTTATCCAGAACTATGCGGTGAAAGGAGTGATCCAGTATTTCCTGCGCAGCCGGGAAGATGAGTTGGATGTGTTTGTACTGGATGAAGGAAATGGCTTGAGCCACTATGTGCACAGCAATCCGGATGTCAGTGAATTGGTTAATACTGTCACCCAGCATTACGCCTTCGGTGAAGTACTGAACCTTAAAAATCAGTTCAACTTTCCGCAGTTTTTCCGCCTGGTGCGCCAGAGCGGTAATCTGGATGTGGTGCCTTTTGGGGTCACGGCAAGGGCGGCGCAGACAGAGTTCTGACCGCCCCTAAATCATCAGAACGACAGTTCTATACCACCCTGGCGGCTGATGGACTCTCTGACGAAGGGCATAAACTCGCCGCCGTTGCGCTCATCTATCCATTTACCGTCGACATAGCCAAAGTGATAACCACCGAAACGGGTTGCTACCCAGATCTGGTGCAGCGGCTCCTGTTTGTTAATCACGATTTTGGAGCTGTCGGCGAACTCGAGCTGCAGTACATTGCCTGAAGCGTCGATATCAACATCGGCATCCTGCTCATCTATTGCATTTTCAATTGCGGTTTCTATCCGGTCGAACATTTCATCGGCGAGCTGATGATATTCGGTATCTGTCATGGCCATGGAATATCTGTCCTTTGCTTTCATCAAGATGAATGCGATTATAAGGCTAATGTAATCCTGCTGCCCAGATGTTGAGTAAAATGAGACTGTTTTTATCCCTGATGCTTGCTAGCCTGTTGCTGCTTGGTTGTGGTCAAAAAGGCGTGCTTTACAAGAGCCCGGATCTGCCGGACAACCAATCCCAGACGGAACAAACCGAGCAACCCCAGCAATCGACAGAGGAAAACTAATTGGATCATTTTCAATATCAAGCTCAGGCTCTGTATGCCGAAGACTGCGCCGTAGCCGATTTGGCGGCTCAATATGGTACGCCTTTGTATGTCTATTCGCGGGCAACATTGGAGCGCCATTGGCATGCCTTTGACAGAGCCGTGGCCACTCATCCACACCTTATCTGCTATGCGGTCAAGGCCAACTCCAATCTGGCGGTGCTCAATGTGTTGGCGCGTCTTGGCAGTGGCTTTGATATTGTCTCAGGCGGAGAACTGACCCGGGTAATCACCGCAGGTGGCGATCCGGCCAAGGTGGTGTTTTCCGGTGTTGGCAAGACAGCGGCAGAAATGAAACTGGCACTGGAGCTGGGCATATATTGCTTCAACGTCGAGTCCCGCGCCGAGCTTGAACTGCTCAACGAAGTGGCAGGCTCTTTGGGTAAACAGGCGCCGGTTTCGTTGCGGATCAACCCAGATGTGGATGCCGGTACTCACCCCTATATCTCCACCGGCCTGAAAGAAAACAAGTTCGGCATCGCCATGGATGAAGCCGAGGAAGCCTTCCTGCAGGTGCAATCCTTGCCGCACCTGGCCATCAAGGGCGCCGACTGCCATATCGGCTCACAGCTTACTGAACTCAGGCCGTTTCTCGATGCTATAGATAGAATGCTGGCATTGATCGATAGGCTGGCAGAAAAAGGCATAGTGATTGAGCATCTGGACGTGGGCGGCGGTCTGGGAGTCACTTATGATGAAGAAACCCCGCCACAACCGGACAAGTATGCCGCCGCATTGCTCGAGCGTCTGGGTGAACGACCACTGAAGCTAATTTTCGAACCGGGCAGGGCGATTGCCGCCAATGCCGGGATCTTTGTCACCCAGGTATTGTTCCAGAAAGAGAATGCCGGCAAGCATTTTGCGATAGTGGACGGTGCCATGAATGACCTTATCCGGCCGTCACTCTACAGCGCCTGGCAGCAGATTATCCCGGTGCAGCCAAGAGAGGGTGAAAGCCGGGAATACGACATTGTCGGCCCAGTGTGTGAAACCGGGGATTTTCTGGGTAAATCGCGCGCCTTGGTGCTGCAAGCCAACGACCTGCTGGCGGTGCGTTCCAGCGGTGCTTATGGCTTTGTGATGTCCTCCAACTACAACACCCGTCCGCGAGCGGCCGAAGTCATGGTCGATGGCAGTGAACATTATCTGGTGCGTGAACGGGAAAAGCTGGAACAACTGTGGCAAGGTGAGCACTTGCTGCCGTAAACTAGTGTGAGTACTTTCCCGCTGTAGGCGTTGGAACCTAGGAGTAATCTTGATCCACTTCACTAAGATGCATGGTCTGGGCAACGACTTTATGGTCGTCGATGGCGTGACCCAGAATGTGTACTTTTCGCCGGAGCAGATCCGGCGCCTGGCCGACCGCAACTTCGGTATCGGTTTCGATCAACTGCTGCTGGTTGAGCCGCCCTATGATCCGGATCTGGACTTTCATTATCGTATCTTCAATGCCGATGGCAGCGAGGTCGAACAGTGCGGCAACGGCGCCCGCTGCTTCGCCCGCTTTGTTCGCAACAAGGGCCTGACCCAGAAATACAAAATCAAGGTCAGCACTTCATCCGGCAAGATGACCCTGCGCCTGGAGCGCGATGGCAATGTCACCGTCAATATGGGCGTACCTATCTTGGATCCGGCGCGGATCCCCTTCAAGGCCAAAAAGGCCGAAAAGACCTACCTGTTGCCTACCGAAGGGCAAACCTTCCTCTGCGGTGCCGTCTCCATGGGTAACCCTCATTGTGTGCTGGAAGTCGAGGATGTGGCTGCCACGGATGTCGATGTTATCGGCGCGCAACTGACCAACCACGAACGCTTCCCCAAAGGGGTCAATGTCGGCTTTATGCAGGTGCTCAACAAGGGTCATATCAAGCTCAGGGTTTATGAGCGCGGCGCCGCTGAAACCCTGGCCTGTGGCAGTGGTGCCTGCGCGGCTGCTGTGGTGGGCCAACTGCAGGGCAAGCTGGGCAATACAGTGCGGGTCGACCTGCCCGGCGGCACTCTGACAATCAAATGGGACGGTGAGGGCAAGCCGCTGTGGATGACAGGCCCGGCCGAACAGGTATACGACGGACAGATACAGATATGACAGACGCCAAAGCTAAGCTCAATCCACCTTTTGATGAGCAGATCATCCGTGAATATCTGTTGGATAATCCGGAGTTTTTCTGCCGTCACCCCGAGCTGCTGTTGGCTATGCGTCTGCCCCACGGCGAGCGTGGCACAGTTTCTCTGGTGGAGCGGCGGCAGGAGCTGCTGCGCAGCCGGGTACAACAGCTGGAAGAGGAGATCACCGCGCTGCTTGGTATGGCTAGCCGCAATGAGAAAATCTTCCGCTTCAACACTCAGCTTTCATTGAAGCTGCTCGATTGCGAAGATATGGGCGAGCTTAGGCAGGTGCTGTGCGCCGAGCTTAAAGAGGCCTTTAACTTCAGCCATGTCCGCCTGATTACCGTGCATGATATCGACTCAGAACTCTCGGCCATCTGGCGTAAGCGCCTGCAGCACGGCTATTACTTTGGTCGCTTGACCAAGGAGGAGTCCAAGCGTTTGTTCGGCTCTGAAGTCGGCTCAGTGTCACTGGCACGGCTGTCGGAGCAAAATGGCCAGGTGATCTTTGCTATCGCCAGTGCCGATGTGACCCACTTCCATCCGGAGATGGACAATATGCTGCTGGATCAGTTGCGGCAGCTGTTGGACCATCTGCTGCCCAAGCTCTGATGGCCGTTAAACAGGATTCTCCCTGGCTTGGCCGCTTCGAGCGCCATCTCAGTGCCGAGCGGCAGCTGTCTCCTTACACAGCCCGCAACTATCTGCGTGAACTGCAGCGGGTTGCCGGGCTGCTGCCGCAGGATATTGATTGGGATCAGGTAACCGATCCCCAGTTGAGTGCTGTGTTGGCCAAGTTACATCGTCAGGGGCTCAGCCCGCGTTCTTTGTCTCTGTGCCTGTCGGCGGTCAAGCAGTTCTACGAATTTCTGCTGCTCGAAGAGCTGGTCAAGAGTAATCCCGCCCGGCAACTGAGTGCACCGAAACAGAATAAGCCGCTGCCCAAGAATCTCGACGCCGATAGCATCAGTCATCTGCTGGATATTGAGGTGACAGATCCCCTCAGTGCCCGTGACAAGGCGATGATGGAGCTGTGTTACTCCTCCGGGTTACGTCTGGCCGAGTTGGCTTCGCTGGATGTGCCGCAACTGGATTTCGCCCAGCAGCAAATCAGGGTGATGGGTAAAGGTGGCAAGGAACGGCTGCTGCCTGTGGGCTCGGTCGCCATTGCCGCATTGCAACAATGGCTGGATTACCGCCGGGATATTCCCTGTGAAGATCAGGCGCTGTTCGTGACCGCCAAGGGCAAGCGCTTGGCGCATCGCAGTATTCAGGCGCGCATGGCGCGCTGGGGGCGGGAGCAGGTGCTATCCGCCAGGGTGCATCCCCACAAGCTGAGGCATTCCTTCGCGACCCATATGCTGGAATCCAGCGGCGACTTGCGGGCGGTGCAGGAACTGCTGGGACACGCCAATCTGGCGACCACCCAAATATATACCAGTCTGGACTTTCAGCATCTGGCCAAGGTGTATGACGGCGCTCACCCCAGAGCCAAAAAGGACAAGTGATGCAGGTGTTTCTTCGCCCCGGCGCTATCAAAGCCATCAGTTTTGATCTCGACGATACCCTCTATGATAACCGGCCCATTATCGCTGCCGCTGAAGGCACATTGCTCGAGTGGCTGGCCAAAGAATACCCCCGAAGCGGCAATTGGCAGGCCGCAGACTGGCGGGCATTGAAGCGCCAGCTGTTGCAGCAGCGAGCCGAGCTGACCCATGACACCAGTGCCGCGCGATTGGCGCTATTGCAAACCGGGCTGGAGATACTGGGATATGATAAGCACAAGGCAAAACTGGGCGCGAAAGCGGGTCTGGCCTTGTTCCTTGAGCGGCGCAGCGACTTTAGGGTGTCACAGGAAGTGCTCGCCTTACTTGCGCAATTGGCTGAGCGTTTTCGCCTGGTTGGGATCACCAATGGCAATGTGGATGCCGGCAGAATTGGTCTGGGAGAGATGTTTGAGTTTGTGCTGCATCCGGGCAATGGCATCAGACGCAAACCTTGGGGAGATATGTTCCAGCTTGCCGCTGAGCGCCTGGCCTTACCCTCTGAGGCGTTGCTGCATGTCGGTGACCACCCGCTGACTGATGTCGAAGGTGCCCGTAAGGCAGGCTGTCAGGCTGCTTGGCTCAATCCGGCTTTTGCCGCTGACAACTGCAGAGCGGCTAATACCTTACTGCCTCACATACAGTTTAGTTCCCTAAGTGAATTGACACTTTTGCTGTAGTCCATCTGTGGATTTGACAATATATTATTTATAATCAATAGGTTGTTTTTGATTGGCTAGGTCTGTATATCCAGGGTACATTCACTGAATGCAACTTATTGAAACAATTGTTTGCCATTAAGGCGCGCATTAACTTATTTCTTATCATTTTAACAACACCGGCTTGATGCTAGTGTATAATAATTTACAGTTAGCGCCTGAGATTTAACCTATGCCATCTCGAATAATCATGCTGTTTTTGTTGCTGCTGAGCCTGCCGGTTTCAGCTCACGAGCTGCATGCGGATGGGAGTTTCTGGGATGGATTCAATCATCCCCTGTTGGGATTTGATCATCTATTAGCTATGCTCAGTGTCGGTATTTTCAGCACTCAGCTCGGGCGCAGCGCCATCTGGTCAGTGCCGTTGGCATTTCTGTTTTTTATGACTTTGAGTGCTATCACGGGGATGCTCGCTACCCCTATACCCTTCGTTGAGCCCGGCATAGCGCTGTCGGTATTGTTGCTGGGGCTGGTTATAGCCCTCAATCGAGAAATGCCTATCTCTTTTGGCATGGCTTTTGTCGGTGTTTTTGCTTTGTTTCACGGTTATGTCCACGGCGCCGAAATGCCTGAATTGGCAAGGCCTGGTATTTATGCCATGGGCTTTATACTGGGGACGGCGGCGATTCATGTCGCTGGAGTGACCATTGGCAGTTTGATAAACCCGGATGGCAAGCGCAAACGGGCGGTGCAGCTCATGGGCTCGGCTATTGCCTTGGTGGGAAGTTATTTGACCCTGGAACTCTGGCTGGCTTGAGTATTGTGTCTTTGTTTGCGTCTTAACATACGTTTTACCTGCGCCGGGCTGGCGCGCATATCAGCATCTCCAACCCTGATATAGGTGCCGCCAATCGCTTCAGTCCCCAGATAGACTGGCTGCTGGCTGTAGTCTGCTTGAGGCACCCGAAAGCGGAGCAACTGCTTACCGGCCAGTTCTATCAGCTGAATGTCGGCCGGGCCAAGAATATTGGCACTGATCTTTTGCGAATTATTGAGGATCTTCCAGGCTTCATCGATAAGGGGCCTGGGCTCGGCTATCCCTTCGATAAAAAACTCGCCCTTTTCCTCCCTGACACCGAGAATGATCTCGCCACCATTGGTATTGGCAAAGGCGCTGTAGCTTTCCCACAGCGCCTGTGGCAGTGCGCCCTTGCCGTGGCGTCCGGCGGCGAGCTTGAACTCCACTGCGGCAGACTCACGCAGATTTTCAATATCGTCCAGAATGAAACCTGTAACCGGCATGACTGACCCCTTGTTTACTGCTGTTACTGCAGTTGTAGCAAGTCAGCCGGGATTTGAACAGCCCTCAGTTCACCAGTGCCAGAGCCTTGGGAAACAAGAGGTTATTTTCCAGGTGGATGTGACGGTGCAGATCGGCTTCAAACTCGGCCAAGGTGGCATAGCATACCCGCCAGGTAGTACAGGCATGTTCAGGAGCCTGGTAGTGATTGGTCAACTGCTGCAGCTTGGCCAGAATTTGTCCCGCCTCATCATGCTCATATTCCATTGCCCGGATAGGATTGCCTATATGGCCGAAACAGGCGTTGAACTCTTGCCCCTGACTCAGGGCGCGAATGGCCGGAAACAGTATCTGTTCTTCTTTTTGCAGGTGGGGTAAGAGGTCGTCCATCAGGGCGCGGATCCAACCGGCCAAGGGCTTGATCTCTTCATAATGCTCACCGTGGGCTCGCACCATCTTCTGGGCATATTCCAGCAGCAGCGGTGCGGTATCGCGTATGTACTTGTGGTGGGTCGCTTCGATATGCTCGATAAGCTCACCAAGTGGCAATTTGGCCAAGGCATCGTCCGGTGTGCCCTCTGCGGCCAGTTGGCTCAAGGCGTGCAACACCTCGGTAGGCTCGGCGCCGGCTCGCTCGCAGGCCGATGCCAATGAACGGCCACCGCCACAGCAAAAGTCGATACCAAAACGGCTGAAAACATGGGCGTTACGGAAGTCTTCGGCGACCAGTTCGCCGACTCTGCGTTCGAGGGAGATTTGCGCTGACATAGGATGCTCTCTGTGTTATCTATTTACATGCATAATAAAAGCATCTTTAGATTTAGCCAAGCTTAGGCAAATAAAACTTGACTGTTTTGCTTGGTTAATCACATTTTGCAGCAAACCTGATAGAGCCTCAGGGGCCGTCCGTGAGGTAGTTTATTTGATTCAGCCACTGAGCCGCCGTCGTCTGGTACTCTCCCTGATTTATCGCTTTAAGCAAGGTTTTGGCTTGTTGTAACTGCCCGGCTTCGTAGTGGCTCAGGGCCAGCAACAGCTGCCAGTAGCGGTTATCTGCATCTTGCTGCCGTAGCTGTGATAACAGTTGTTGTGCCAGCGGCCATTGCCCCAGGCTGTAAGCCAATTGTGCCCGTAGCGGCAGCGATTTCTGCCCTTGGGTTTGGCTTGATTTCTGCAGCAGGCTCAGCGCCTTGTCTCTTTGACGTGACAACAGATAGGCCTGAGATAACAGCGGCTTATAGCTGGAGTGTTGTGCCAGTGCCTCGCTGTGTTGCTCCAGCAGATCTGCCGCTCGGCCGGGGGCCTGATGCAGCATCAATAACTGTGCCAGCAGTGGAATACTGCGAGTGGGCAACTGCCCGGCCTTATAGGCCGAGCTGAGGACATTGAGTGATTCCTGCTCTTGCCCCTGTTGCTGCAGGTTATGGCCCAGGCGTTCCCAATATAGTGGGCGATCCGGATAGGCGGCGATCATCTGCCTCAGCAGTTGCTCTTCTTCCGGCAAACGCTGCTGCCTTTGATATAGGGACTGCAGAAAGTGTTGCCGGGTTTCGGTGACTTCCCAATCCAATGCCAGACGCATCTGCTCCGTGGCCTTTGGCAGTTGCTGCAACTGAAATTCGGCGTAGGAGGCCAGCGAGTGCATGGTGGCAAATTCAGTGGCGCCGGGTTTGAGTTCTTGTTCCTGTTGTTGCTCTTGGAGCTTGGCCGCCAGTTGCAGCCACTGCTTACTGTATTCCAGGCTTTGGCGGTATTCGCTTTGCTGGTAGTTCAACTGGGCACCCAGCTTATAGAGATCCCGCTGCTGCAATGGTGTGACGGGTAAAGCCAGCAACAGCCGGGTTTGCTGCGCGGCGCACGGGTAGTTCTTGAGGTTGATGCAGGCCTGCAGATGCAGGTAGGCCGCCATCTGTTGCTCACTGTCGCTGCCTTCGGCATACCGACGCTGAAAGCTTTCAATCGCCTTGAGTGCCGCAGCAGGATCCCGCTGCAATTGAAACTGCAGTTGTTGGTAACGTTGCAGGGCATTGCTCGCCAGCAGCGGCGCGCTGAACAGAATGCAGCAAAACAACAAGCTATTTTTCAAGTTCATATCTGATCACTATCCGTTGCCATTGGGTCTGCTTGGGCGCCGCGAAGCGCCACCTGAGTACGGCTCTGGAAGCCGAGCGGTAAAACACGCCGCTGGGGGCTTCATCCACCAACTTGATATCTTCTACTCGGCCGTCCGGGTTGATCGCCAAATCCAGAGTCACCTGTCCTTCAATGCCCCGCTGTTTGGCCTGCAGCGGGTATTCTGGCGGCATTTGAAACACCACCTGCGCCATGGCTATACTGGCCTGCATGGTACTGCCGGGAGCGCTGCCGCTTTGACTGAAATTCAGCGTCGGTGGTTGGATTTGCTGAATATCATCCGGCGTAGGCCACAGGGGATCCGGCACAGGAATACCTGTGTTGGCGTCTAGCGCGCTGAGATCCAGTGTTATGGGCGGAGGCGGTGGCGAGGATGTCAGCGGCGCAGCGCTGAGACGAACCTCAGGCAAGGGCTCTTGCGGTTTGCTATCCTGCCGCTCGGGAAAGTAGACTCCGCCCAATGTAACCTGTTTAACCGGCGCCGCGCCCTGTCCCAGCGTCAGGGCATAGATCAGGCTGGCCAATGCCAGATTGATCAGTATGGCACTGGTGAAAATCAGTCCTGTTTGGTTAGCTGGGGTCTTGGGTTGCGACGGCCACATTATTGACTCCTGCGATGCGTACTTTGTCGACCACTTCGATGAGCTTGCCGCTGGTGACATGCTTATCCACTTCGATAATGGCCGAACTCTGCTCTGAACTTGCCAGCGTGTGTTTCAGCCTGGCAGGCAGTTCAACCGCCTTGACGGCTTGCTGCTCCAGCCAGATCACATTGTGTTTGTCTATGCTGATTAAGATGGCGCGCTTATCCTGATTGTCTTGCACCTGAGCCGTGGGACGTTCCAGTTCCAGCGACTGGTTCTTCTGAAATGACGCCGATAAGATAAAGAAGATCAACAGGATAAATACCACGTCGATCAAGGGAGTGAGATCGACATTGGCTTCTGTACCTTGATCATCTGTGTGTTTGAATTGCATCTTTTACTCCGAAAGTGTCCGGCGCAGCTCCGCCAGCAACCGCTGATTGCTCTGCTTGAGCTGATAGGCCAGATAGAGCCCGGACAAGGAGGTCACCAAGCCTGCCAGTGTGGTCAGCAGTGCCGAGCTGATCCCGGATGACAGCTGTTTTTGGACATCGAGTTGCCCAAGTTCGGCAAAACTGCTGATCATCCCATCGACAGTGCCCAAGAGCCCCAGCAGCGGCAGTATCTTTATCAGTGAATCTATCCAGTCGAGTCCGCCGCTTAGACTCAGGGCGGCGCGGCTGAGAAAAGCTTGTTGCAACTGCGCCTTTTGCCAGAGGCCATAATGCGCAAGCCTGACGCTCAGCTGATTTGCATCATCCCGCCAGCGGGGGCTCAGGCGGCGAATACGGCTAAAGCCCTTCAGCAGCAGATACCACATCAGACAAGAGAGCAGCAGTATCAGCCAAACAATGACGCCGGCCTGCAGCACAAAGTCATAGAAGGCGCTCATTGCCCGGGGTTACCTGTGCCACCAAAGCGCTGCAATATCACCAGAGCGGCCGTTTCCTGCTCAAGTATCTGGGTCAGTTGCCGACTCTGGCTCTTGACTGCGCAGTGCAGCAACAGCAGCGGAATGGCTGTCATCAGTCCCAGTTGGGTGGTCAGCAGCGCCTCGGCAATACCACCCGAGAGCAGTTCAGTATTATTGCTGCCGAAACGGGTGATCACATCGAAAGTTTCAATCATGCCGCCAACCGTGCCCAGAAGCCCCAGCAGCGGCGGGATCCCCGCCAATACCGCCAGGGTGCCAGTACCACGGGTCAGGCGGGGGACTTCGCTGAGTACGGCGGCGTTGAGCCGCGCTTCGAGTTGCTCCTCGGGGCAGTCGGTTGCCGCCAACATCACCCGGCCGAGGGCATTGTCACTCTTGACTTGCTGGCTGGCCTGCTGTTGGGTCAGCCGCCGTTTTTCGCGGCGCAGTATCCACAGGCGGTTCAGGGCTATGCCTGAGGCTATCAGGGCTATCAGGCCGATAAAGATGCCGACTATCCCTGCCGGTTTGAGCTTGTCGAACCAGCCGTTAGCGTTTGCCGCCTGTTGCAGCAACTTGCCAAATGAGGGGTCGAGCCAGACACTCCCCTGGGTGGTCGATAGCTTTGGCTGCTCTGCCAGCAGTTGCCAGCTTTGCTGCGCCGGCAAGTAGCGTACCCAGCCTTTGTCGCTGAGGGCATTGAAAGGCCCATATTCGGTGACATTCAATAGCACTGGGGTGCCATCGGCATTGAGGCCTTCGCTGCTTTGCACTATGGGTTTGGCTGCCAATACGCTTTGTTCTGTCAATGCGGTCCAAAGCGCCTGCAGTCGCTGCAGGCCAAGTTGGTCAGTGGGTATCTCGGCAAGGCCGCTGCTGTCGTGGCGCCAGAGGCTGTGGGGTGCCACTGTGGTGAGCAGCAACTGCTCATGTTCCTGGATGGCGCGAAACACCCCGTCGAGACTGGCTTTCTCGGCGTTGAGCTGCGCCTGTTTGTCCTTAAGGCTTTGCTGCAGTGCCAGCAGTTGGTCTTCAAGTTCCAGGTTATTTGCCTGAGTCCGGGTGAGTTGCTGTTGCAGTTTCTTATGGTTGCTGCGCACCTGCTCCAGGCTCTGACGGCTTTGGTTCTCTTGCCGCTCGGCGGCCACTTGTTCCTGGCGACTGCCACTGCGAACCTGTTCCAACACCTGTTGCAGACTTTCGGCCTGGCAGGGGAGGGACAATGAGAGCGACAACAGCGATAGCGACCACAGTAATGCGGGACGCATCATGCTCTGGCGAGTGAGGGAAGACAAAAAGCTCATGATGCCTCCACTATCAGAGGCAGTTGCAGCAGTGTCGGTATGCCATCTCCGGAGGCGACTCGGATGGCCGCGGCGACATTGCCAAGCTGCTCAGGCGCCAGCGCCTGCCAATTATCTCCCTGCCAGCGGCCACCGGCCTTGCCATCCAGGGTGAGGAAAAAATACCCCAGGCGCCCGGCGCGCAGAAAATTCACCAGCCGACCGTCGCCGAGTTTGCCCTGCCAGCTTTCCACACTGTAGCCATAGCTGAGCTCAACCTGGTAGGCATCCAACAGCCGGGTCAGTTTCTCGCCCTGGTTCAGCTCGGCGCTTTGCAGCAGGAGTTGCAAATTATCGAGACGCTGCTGCCGTTCCTGTTGCTGAAATGGCAGATCGGCCCGCACCAGTTGCGTAAGTGAAAGCAGCATTTCGTCCATCATCGGGGCCAGCTGCATCCGGGTCTGGCGCAGTTGCTGGCGCTGCTCGCCAAGCTCCTCCAGAGCAGAGTGCAGTTGCCCTATCTGCTGCTGTAATTGCTTTTGGTAATGGCTGGCCAGTTGGATTTCATGCTTGAGTTGGCGGTTTTCCTGGATCAGGGATTGCTGCTCATCATCGAGTTTCTCTATGACTTGCTGGGCGTGTTGGCTGGCCTTTAATCCCTGACGGTCGGCCTTGTGGATCTCGTTGAGGTCACTTGGCGTGGCCGTTACCTGTAATACCCAGGCGGCCAAGACAGATACTGCTGTTTTAGTAAACATCTGAATGAAAATATTTTTTGTCTGGAATGCTGTGGTTTTGCGCACATCATCACCAGAATGTTGACATGGTTTGAGACATTACCAGCAAATGGTAATGATAACAATTGTCATTTGCATTTGATCAAGTTATTTTGGCCAACCTCACACTTTAGTGGTGCGGGTTCAACTCCGGCATCGCTGTTTTTAACAATAAAGGGATTGAGGATGAAGAAACACGCGGCTGCAGTCTGTGGTCTGGCATTAGTGCCGGTAGCTCAGGCGCAACAGGTTGATGTGGCTGATCAACAGGAGATAATCGTCAGAGAGCAGGCCGACAATGGCCTGACTCAACATGAAACCCTGACCCGGGAAGATATTAAAAAACGCCCAACAGGTGACGGTAACCTGACCGACTTGCTCAGGTCTAATCCAGCGGTGCAGTTTTCCAACAGCGCCAACAGCAGTTTGAATCAAGGGGAGATCAAACCCGCCGACATTTCCATTCACGGCAGTAATGCCTACCAAAATGCTTTCCTGCTCGATGGCATGAGCATCAATAACGATCTGGATCCGGTCGATGGCAGCGTGGTCACCAATGCCCGCCTGTCCAGCGATGAGCAGGGCCTGTATGTCGACAGCCGCCTGATAGACAGCGTGACCCTCTATGATGCCAATATTCCGGTGGAATTCGGTGGTTTTACCGGCGGGGTAGTGGATGCTACAACCCGCAGTTGGCAAGGGGAAACTGCCGCCAGTGTTTATTTCCGCCAAACGGATGCCAGTTGGAACAAGGTGCATATAGATGACAAATTGCAGTTCGACTCGGCTAATAATGATCTGTCACAACCGGCCAGATTCCAGACGGATTACAGCAAGCGCAACTATGGCCTGAGTTTTGAAACCGGCATTACCGACGACTTGGGTTTTGTGGCTTCGGTTTCCCGGCGTGAGTCGAAAATCCCTATGATGAATGTACCTGCTACCGCAGTGGGACTGGATGCCAACGGTGAGCTGGTGGCCTTCAAGACAGGCGGCGGCCTCAAGCATCAACGGCGCACCTCAGACAATCTGTTCAGCAAGTTTTCCTGGTACGCTTCACCACGCACCACGGCGCATCTGTCGTTGGCCTATTCGGCTTATGAGGCGGAGATGTTCTTCAACGGAGTGGCCAATTCAGACTACCGCGATGAACACAAGGGCTACAGTTCTACCCTGGAGATAGAGCACGGTTTTGACGCTTCGACACTGGAGTTGTCGCTCAACTATAACCGCATGACAGACAAGCGTGCCGGCGAGCAAACTTACTGGGTGCAATTGATGGATTGGCAGAGCAATCGCTCCTACTCTTCAGGAGGCCCGGGCGATCTGGACTCTACCCAGGAAACCAGTACCGCCAAGTTGAAGTGGAAATGGGATCCCCTCAAATGGGCCGGTATGAGCCACACCTTTACCCTGGGGGGCGAAGCCAGTTACACCGACGCCGAGTTCAACCGGGACAAGACTTACTACCGCAACAACTACGACGGCAGCCTGGAGATGATGGGCTGGTCACAACTGCGTCTCGATGCCTTTCTTGAAGGCAGATACAAGAGCACTCACAGCCAGTATGCTCTCTATGTTGAAGATGTGATCAACTGGGGCGATTTCAGCTTCAGGCCTGGTCTAAGGCTGGATCACGACGGCTTTGTCAATCGCAATAATCTGGCTCCGAGGCTCAGTAGCAGTTGGAACCTGTTTGGCGACGGCAACACCCTGCTGACCGCCGGGGCCAACCGTTACTATGGTCGCTCCATGTTGACTTATGCTCTCTACAGTGGCCAAAACGGTGGCCTGGTGCATTGCTACTTTGACTGTAAACCCAACTCTGCCGACAACGACTGGATGCCGACCCGGGATTATGAGGGGATGGAAGATCTGCAAACGCCCTATAACGACGAGTTTACCGTCGGCGTTCAACAGATTTGGGACAACAGTATCTGGAAGCTGAATTATGTGCACCGTAACGGCCGCGATGAAGTGCGCAGCCGTTACAAGTATCCCGGCACTGATGATTATGAACAGCGCGCCATTCGAACCTTCGACAACAGCGGCAGCACCAGTCATGACAGCGTGATCTTCACCCTGATGAATCGGGAAACCCTTCAATTCTTGGGCGCGAACCACCAGGCCAAGTTCTCGGTCGCTTGGCAGGAAACCAAGAGCAACACCCCAAAAGATCAGGGTTACAGCTATTTCGAATCCGGTCTCAATGTGGATGCCGACAAGGTTTGGTATGACGGCAAGGTCATTGCTGCGGCCGATTTACCGGCCACAGATTTCAATGCGCCCTGGAAGATAGATCTGGAACTGACCCACGAGTTCGATGACTACGGCCTCACCTGGTATAACCTGCTGCATTGGACCTCCAGCCGTGAGCAGGCCAGTCGCGATCAGAATGGTTATTTCCGCGATCCCGAGACCGGCAAGGATCTGGTCAAGTACAGCAAAGTGGATTTTGCCTCGACCTTCCGTTGGGATACCAAGCTGCAATGGCAGCCCGAATTTGCCAAAGGCGCTTCAGTGTCGGTAGAGATCTATAACCTGCTCAACCGTAAAAATGCCAACGACTCCTTTGTTCACCAGGATCAACTCTATTTCAACTATGAACCGGGGCGTCAGTTCTGGTTGCAGTTGAACTACGAATACTAAGCTGACCCTTCGGCGGGCGGCCCAGCGGCCGCCCGTTGCTATTGATGGATTTTCCGATATGAAACATCTGGCCATGTTCTGGCATTTGATAAAACCCTTTTGGTGTAATCGGCAACGGCTGCCGGCGTTGGCATTACTGCTGGTGGTGTTGACCTTAAGCCTCTCCTCGGTGTGGTTCAGCGTACAGCTCAACCAGTGGAACGGCGACTTCTTCAACGCGCTGCAGCAGTTGGATGGCAGCCTGATTTACCCCCTGTTGCAGCAGTTTATGCTGATCATAGTCGCCTTGGTGCTGGTGTTGGTGTACGCCGACTACCTGAAGAAAAAATTGATCATTCAGTGGCGTGAATGGATGACCCGGGATCTCTGTAGCCGTTGGCTGTCGCCGGATAGTCGCCATTACCGAATCCAGCTTGGGCAGCAGGAGCCTGACAACCCGGATCAACGCATCGCCGAGGATGTTTTCCTGCTGGTGGAGACTTCGCTGGATCTGCTGTTATCCTTCCTGCGTTCTGTACTCACCATAGGCTCCTTTGTGGTGATCCTCTGGACGCTGTCCGGCGAGATCAGCATTCCCTTGGGGTCAGCTGAGCTGACCATACCTGGCTACATGGTGTGGGTCTGCCTGCTCTACACCCTGATAGGCACCCTGATCACCCACAAGGTGGGTAGGCCATTGCACCGGCTTAACTTTCAGCAGCAAAAGCGCGAGGCGGATTTCCGTATCGCTCTGGTGCAGCGTCGTAACCATAGTGAGGCCATTGCCGGTCAGCGAGGTGAGGACTGCGAGCAGCAGGCATTGGCGCAAAGCTTTTCCCGGGTAGCCGGTAACTGGTATGCCTTGATGTCCAAGGAGCGTAATCTGGCCTTCTTCACAACAGGGTACAGCCAGGTCACCATGCTAGCGCCGATATTCTTTGCTCTGCCCAAGTTTCTTGCCGGGGCAATTCAGCTCGGCGGTTTAATGCAGATAAAGATGGCTTTCACCCAGGTGGCCAGTGCCCTCAGCTGGTTTATCTACGCCTATAAAGACCTGGCGCGCTGGAGCGCTACGGTCGAGCGTCTGAGTCATTTTGAAGCCAGTCTGTTTGCCGATACGCCGCGGCCCGAGGCGGCAGTCGCCGCCAAGCCCTCAGTTGCAACCGATAGTGTCCCAGATAAAAGAGTCAATGTGCTTGAACCTCAGGCAGTGCCGCTGTTGCAGGCCAGTCTGGATCTCTTGTTGCCGGATGGTCGGCCGCTGCTGCAAAGACTGCGCCTTTCACTCACACCGGGAAAGCTGCTGGTACTGCACGGCCGCTCCGGTATCGGGAAAACCAGTTTACTGCGAACCCTGGCAGGCTTCTGGGATGGCTATTGCGGGAAACTGGCAACTCGGGTCAGCCCCTGCTGGATATCCCAGCGCCTTTATCTGCCGGAGGGTTCACTCAAATCGCTCATCTGTTATCCGGCTGCCACTCAGAAGTTTAGCGACGAACGTTGCCGCCAGGTGTTGCAGCAGGTGGGGTTAGGGGAGCTGCAGGACACGCTCGAACACACAGATAACTGGCTGCAGCGGCTATCGGGCGGTGAGCAGCAAAGAGTAATGTTTGCCCGGTTGCTGCTCAACGCCCCTGAGCTGATCCTGCTGGATGAAACCACCTCGGCACTGGACATAGCCGCCGCCACTTCGCTGCTGCAACTCTTGCGCGCCGAGTTGCCCAAGGCCTGCATAGTGTTGGTCAGCCATCAATTGCCACTGCATCAGCTGGCCGATGAGATTATTTCCCTGGAGCAGGATGAACAATCTCAACCTGCCAACATCACCCGCCTGAGGGAGGTCTGAAATGAAACCCTTGATAGTATGTTTGCTGGCCGGTTTGCTGCTGGCTTGCCAAAGCACTACTGAGCCGAAACCACAGTCACAACAACAGTCGACGTCACTGCAACCACTCGCCGAGGGCAGCTTGCCACTGAGGCCGGATCTGCAAACTTATACCTTGGAAAACGGTTTGCAGGTGATGCTGCTGCCCAGGAAAGATCCGCGGCAAAATGTGGAACTCAGGCTGCTGGTCAAGGCCGGCTCGCTGCAGGAAACCGACGCCCAGCAAGGCTTGGCCCATTTCGTTGAACATATGGCGTTCAAGGGCACAGAGGCGTTTGCGGATCAGCAAAGCTTTAAACAGCTGGAACAGCAGGGGATCAGCCTTGGCAGCCATGTCAATGCGGTCACCAGCTTTGCTTCCACCGTCTATAAGTTGTCTTTACCCGCCGCCGACGAGCAGCAAGTGGTGTTGGGATTGAAAATCTTATCCCAATGGGGCCATAAGTTGACGTTCGATCCCCAGGCGTTTGAGCGCGAGCGGGAAGTGATTATCGAAGAGTGGCGTCTGCGTCAGGGGCTAGGGCAGAGGATCAACAGCGCCCTGGAGCAACTGCGTTATCAAGGCAGTGAACTGGCCGAGCGTAATCCTATAGGTCTACCCGAGGTGATCCGCACTGCGCCTGTGACCCTGGCCAAGCAGTATTATCAGGACTGGTATCAGCCGCAAAATATGGTGCTGATGATGGCCGGTGAATTCGATGTCGAAGAGGCTCGGCAGCATATTGAGCATTTCTTCGGGCCTATGGCGAAGGGCGACAGTAAAGTCGCCGCCGACTGGGGCCGCTTCGATTCCTCCGCTGCCGAGGTGCAACTGCAAACTGTGTTGGATCCCGAGCAATCGCAGCGTTTCATCCAACTCATGCTGCAACAGCCCCTGCCCGCGCCGCTCAATAGCGTCAACGGCCAATGGCGGGATCTGCTCGATAGGCTCTGGCTGGCGGTACTGAATCGTCGTCTCGGCCTGATGGTGGATGAACAGCTGTTTGCCAAGGCGCAGCTCGGCGATCAGAGCGCGGTACTGTCGCCCTCGCGAATTCAGCATCTGGCGATTCTGCACCCGCTCGATGCCGACTATGGCACCGCGTTGCAGCGCTTTGCCACCGAGCTTAAACGTTTGGCGAGCCAGGGGGTGAGCCAAGCTGAGCTGGATGCCGTTAAGGCGCCCTTGTTGGCGCGCTTGCAACAGCAGGCGCTGAGCGAGTCGCGCTATGACAGCGGTTATCTGCTCGAGCAACTGACTAATGCCGTCAGCTTTCAAATGCCTATGCTGAACAAGCAGCAAGAGTGGCAGATGACCCAGACCTTCCTCACAGAGGTTACGCCCGAGCATCTGCAGGCGGCGGTACAGTCTTTGCTGCAACAGGCCGAAGTCAAAATTGCTCTCATAGGGCCGGACACAGACGCCGAAAAGCTCAATAAAAATAGCCTACTGACCGCCTGGCAACAGGGGCTGACGAGCACGCCAGGCGCCTTTGCGCTCAAACCTAGGCAACTGACACTGGACTTAACGCCGCCTGCGTTGAACAAGGTCGTGGATAGAGTATCACTGCCGGCGCTTGGCGCCTTGCCCAAGGTGCGCAGCGAGCGCTGGCAACTGGCCAATGGCCTGATCTTGCTGCTGCACAGCGATCCTATGCTGACCGATAATATTCAGCTGGATCTGCGCCTTCCCGGTGGCCGTTCTCTGGAAAACCACAACACCAAGGGCTATGTCAGCCAAGCGCTTTACCTGCCATCCTCCTGCGGTATCGGCGAGTATTCGGGCCGGGATCTGCTGGCCTTGCAGAAGCAATACGGCATCAGTATCACCCCCTATGCCGAGCTGCTGCATCATGGCCTGCGTGGTCAGGCATCCGCCGATACCCTGGCGCCGCTGCTCAAATTATTTGCCCTGCGTTTGACTCAGCCCAAGTATTGCCAGGAGGCTTTGAGCAGGCAGCTTCAGGCTATTCAGCAACAGCGGAATCATGTGCCCGCCGAGCGGCGCTTTATGGACGCCATCACACAAGCCGCCTTTGAGAACGGAGAGCTGCTCTTGATGCAGGGCAGTGAACCTGCATCAGAGCTGGCAAGGCTTGAGCAATTAGATAGGCAACTGCTGGGTGACCCGGGCGCCATGGTGCTGAGCATCAGCGGCAATCTGCCGCTCAAGCAATTGGGCGAGCAGGCCAACCTCTGGCTCGGTCATCTTGCCAAACAGGAGGGCAAAACGGCGCAGAGCTGGACTGATCGCAACATTCGCCCCAAGGCTGAGTCTATGGAGCGCCGTTACCCCTGGAGCAGTAGCCCGAAAACCATGGTGCAGATCCAATACAGCCAGGATGCGAAGTGGAGTGCGGCAAACAGCATGGCGATGCAACTGATAGAGCAGGTGCTGAACCAAAGGCTGCGGCAGAAACTGCGCACCGAGGCTTCCGGTGTCTATGTGATCCAGATGTCGCAGCTATTGGCGCGTGACCCGGCAGCTTATTATCTGGGACGGCTCAACTTCACCGCGGCGCCTGAGCGGGCCGAGGCGCTGGCCGCAGAAGCCGATACTGTAGTGCAGCATCTGGTGCGCGAAGGCATGAGTGTGGCCGAGTTCAAACAGGCCAAGCAAACCCTGGCCGTGTTGCAGCGTCAACAGCGCCAAAGCGCCGCCTTTTGGAGCGCTGCTCTGGCGCAGACCATGGCCGATGAAGGGCGACTTCAGGAGCTGGCTGAGACGGATAACACGCTGAATAAGCTGACGCTGGAGCAGACCAATCAACTGCTGCAACAACTTTTGGGACAGCAGAAGAAGGTCTTTATGCTGGAGCCGGCAGAGGTTTAATACCCAAGAGCCGAGGTATCTAACAAGACGGCCATTCGGCCGTCTTCTTTTACTAAACAATATGTTGAGGGCATTTATCAGAGTGATTTTTACCGAATTATATATTGTATGAGCTGTGTCGAATATTTCGCCATTAGACCTACTCGTTGACATGGGGCTATGGCAGACTGAATTTATGTTCTGGTGACGACAGCTAAATGTCCATGGAGGGGAAGGTGAGCAATTGTAAGTTGCCGATAGAGCGATTTGCTTTTCTCGAGATGTTGGCCTTTTGGAAAGGGAGAGTCCGCAATAAAGATATCGAACACCAATTTGCCATTACCCGTCAGCAAG
Organism: Shewanella sp. MSW; assembly: GCF_007636515.1. Classification (NCBI taxonomy): domain Bacteria; kingdom Pseudomonadati; phylum Pseudomonadota; class Gammaproteobacteria; order Alteromonadales; family Shewanellaceae; genus Shewanella; species Shewanella sp. MSW. Next base: position 28,555 of record NZ_LVDR01000016.1, read on the forward strand.
CCCACAAAGATTTGGCCAAATACCGGGAATTGCACCCAGGCGCCTTGATAAAGCTCGATAAGGCCTGTTTCGGGTTTGCAGAGCACGCCAGTCTCAGCTACTCATCTGCTTCCCTGGATGATTTTTTCCTCTGGTACGAGACAGGTTACTTTACTCAGCCCCGCCCCTTGAATGGCTCCTGTGCCACCCGAATGGCATTGCCGGAGCGCAACACTTGCCGCCATGTTCTCGCCGGTTTGATTAATGCCATCGAGCAAAACCTCAGGCTTGAGGTGGAATATGTCTCTCTGTCCAATCCCGAAGATGAAGGCCGAATTTTTACCCCTCATACCTTAGTCAAGGCCGGCAGCCGCTACCATGTTCGGGGTTACTGTGAAAAGTCAGCGGCTTTTCGCGATCTTGTTCTGAGCCGTTTTCGGGGAATTCCTGTTGTGGAGGGCATCGCCCATCAAACTGTAAAAGATGACTCTGCCTGGCAGACCATGCTGGCGGTAATTCTGGCTCCTGATCCCCGCCTGACAGCCCAGCAACAACAGGTGCTGGCCAAAGATTATCAGATGGAAGGGGGACAACTCATTATTCAGTGCCGGGCAGCTTTGGTGGATTACCTGCTCAGGGAAATGCAGGTCAATACCAAGTATCTGGATGGCACACCCGAGGCTCAGCAGTTGGTGCTGGTAAACCGAAATGACATCAAGCAGTGGTTATTCAATAGCTAGGACCAGTATGGTTTGAGCCAAGGTAAACTCAGTTAACCTGAGTGTCTGTACAGTATTGGTGGCAATAGGAAAGTTGGGTAAAAGTAACTGATATCTAACGCCGAGGTATTTAAATGGACGATTTCTCACCCTCTGATCTTAAAGTGATTCTGCACTCAAAACGCACCAACATGTATTACCTCGAATATTGTCGCGTAATGCAAAAAGATGGCCGAGTACTCTATTTAACCGAAGCTGATAAAGAAAACCTCTACTTCAATATCCCTATCGCCAACACCACAGTCTTGCTGCTTGGCAACGGTACATCAATTACTCAGGCCGCAATGCGTATGCTCTCGCAGGCCGGAGTACTGGTAGGGTTTTGTGGCGGTGGCGGCACACCGTTGCATATGGCGACTGAAGTGGAATGGTTTACACCGCAAAGTGAATATCGGCCTACCGAATACCTGCAAGGCTGGCTCTCATTTTGGTTTGATGATGAAAAGCGCTTAGCCGCCGCGAAACAATTTCAAAATGCCCGAATCGACTACTTACAAAAGGTGTGGCGCACTGACCGTGAACTCGCTCTGGAAAAGTTCAATGTTCAGGATCAGGTTATCCAACAATCACTTGAAACCTTCCACAAGCGCACAGTGGCAGCCAGTCAATCTTCAGAGCTGCTGCTTACCGAAGCGCAATTAACCAAAGTTCTATACAAATACGCAGCCAATAATACCGGCAAAGAGGGTTTTTCTCGCCAACAACAACCCGACAAAAAATGTACCGACAAAGCCAACGACTTTTTAAATCATGGCAACTACTTAGCTTATGGTTTGGCAGCAAGCTGTTTGTGGGTATTGGGGATTCCGCATGGCTTTGCCGTGATGCATGGTAAAACCCGCCGCGGTGCTTTGGTGTTTGATGTGGCCGATTTAATCAAAGACGCCATTGTGCTGCCCTGGGCCTTTGTTTGTGCCAAAGAAAACGCAACCGAACAAGAGTTTCGCCAGCAAATATTGCAAGCCTTTATTGAGCACAAAGCCCTCGACTTTATGTTTGACACAGTAAAACGCGTTGCCTTGCGAGGTCAGGGTGAACAAGAGCGCGAGGTAATCCCATTATGATGGTCACCTTTGTCTCTCAGTGTGAAAAAAACGCGCTTAAGAAAACCCGTCGCGTACTGGATGCTTTCGCCAACCGGATTGGCGATAACACCTGGCAAACCCTGATCACCGAAGAGGGATTGTTAACGGTGAAAAAAATGCTACGTCAAACCGCCAGCCGCAGCACTGCCGTCAGTTGCCATTGGATCCGCTCTCGCTCCCGCAGCCAGTTTTTATGGGTGGTGGGGAATAAAAAGAAATTTAATTTGGAAGGTGTGGTGCCAGTTAACAGTACTGAGAAAGATTTACTCAACAGCGACTATGAAAGTGATTGGAAATATTTGCCACTGATTAAAGCGCTCGCAGCTATGGCCGCTTTGTTGCACGATTGGGGTAAGGCTTCTTTACTGTTTCAGGAAAAATTAAAACCAGAGATTAAAACCCAGCATAAAGGCGACCCACTGCGCCATGAGTGGATCTCTTGCCTGTTATTTCATCAGTTCGTTACAAGCCAGATGAGTGAGAGTCACGATGAAGCATGGTTGAACTTTCTGATCAACCAAGGCATTGATGAGTCGCGATTGACTTACCAAAGGTTACAAACGGAAAAGCCACTAAGCGAACTGCCCAACGCAGCAGCATTGATTAGTTGGTTAATTGTTTCTCATCACAGATTACCGCTGCCCAAAAAAGAAGAGATGTGTCGGGAACAGCGAGAGAATCATAATAGTTCGCTTGGTGATTTGTTGACCAGAATTACTTCGGCATGGGGGTATGAAAACCAATTTGAGGATTACAACAGGCTGTTACCCAAATGCTTTGAATTTCCTTTAGGGTTACTTTCCCAATCACAAACTTGGCTAACGGCATTGCAACGCCGAGCTAAGGATTTATTGCATCAGTTGCCTTTGTTAGAGCAAGCGATGAATGACGGCAGCTGGCGCGTGGTTTTACACCATGCACGGTTGTGCTTGATGCTGGGCGACCATTATTACTCCTCGCAAGCCAATGATCCTAGTTGGAAGGTTTCAACCGAGCTGTACGCCAATACAGATCCCGAGACCAAAGAGCGTAAACAAAAGCTGGATGAACATTTGGTTAATGTCGCCAGGGTGGCGGTGAATACGGTGAGGTTGCTGCCCTTTTTTGAATCTGAGCCGCTAAAAGCGACTGAACTTACCGAGCTGGCACCCAAAAGCAGCACCCCAAAAGCGTTCCGTTGGCAAGACAAAGCGGTACGTAAAATTATCGAGTGGCGTGAGTATACTGAAGATAAAAGCCAAGGTTATTTTGTGGTCAATATGGCGAGTACTGGCTGCGGGAAAACTATGGCTAACGCCAAAATCATGCAGGCGCTCTCGGAGGATGGTGAAAGTCTGCGGTTTATTCTCGCGCTTGGTTTGCGCACTCTTACTTTGCAAACCGGCGATGAATACAAGCAGCGGCTCAAACTGCAAGATAAAGATCTCGCTGTGCTCATTGGCTCTAAGGCGATTTACGAGTTACATCACCAGACTGGTGCGCAAGTCGATAAGGAGGAAGTGGAACTTAATCAAGCTGAGCTTGGCTCTGAATCGATGGAAAGCTTGCAAGAAGAAACTGATGAACTGCATTGGCAGGGCGTATTGCCCGAAGAAGAACTCACCACAGTTTTAATCAAGGAAAAAGATCGCAAGTTGCTGTATGCCCCGGTACTGGCTTGCACCATAGATCATATTATGGCGGCTACCGAAACCAAACGGGGTGGGCGTTATATATTGCCTTGCTTACGGTTAATGTCATCCGATTTGGTGATAGATGAAATCGATGATTTTACTGGCGACGATCTGATTGCGATTGGCAGACTCGTTCACTTGGCCGGTATGCTGGGGCGAAAAGTCATGATTTCCTCTGCCACCATCCCGCCGGATTTAGCGCTCGGTTTGTACAATGCCTATCGCCAGGGGTGGGCAATATTTGCCGCCAGTCGTGACCGAAACGCCAGCATTAATTGTATTTATATTGATGAATTTACGGCACATACTCAGTTGGTGGGGAGCAATGATTATGACTTGGAGGCTTACCAGGCTTTGCAACAAGGCTTTATCAATAAACGGGTCGAGAAGCTCAAACAGCAAACCGCCAAACGTAAAGCCGAAATTATCCCCTGCCTCAAACAACCAGATTTACCGCTTGATACTCAGTATTTTGCAACGGTAAAGCAAGCGGTGCTGGCTAAACACCGGCACCACTTTACCTTAGATCCCCAAAGCCAAATTCAAGTTTCCTTTGGTGTGGTGCGCCTTGCCAATATTCAACCCTGTGTCGAGCTAACCAAGTACTTGCTCAGTTGTGATTGGCCTGCAGATACCGAAGTACGTTGTATGGCTTACCACAGTCAGCAAGTGTTGTTGCTGCGCCACGAGCAAGAAAAGCATCTAGATGAGGTGCTTAAGCGTAAAGAAGCAGCGAACGAATTACCGCTTGCCTTCAGCCATTCCATTATTCGCGGTCATTTAAATGCCTGTTCTGCAAAAAATATGATCTTTATTTTGGTGACTACGCCTGTGGAAGAAGTGGGGCGTGACCATGACTTTGATTGGGCGGTGATAGAGCCCTCTTCTTTTCGTTCGATTATTCAAATGGCAGGCCGTGTACGCAGGCACCGTGATGGAGAAATTCCTGTGCCCAATATTGGCTTGTTGCAGTACAACCTCAAAGGGTTCAAGGGGGGAGAAGAGCGAGTATTTAACCGTCCTGGCTATGAAACCGACCGAACTACTCAGCTCGTCACTCATGACTTAACCCAGTTGGTGGACGAAAAGCCATTGCTGCAATCGGTTAATGCGGTTGCTCGAATTCAGAAGCGAGCGACGTTGGAGCCACAAAAAAACTTGGCGGATTTAGAGCACTTTGCCACCGCCAAAACATGCGGCACGGATCAAATCGGCAAGTCAGAAGTAAGCGAAGTTAACCGCCGGGATAGATTCAGCCGCAACCGTCGGGAAAGCCAGCGTCAATCTTGTTGGTGTGAGCATTTACACGGTCATATTCATGGCTACTGGTGGCTTACGGCATTGCCGCAATACTTCAAACGCTTTCGTAAAAGTGAACCCTCAGTGCAAATCTACTTAGTTAAAAAAGCGCGCAGCATTGAGTTTTGTTTGCGTGAAGATCAGGGCGGCTTACACCCGATTGAACGCACCTTGAATATTGAACATCTACCGTTTCCATCAACCCAACAACAGAAGCTTTGGCTACAGCGTGATTACAGTGAGTTAGTCAGTTTATACAGTCCAAGCCCTGAGCAGGAGTTTGTCACGTCAGTACGATACGGAGAAATCAGTTTTATCTACCGGGAAGGAAGTCAACAATACAGTTACAACGACCAATTAGGCTTGGTTAAGGTTAAATAGTGGAGGGATTTACTGTGTTAGATCCAGCAATAGTCACCTTCTTTGCCGAGCGCAAAGAAGCCTGGCTTAAGAAAAATGTCAGTACCTCGATGCAAGAATCAGAAGTATTGGAAAAACAGCGGGAGTGTGAGCAAAACTTTCTGTTGGCAAATTGGTTACCCGATGCTGCTAAAAGGGCAGGGCAAATCTCAATAGCCTCACATCCCTGCACCTTTAGTCATCCGAGTGCGCGAAAGAACAAAAATGGCTATGTTTCATCGATAATTGCCAAGAATAAACCGAGTGCCGATGGCTTTCTGCGATCAGGCAATGTGGCGGTAGAGCCTGATGCACTCGGTAATGCAGCGGCATTGGACGTGTATAAGTTCCTGAGCTTGCCGATGAGCGATCAACGCTCTCTGCTCGTGCATATTGAACAAGAAAGTGAGTTGGCTCGCCAGTTGCTTGAGGTGCCAACCTGTGATTATCAGACGCTACGAGACGGTTTTTTAAAAATGATCGATAGCGATCAAGCTTCGGTATCCAGCTCGAAGATTAAGCAGGTCTATTTCCCGGTAGCCGAAGGTGAATATCATTTATTGTCACTATTGACCCATTCAGGCCATCTTTTTGAATTACGCAAACGACTTGATGCAATGCGATTTGGGGAGCTTGTCAAAGAGGCCAGAGAGTGCAAAAAAGCCAATCGATTTCACCCAGAGGGTTATCAAGAAATATTTGGTCTAACGACCATTGGCTTTGGCGGTACAAAACCTCAAAACATCAGCGTGCTCAATAACCAAAATGCGGGAAAAGCCCATCTTCTTCCATCCATTCCGCCTAATTTAACACCCAGAGAAATCCGCTTGCCTAAGACGGACTTTTTCAAAGAGTGTTTTACTGCTTGGCAAGCCAAGGAGGTGTTGGAAGCGTTGCATCGACTGTTTAAGACTGACTATAACAACATCAATATCCGTGATGGACGCGATTACCGTATTCAGCAATACGTTGATTTGGTTATTGAAAAAATGTGGCAAGTGCGCCTGTTTCTCACTGACCATCAAGGCGACTTACCAAGCGAATTGCCATTGGAGCAAAAAGTTTGGTTGTACCCTGAATTTGAGTCGCAGCGAGAACAAGAGAATGAGTGGCTCGATAAAATCACTCGTCAAATTGCCCGTGGTTTAATCAACCACTACAGCCGCAGCAAAGTCATCAGCAACCCCTTATTACTGGCCGATCAAGAACTCTTGGCCATTGAGACAGTGGTTGCCAGCAATAGGGAGAACTTTCGATGAGAGTGCTGATTTTGCCCCATATTAAAATTCACAACGCCAATGCACTCTCAAGCCCTTTTACCATAGGTTTTCCGGCCATGACAGCATGGTTAGGGTTTGTCCACGCTTTGGAGCGCAAATTGAACCAAGCCGGTCTGTCTGAGTTAATGCTGCACAGTGTCGCCGTTGTCAGTCATTGCTGTGATGTACAAACTCACAAAGGTGAGGGCGATTTTGTCCATTCAATCATTGGTACAGGTAACCCACTCGATAAGGACGGTTCGCGTTCGGCATTTATAGAAGAAGCACGCTGTCATTTAGACGTCTCTTTAGTGATTGAGTGGAGTGGCGATGAGGAACAGGTGCAATATCCTGATTTTGCAGGGCAATTGCAAGCGGTCATCGCCACCATGAAAGTAGCGGGTGGTGATGTCATCTGTATAGGAAAGCCCGCAATCGGCTCAGTGGTGACAGAAGAGGATACGACGCGAGTTCTACGCCAACTGATGCCGGGCTATGTACTGCTAGAACGGCGCGATCTAATGATAGAGGCCATGCAGCAAGACAATGATGCATTAGATGCACTGCTTGGCTACCTCAGCGTTAACCACAATTGTGAACAGCTTGAAGATGGCAGTGTTGTTTGGCACAGCCAGCGCAAAACCCATGGTTGGATTGTGCCGATTGCCACTGGGTTTCAGGGCATTTCACCATTAGGTGAGGCGAAAAATCAACGAGATCCCACTACGCCCCATCGTTTTGCCGAAAGCGTGGTCACGCTAGGTGAGTTTGTTATGGCGCACAAAATTAAAAACCTCGATGACGCCCTTTGGCAATACAACTCCGATTTAGAAAACGATCTTTACCTTTGTCAGCAAGTTAACGCTATCAACGAACATGAATAAGGAACAATCTCATGGCTAAAATTAACGACACCGCTTCAGTATTGGCATTTGAGAAGAAACTAGTCCCATCAGATGGCTATCTATTTGGCACTAGCTGGGACGCTAAAGAACAGGTCACTCCTTTATCGTTACAAGAAAAATCGGTACGTGGAACCATTTCTAACCGTTTAAAAGCGGCAGTAAAAAATGATCCACTTAAGTTAAATGCCGAAGTGGAGAAAGCAAACTTACAACGTGTCGATGCCTGTGCTCTGGGGCAAGATCAAGACACTCTTAAACTCCATTTCACCCTAAAAGTGTTGGGTGGTTTAGCTCAACCTTCGGCTTGTAATAATGCGCAATTCAAACAGAGCTATAGTGCCGCAGTTGAGCAGTACATTGCCAAGCATGGTTGTTTTGAATTGGCAAAACGCTACGCCACTAACCTGGCAAACGCGCGTTTCTTATGGCGTAACCGAGTGGGTGCTGAAGAAATCGAAGTGCAAGTTAAGGCGCTTAATAAAGGGGCGGAGCAAACTTGGACGTTTGACGCCAAAAAGTTCAGCACCCGTCATTTCGATCATAACGATGAACAAGTGAGTAGTTTGGCTGAACGCGTTGCCAAGGCCTTGGCCAGTAAGTCCGAACACCTGATGCTGCAAATTGACTGCTATGCAAAAGTGGGTAAAGCGCAAGAAGTTTATCCAAGTGAAGAGCTAGTGTTGGATAAAGGCAATAGCAAAACCAAGAAAAGTAAAATTCTTTATGCCGTTAATGAACATGCAGCAATGCACTCACAAAAAATAGGTAATGCATTGCGTTCTATTGATACTTGGTATCCAGAATACGCTTTGGCAGAACAAAGTGCAGGGGCGATTGCCATAGAACCTTATGGCGCAGTGACCAATTTGGGTAAAGCATTCCGCACTCCGAAAGATAAGCAGGATTTTTACAGCTTCTTTGACAAGTGGGCTCGTGGAGAACCACTACCGCGTGAAGAAGATGAACATTATGTGGTGGCCGTGTTGGTGCGCGGTGGGGTATTCGGCGAAAGTGATAAATAGGTGGCGGTAATGAACTACTACCAAGAAATTACCTTACTACCGGATGTCGATATCTCGCTTGGTTTTCTTTGGCAAAACGTGTTTCAACAAGTGCATATTGCACTTGTTGAACACAAAGTGGATGCAAATCAGTCTAGTGTTGCGGTTGGCTTTCCTGATTATCTCCGAGCTAAGTTTCCCCTGGGCGGTAAATTGCGCCTCTTTGCCAAAGAACAAGCGTCATTGGAAAAGCTAGCCATTCACCAATGGCTGAATCGGTTCGAAGACTATGCGCATATTAAAGGCATCAAACCCGTACCGAGTGATGTTTCCTACGTGAGCTTTGTACGCAAACAGGTGAAATCGCCTGAGCGGATTGAGCGGGCTATGCAGCAAAAGGCGGCATTATGGGCGGCAAAGTCGGGCAAGCCGCTGGCCGAGTGCTTAACCGATCTTGAAAAAAGCAAACCGACTGGGCAGTGTGATTTGCCATTTATCTTCTTGCACAGCCAGCAAACGAAACAACGTTCGCCGGACAAAAACAGCAAGTTCCCGCTGTTTATCGAAAGATATCCGCAAAGTACACCTGTGGATGGGCTTTTCGATTGCTACGGGCTGAGTCGTAAAGTTAATGGTATTGCATCGCTTGGAACAGTACCGCACTTTTAAGCATCAAAGGGTGAGTTTTACCCTTTATTTTTGCTCTTTAAAAATAAGCTTTGTATACAATCAGTTACAACAGGTGGTATTCAACAGGGTAAAAATAGGTTTTTTATCCTAACCACCTGTTGTGACTTTCTTTTATTGCTTTATTCTATTGTTCACTGCCGCCCAGGCAGCTTAGAAATGTTGAAGCGATACCCGCACGGCGCGTTAAGGGTTCACTGCCGCCCAGGCAGCTTAGAAAGTCGGTGTCGTTTACGCCGCCAATCGCGTTCCGTTCACTGCCGCCCAGGCAGCTTAGAAACGTAACGGAGCAAGTACCCGTTACGGAACCAGGTTCACTGCCGCCCAGGCAGCTTAGAAAACATATGCGCTCAGGCTTACGTAAACTACATCGTTCACTGCCGCCCAGGCAGCTTAGAAATATTGGAAGTAGCACGACTGAAGCGTTACGCTGTTCACTGCCGCCCAGGCAGCTTAGAAATGTAGTGACAACTGTTTTTGTTGCTCTCGCTGGTTCACTGCCGCCCAGGCAGCTTAGAAAGACTATGAAAATCCCTGAGAAGATTTGGGAAAGTTCACTGCCGCCCAGGCAGCTTAGAAATAACACCACCGTCTGCCGCAACCCACAGTGCGGTTCACTGCCGCCCAGGCAGCTTAGAAATGCGCGCGTAGGCCAAGAGTCCCATCGTGCCAGTTCACTGCCGCCCAGGCAGCTTAGAAAACGAAGAAGATTATCGAAAGACGCCCTGCCAGGTTCACTGCCGCCCAGGCAGCTTAGAAAACACACGTGTAGCGCAAATCAATACTAGACATGTTCACTGCCGCCCAGGCAGCTTAGAAAGTCGGGCCGCTTCCTTGCATACCATGACCCCAGTTCACTGCCGCCCAGGCAGCTTAGAAAGACCTGGAGGCCCAGCACGAATGCGTCCGACAGTTCACTGCCGCCCAGGCAGCTTAGAAATCTTCGTGGCGTTTCCACTGTCGCGGCGTAATGTTCACTGCCGCCCAGGCAGCTTAGAAAGCCATAATTGTCGAGGCTGGATACTCCAATAAGTTCACTGCCGCCCAGGCAGCTTAGAAAAGTTGGCTGGGTGGTGCCCCATGTAATCCCGAGTTCACTGCCGCCCAGGCAGCTTAGAAAACCATGCAAAAGCTGTCAGCAGTGCGCCGGTAGTTCACTGCCGCCCAGGCAGCTTAGAAACGCCTATCATGTCGCGCACAGGGTTGACCGCGGTTCACTGCCGCCCAGGCAGCTTAGAAAGTGATTAACGCAGGCGGGGACGCCTTCCGCCAGTTCACTGCCGCCCAGGCAGCTTAGAAACTCTAGGGCCTCGGGGCGGGTGATGCCGTCATAGTTCACTGCCGCCCAGGCAGCTTAGAAAACTGTGCCCCGGTATGCCGTCGCGCCCATCTTGTTCACTGCCGCCCAGGCAGCTTAGAAAGGGCTGGCAGCGCGCCACGCTAGGACGTTCTTGTTCACTGCCGCCCAGGCAGCTTAGAAATAGCACATCATCAAACGCCCCTGGGGCAATCAGTTCACTGCCGCCCAGGCAGCTTAGAAATGTAAGCGCTCGACGCGAAAACCTGTGATCTCGTTCACTGCCGCCCAGGCAGCTTAGAAAATTACGCCGCCCGCTTACTGAGGGATGTTTTCGTTCACTGCCGCCCAGGCAGCTTAGAAATACGCCCAGGAGGCCGGGTTTGCCTTGCAAATGTTCACTGCCGCCCAGGCAGCTTAGAAATCGACCAGTTGTTACCATCCCAGCACCATTAAGTTCACTGCCGCCCAGGCAGCTTAGAAAAATGTCTCCTATTACGTGATACGCTCCAATCGGTTCACTGCCGCCCAGGCAGCTTAGAAATAGCCGCGCAGTCGTCCCACTCGATTGGTAGCGTTCACTGCCGCCCAGGCAGCTTAGAAACGCCGCTGCTGAATGTCTCTGACGATATCGGAGTTCACTGCCGCCCAGGCAGCTTAGAAAAAATCCCTGACAGTCTCAGGAGCCTGATTAGCGTTCACTGCCGCCCAGGCAGCTTAGAAAGTTGTGAGGCATCCAATCTGGAATATGTACTTGTTCACTGCCGCCCAGGCAGCTTAGAAAAAGCTCGGTATCAAGTTTGGCGATCAATGGAAGTTCACTGCCGCCCAGGCAGCTTAGAAATTTTGCGTCACGCTATCCTCATCATCAGATTCGTTCACTGCCGCCCAGGCAGCTTAGAAAATCAAGTCAGAGACAGCCCTAACCTGGCCATCGTTCACTGCCGCCCAGGCAGCTTAGAAATGTTGGAGATTTGGGGCTAACTGGACGCATCCGTTCACTGCCGCCCAGGCAGCTTAGAAATCCCGGCGGTGCAATTCTGCATTGAGTTTGTTGTTCACTGCCGCCCAGGCAGCTTAGAAAATAAGGAGAATTGGTAAAATAATCGCGAAATAGCTCACTGCCGCCCAGGCAGCTTAGAAAAGAAAGCCAGGGATGATAGTAATCCAGTGCTTGTTCACTGCCGCCCAGGCAGCTTAGAAAGCTACCCGCCCTTACTCGCTTATGTTGCGATAGTTCACTGCCGCCCAGGCAGCTTAGAAATCGCCGCAATGCTTACAAATTGGCCTGCCTTTGTTCACTGCCGCCCAGGCAGCTTAGAAATTTATCGGCGCTCATGCGCTGGGTCGCATGGTGTTCACTGCCGCCCAGGCAGCTTAGAAAGTAGGAAGCAGCTGCCACTACTTTTGCTGTTCGTTCACTGCCGCCCAGGCAGCTTAGAAAAGCTTATTGACGTTGATATGTTGGCCGATATTGTTCACTGCCGCCCAGGCAGCTTAGAAAGTTCTTCTGGTGATGACCTTTCCCCCGAATTTATCACTCGGCCCCAGCAAAATCCGAACGTCCTGCATTTGTGGGGCTGAAGAGGCCGAAACTGAAGTGATCTGAATAGTGGCCCGGCTCAAGGCAGCATATCTACTCGAAGTAGTCTGCTGGCGCTGCGGCCTTTGTCGTCGCTGACCGATAACTGGAAGCGTCCGGCTCTGGGTGGGCGCCATTCCAGGGTTTGGCCTGGCAGGCTCTGGCCGAGCAGGCTGTTCCCGGCAAACCAGTAGAGTATTTGGCTGTCGGAGGCGGCGTCGGCCTTGAGGGCTATGTGTTCATTGGCCACGCTTTGGCGCAGACTGTAGGTGACACCCTTCAAGGGGGAGCGGATAAGCGGGGCCGAGTAACTGACCGCGACTCTTTGGCTGCAGGCGGCCGGAAGCTCCGGCGGCCTCCTGCGGGGTAAACCTGCCTGTTCGAACAGGGCCGCCAAGTCTGATGGCCAGAAGGCAAACACCTCCTGGTGGTGAATTTCCGAGTCGTAGGGTGGGCAGACGGCGGCGCCGGTTTTGTTATCCAGCCACACCGGGCGATGCAAGTTGGAGACCTTGATGGGAGAAACTCCCGGGATATACCAGCCATCGACCAATTTGGGGCACCAAGGGTTGGGCAGCTCGCCGGAGGCGGCGCAGAAGGCTACCTTTTTTACCGTATCCGGCGGCGTGTTGGCCATGTCGGCCGTGCCCGGCAGCGCGCCCTGCAGGGCATCGCTGAGGGCGAAGAACAGGGGCCCGGCGGTTCGGACGCCGACAAAGGCCGGGTTGGGAGTGGCGTCGAAGTTGCCCACCCAGACCACCAACACATAGGGGCCTGTGATACCGGCGCTCCAGGCATCGCGATACCCCCAGGAGGTGCCTGTTTTCCAGGCCACGGTCCAGTTGCTGCCGGGCAGGCCGTCGGCGCGGGGGTTGTCCTTGAGTATGTCCCGCACCATAAAGGCGGCGGCCGGGCTCAACAAGCTCTTTCCTTGCGGGCTGATGGGCTGGCTTTGTTGATCCCGCAGTGGATAGTCATGGCCCTGGCTCGCCAGCATCAGGTACAGCCGCGCCAGCTCCGCCATGGTCAGCTCGCCGCCGCCCAGCGCCAGGGATAAACCATAATGACTTTCACCCCTGAGCCCCTGAATGCCGGCCTGGCGCAGGAAGCCGTAGAGATTGGGTTGGTTCACTTGTCCTGCCAGCCACACGGCCGGCAGATTGCGGCTCTTGACCAGGGCGTCGTGGGCGCTGATGGGGCCGGTAAATCTGTGGTCAAAGTTCTCCGGTTGGAAACTGCCAAAGGCGGTGGGCGCATCCTTGAGTATGCTCAGCGGGTGTATGAGCCCCTGATCTATGCCCAGGCCAAACAGAAATGGCTTCAGGGTTGAACCCGGCGAGCGGCGGGCGCTGACGCCGTCCACCTGCCCTTGGATATCGGTATCGAAGAAGTCTGCCGAGCCTATCCAGGCCTTGATGCTCTGATCGCGGCTGTCCACCAGGATTGCGGCGGCATTCTTGACCCCCAGATGGCGCTGGCTTTCGATATACAGCCCAAGGCGCCGTTCCAGCAAGGTCTGCAGGCTGACGTCCAGGGTGCTGTGAATTAGGGTGTCGCTATTGTCCCGCAGCAGGCGGCGGCTGAAGTGCGGCGCCAGAAATGGCAGCTCAGTGCGGTCATGGCCGATGGCGGTGAGGGTCAACAGGCCGTTGTTGCGGGGATCGTCGCGATAGCTTTGTTGCCAGAGCAACGCCAGACGGTCGCGGGCATCCTGAAAGTCGGCGCCGAAACGGGCGCGGCGCGCCGGGCTTTGCGGCATGACCGCCAGGCTGAGGGCTTCACTGAGTGACAGCTCACCGGCGTCTTTATGAAAGTAGATGCGGCTGGCAGCGCCGACACCTTCAATATTGCCGCCCATGGGCGCCAGATTGAGATAGGCCTCGAGAATATCATGCTTGGAGTAACGCAGCTCCAACCAGAGCGCCGCCAGCATCTGCTGCAATTTCCCGGCCACCTGGCGGCTGTTGATGTTGTAAACCCGCCGGGCCAGCTGCATGGTCAGGGTCGAAGCGCCCTGGCGATCATCCTTAAGATAGGTAGCGACTGTCGCCCTGGCGGTGGCCGCCGGGTTGATGCCGGGGTGGAAGTAAAAATAGCGGTCTTCCTTGAGCAAGATGGCTTGCACCATGTTGTCTGAAACCCCTTCCAGGGGTTGCCAGAGCCGATACTGGCCATCACTGGCCAGCGTCAGCCGCAGCAGACTGCCATCGGCGGCCAATACCATGCGGGAGCTGGGCGCCAGCTTTGAAAAAGGTTGTGCCGGCCAGAGTCTCAGCCCCAGCAGCAAGGCTGCCAGGGCCAGCAGGCACAAATAGCGGCGTTTCATGGCGCTTCGATCACCAACTCACCGCTTGGGCCCTGAGCCTGAACCAGGGGATCATACAGCCCCTCGGCGTAGGCGGGCGGCACCTGGAACTGGCCGACATTGGTGGCCCGAACCTTGTAGACAAAGGTTTTGGCATCGCGCCAGGCGGTACCGTAGAGCACCAGGCGGTCTTCACGAACATTGAGCCACTGTGGCGACCAGTCGCTGTGCTGAGCCATCCCCACAGGCGGCTGCCAGCCGTCGAAGCTGTCATCCTTGTCACGATAAACCGGCTCCACGCCGCCGGGCAACAGATCTATTACTACCACCTGCTGCAACTGGTCCATATCTGTGGCGCGCAGCCGCAGCCTGACCAGGAATTCATCCCCGACCTTGACCTTGCCAAGAGGTTGCAGCTCCTGGGTCAGATAGTCGCGGCTCACCTCCAGCCCCTGGCTGAAAGGCTTGGCCGGGCTTTGGTCAAATCCCTGCTGGCTGAGAAGATAGAAGGCATCATTGCTGCCGGTTTTCTGGTATTTCACCTCTTCACTGCCGAGGGGCAGCTGGGCCTTGGGTAGACTCAGTGCCTGCCAGGCCTTATCGACCAAGGCTTGCATGGCCAGCCCCTGATCGCCGCGGGAGTTATCCAGGGCGGTCAGTGCCCGCACCAGAGTACCGGCAGACAGCGAGCTGTAACGCTGCTCGCTGAGCCACTGGCCCATGCGCGGCAGCAGCTGTTCCGGCAGGTCATCCAGGCGCTGTGGCGCCTGACGGGCGATGAGTGTCAGCAGCTGGGCATCGTGCACCATGGGATCCAGGTAGAGGCCTAGGCGCTGGGGCTTGTCCTCAAGCAGCTGCCACTTCTGCGCCTGCCACAGCGGCTCGGCCAACTGTTGCTGCTGCATCAGGGTAAAGCTGGCGGCCAGCCAGGCACTGGCGATGTCCGCTTGCCAATCCTTGGGATAGTAGCGCTGCAAACGCTCGCGGATGTCGGCGAGGGCGCCGCTCACCTGCACCCCCTGGCGGGCCAGCAGATACGCGCCATAGGCACGCTCGCGCAGCTCATCCAAGCCGCTGCTGGGGCCGGAGCTCACGCTCGACAGATAGCTGTTGGCCTTGTCCAGTAGATCCTGGGGCACGGGGTAACCCTGGGCCTTGGCGTCCAGCAGCATGTCTACCACATACAAGGCCACCATAGGCTCGACTATCGGGTTGGCGGCCCAGAGACCGAAGCCGCCGCTGCTGTTCTGGCGGCTACGCAACTGACCAATGAGTTGGTTAAAGTCATTGAGATTATCCTGGGGCTTGCCCAGCAGCAGCGCAGGTACGGCTTTGGATACCAACTGCTCGGTACAGGCGTGAGGATAGTTGTCCAGATAGTGGCTCAGCCCCTGAGCCCAAACCAGCGGACTGTTGCCAAGAGCCGCTTCCACCTTGCTGAACGGCGTAAACAGCTGACGGTCAAGCTTGAGCTTGGCTTCTGAGCGGTCGAGCACCGCCGTGGCCAGGGTTAAACGGTGGGGCGTTAACGGCCGCACCGAGATGCTCTCGCTGATCTTGAGCTCGCCTTCGCTGGTGGCCAGCTTCCAGTGGAGCTCCCCTTGACCCAGATTTTCGCCTGCCTTGACGGCAAAGTGCGCCGTGGCCTCTCGGCCCGGTTCGATATGGAACTGCTGCGGTTGCAGGTCGCTGCGAAGGGCGCCGCTCAGGCTGAGGGTCAGGGTAACATCCTGCACCTCGGCTTCTGTGTTATAGAGTCCCACAGTAACATCTGCGCTGTCTCCGGGTGCCAGGAAAGCCGGCACATTGGGGCTCATCACCACAGGCGCCTTGACCGCGACACTGGCCTCGCTGGTGCCTATGCCGCCTTCGGTGGCACTGACGGCAAAGAAGCGGATACTGCCGTTGAAGCTGTCGGGCACAGTATATTGCAGCCGCTGCTCTCCGGCGGCCAACTCACGAATACCCGACCAGTAGACCACAGGCTTGGCGCGCTTGCGTTTGAAGGGGTTGAGGTTGGCTGCCAGCAGCGCGGCGGCGTCACCTCCGGGGGCGGCCTGGCGCATCAGTACCTTGAGATCCGGCAGCAGCAGGTCGAGAATTTGGCTCGAATCTACGCTGAGAGCCTTCTTGTCGAAGAAGTGCGCCAGTGGATCCGGCGCTTCATAGCGGGCCACCTGCAAAATACCGGCATCAACCCCGAATACCACGACTCTGGCTTTGCTTGGCAGCTTGAGGTCGATATCCAGTTGCGTCCCGGGTTTAACCTTTTCCGGCAGGCTCAGGGCGATGGGCTGACGCCGCTCACCGAGATCCACCTTAAAGGGTTTCACGGCATAGGACAGCGGGCTCATAAAGACTTCTTCCGAGTCCGGTGCCCGCAGGAACTGCACATTGATATAGGCATTGCCCTCAATGCCTTGCGGCAGGGTAATGCTCTGCAACGAACGGGTGCTGTCGGCCTTGAACCATTTGAAGGCGTAAACCTTGTCTCTCTCTATGGTGATGAGTCCGGCGCCGCTGTAAGGGGCCTGGATCGCTACCTGAATGCTTTCACCCGGCAGATATTCTGCCTTGTTTAGCGTCAGTTCCAGCTCGGCGTTGCGCTCCAGCGTGCGACTGGCGTTGCCGTTGCCGGCAACGCTGTAATCTATTTGGTTCAACTGGCGGCCGTTTTCATCCAGCAGCCGCAGGCGGTAGTCACCCGGCTCCCTGGTGTCGAGTTCCAATTGGCCACCGCTTGCGGCCAGACTCAGGGCAGTGCTGCCCAGTAGTTTGTCTTTGCGGCGCGATTCATAGCGGTAGGTGCCGTCATTCTGTTTCACCAACACAGAGACCCAGCGCCGGGCGATACGCTCGACTTTGAGCTCAGTAGCCACACCTTGAAGGTTCTGGCCAACGGCTTGCAGGTTGAGCACACGCTTGCCGTCTTTGCTGATGAAGTCCAGAGCGCCATCGCTCTTGTAGCCCAGTAACCAGTCGGCATCGGATACCAGTAGCTGGTCTTGGGCGCTGACACCGTGGCCTGAGCCGGCTTCAAATACCCGAGCCAGCAAGTGCAGCTTGTAAGTGCTGCCGGCAAAGCGGTCCAGCGCCAAGTCCAGGCTGGCCTTGCCTTCGCCGTCTGTGGTGGTTTCGCTCAAGTCTTCGCGGAACGATTCCTTGAGCTTGCCCAATACCCCAAAACGATAGCCGGGCCAGGCTTTGAAGCTGATATCTGTTGGTGACAGCACCATCTCGCCGCTGACTCGGCGATCGCTCGCCGGGCCACCGAAGAGTTGCTCGGCCAAGACCTCGGCCTTGAGTTGCTGCGGCTTGCGCCAGCCTTCAAATTGCTTGTCGGTGCCCAGAGAGACTCGCACCTTGATGCGATCCGGCTCGAAGTCGCGCACCTTGAAGGTGACATCTCCCAGGCGCGTGAGGCGGTATCTGTCTTTGATGAGGGACAGAGTGGCGAGATAGTCACCGGCAACCGCGGTTTCACCGGCGCTGAAATCCAGGCTGTCAAAGCCGCTGCCATCGAGTTTGAAGGTGCGATCCAGCACGGTTACACCGCGGGGGTCGGTGATCTGCATTTTCACCGGCAGGCCACCCAGGGCGGTACTCCAGTCCTGACCCCGCACCAAACTGGCGATATGGGCCGTCTCACCGGGGCGATACAGCCCGCGGTCGGTGAAGAGGTAGGCTCTCAGGGCGCCGGGATCGTCGCTCTCGTAGCTGCCGCCGGTATCGAAACGGGACAGATTGAGCTGGCGACGCCAATCAGCCAGCGGCAAGAAGGAGAGATCGCCATCCTTTTCGACCCGATAGTAGAGTGGGGTCTTTTCCCGGCGCAGATCGCCAAGCTTGGCAAAGCTTGCATGACCGCGTTCATCGGTCAAAGCCTCGGCTACCGCTAAACCGTTGCGGCCGATGACGGCCACCCGGGCTCCGGCCACCGGAGTCCCCTTGCCGAGTGATTGCACGAACAGATCTTGGCTGCCATCACGGCTGCGTTTGGCGAGTATGCCCAGATCTGTCACGACCACAAAGCGCAGCTCGTGGGCCTCGGTTTGGTAATAGTCGAAGGTTTGGCTGTCTCTTTCATCGGCCGGAGTCAGCTTGACCACAAAGATGCCACGCTTGTCCTTGAAGAAGGGCTTGAGGTCGACGCTGCCGTAGAGCGTCTTGCTGGGATCGCGCCCGGCAAGCTGTTGCTTGAACACCTGGCGGGTGACCAAACGGTCGAAATCTGTGTTGTTGAGGTAGGGCTCGGCAAAGCTGCCCGAGCTTTGATCTATCAGGGCATTAAGCTGGTCCGGTAGTAGCTGGGCGACCTCAATCTGTACCTTTTGCACCCCACGGGCCAGATAGCCGAGGCGTTGATCTTCGTCCAGCGTCAGCAAGGAGCCTTCGCCGAGGAAATTGAGCGCCTTGGGGTATTGCGGCATTCGCAGCACAGTCAGCACGGCATCGCGGGACAGATAACCCCCTTGGCCTTCGACTTCCTTATCCACCATTACCGCCACGTAGCGATCGACCGGAGCTTTCAGCTTGAAGCTGTGCAACTGGTTGAGGCCTTCGGCACCGGGGATCTGGGTCAAGGTCAGTTTGTCGGCCTTGGCCAATACCTGTTCGGTGACATTTTCCTGATACCAGTGACGGCTTCCCTTGGGATTTTTCACCGGCAGCAACCAGGCATGTACCTTGCCTTGAAGCGCTTCGTCGTTGACCGGACGTGAGCTTTCCATTGTCAGTACCGGCTCGGGTTCATCCTTGTCGTTGTAGGCGAAGTTGACCTGAGGGTGTTTAAAGCTCAGCTGATAACGGCCGGGAACCTCTACTTGCCATTGGCTCTTGCCCGCCTTGTTGCCGCCCTTAGCCGCCTGGATCCCTTTGCTGACTTCCAGGGTTACAGTGCTCTGCTCAAGTGGCGTGGCGAGCGCAGGAGAATGTATGTAAGCGAACAGATGCTTGTCATCGAAGGTGACTTCGGTATCGCCATTGCCGCTGTAGGTCAAGCCGGGGCTCAGCAATATCGCCAGTTGGGGTTTGACCGAAGCCGTGTCCACCGGGTGGCTGAAGGCCAGGGTGGCGACCAGCTTTTGAATGCTCGGCTGGGCCGGATCCTGGTACAGGCGTCCGTCAGAAATGGTGGTCGTGAAGGCGGCTGTGCTGAATTCGCTCTGGTATTTATCCAGTAAGATATGGTCTGCCAGCAGCTGTTTCTTATCCAGGCTGACCGCGAACTTTTCCGCAATCGGCCAGTCGTTATCCGGAGTAAATTGCAGATGCTTGTCACTGGCCCAGCGCCACTGCCCGGCGAGTTGGGGGCTGAGACTGACGCCCTTGGAGACGGGTTTGCCTATGACATCCAAAGGCGCGACCGAACCACTGAAGGTCAGGGTCAAGGGAGCGACCTGAGGTTTGGCTTGGTGGTAATCGGTCAGCCGCGGCGCCTTGAGCGTATAGTGCAGGGTATAGGGCTTGGGTAAATGCTGGTACCAATACCAGCCGCCCCAGCAAAGCACAGTCAATACAGATAGCAGCAGTAGGCTTCCCAATGCTTTAAAGGGATGTTTTATGCACCAATGCATCCAGGGCGGCGCTTGCCAGTGACCAAAAACGGCAGCGAGAACTCGCCAAACTACCGAGAAGAAATTTCCTATAAGCTGTCCCATCAGTCCATGTCCTTGCTGTGTCTCGTAGCGCTATCGCCAAGTTGGGTGACGTTTTAAAGATGTCAGTCGCCGATGTCAATCAGACCGGGCCGATGCTGTGATGCCCTATTCGATATCGCCTCTGTAACTGTGGCTATATGGTACAGCAATCAGGCTGATTTTTGATCCGCGTTTGAATTCAAAATTGATAATAGGGCGGCAGTTGCATCGATATTTGCAGAAACCCTCCTTCCCAGCTACGAGCCCGCCGGCAGCACGTCGGTACTCGAGGTTTGACTTTGTACTTTATATTCGCCGTATCCATATCTCTTACCTGTAATTCTTCTTGTTTGGGGCAGGTTGAGTTGCAGGTTCTGTCTATTTGCCCATCGATAATAACAAACCTTATGGCGCAGGTTCCGGGTCGCTACAGGTTCATACATTCTCAACAGATCCCTGCTATACCTTTCTTTGCAGTAACTGGAACCCTGGCTGCGAATATTGACTCGATAGTGGTCTTTGGGAAAAGCATTTGGAGATTGCTTATCCTGCTTGTGAATGGTTAGGGCTTAAAATAGCCATATGTGCAAATAAATGCTTTTTAAGTGAATTTAAATGCATTAACATATTGTTCGTGCCACAGGTGTGGCATTCATTTCTGCCGGTTTTAACGAGTGTGAGGTAAATCCCAAGGTGCGTACCACAGAATTGGTTGATGGTTTTCGTCATTCTGCTCCCTATGTCAATGCTCACAGGGGTAAGACATTTGTTGTGATGTTAGGAGGGGAGGCGCTGGCTCAGCCTAAGTTTCGTTCCATCATCAATGATGTTGCTTTGCTGCATAGCCTGGGGATCAAGGTGGTATTGGTTTATGGCGCCCGGCCGCAGATAGATGAATCCTTGGCTCATCATCAGATTGAGCCCGCCTATCATCAAGGTGTACGGATCACCGACGAAGCCACTCTCAAGCTGATTAAGCAGGTGGCCGGTTCTTTGCAGTTTGATATTACAGCCAGGTTGTCCATGAGCTTGTCGAACACACCTATGCAGGGAGCTCAGATCAATGTGGTTAGCGGTAATTTTGTCATCGCCCAGCCTTTGGGGGTCGACAATGGCATTGACTATTGCCTCTCCGGCAAGGTGCGCCGTATTGATGTTCAAGGGCTTAAGCGGCAATTGGAAAATAACTGCATCATCCTGATGGGGCCGATAGCTGCTTCGGTCACCGGCGAGAGCTTTAACCTCACCGCTGAAGAGGTAGCGACTCAAGTAGCAATCAAGCTCAAAGCCGACAAGATGATAGGTTTCAGCTCCCAGAACGGTATTTTGGACCGTAATGGTGATGTGATTGCCGAGCTGATGCCCAACGATGCCCAGAAAATTCTCGATAAACTGGCTGGTCAAGGTGAAGGTTGCGTCGGCACCATGGCGTTTCTCAAGGCCAGTATTGATGCCTGTCGCAGTGGCGTACCCCGTTGCCATTTGGTCAGCTATCTGGAAGATGGCGCCCTGTTGCAGGAATTGTTTTCTCGTGAAGGTATAGGTACCCAGATAGTCACTGAGAGTGCCGAGCGCTTACGGCGTGCATCCATTGCCGACATTGGCGGCATACTCAACCTGATCCGCCCGTTGGAAGAGCAGGGTATCCTGGTGCGTCGCTCCCGCGAACAACTGGAGATAGAGGTAGAGCAGTTTATGCTTATTGAGCGTGATGGCTTGGTGATAGGCTGCGCGGCGCTTTATCCCTTTGAAGAGGACAATGCCGGCGAATTTGCCTGTTTGGTGGTACACCCTGACTATCGCGATGCCGATCGCGGTAGCTTGCTGCTGCAAAACATAATAGGCCAGGCCAAGGTACGTGGTTACTCCAGGTTATTCGCGTTGACGACCCGTAGTATTCACTGGTTCCTGGAGCATGGTTTTGAATTGGTGGAGGTGGATGCTTTGCCTAACAAGAAGAAGCAGCTTTACAACTACCAGCGCCGCTCGAAAATCTTGGCACTCGACCTGTAAGATTCAACCTGTTTGACATAACACCATTCAGTTAAGCAAACTTTGACTGAATGGTGTTAATGGATTTCAGAGTAGGAACGGTCCTATGAGGACCGTTGCCTTTTGCATCAAGACTTGGTGCGCTTCATCGCAGTGAAGAACTCTTCATTGGTCTTGGTCATTGCCAGTTTGTCGATCAAGAATTCCATCGCGCTGACTTCATCCATAGGATTGAGGATCTTACGCAGGATCCACATTTTCTGCAGCTCATCCGGCGTGGTCAGTTTCTCTTCACGGCGGGTACCACTGCGGTTGAAATCAATGGCAGGGAATACTCGCTTCTCAGCGGCCTTGCGTGACAGATGCAGTTCCTGGTTACCTGTACCCTTGAACTCTTCGTAAATTACTTCGTCCATCTTGGAGCCGGTATCGATAAGCGCAGTGGCGATAATAGTCAGGCTGCCACCGTTTTCGATATTACGGGCAGCACCGAAGAAACGCTTGGGTCTGTGCAGTGCGTTGGCATCTACACCACCTGTCAGTACCTTACCGGATGAAGGTACAACCGTGTTGTAAGCACGAGCCAGACGGGTGATAGAGTCCAGCAGGATCACTACGTCTTTCTTGTGTTCAACCAGGCGCTTGGCCTTTTCGATAACCATCTCTGCAACTTGTACGTGACGGCTTGCAGGCTCATCGAAGGTGGAAGCGATCACTTCACCTTGAACCAGACGCTGCATTTCGGTCACTTCTTCAGGACGTTCGTCGATCAGCAGTACCATCAACACCACTTCAGGGTTGTTATAGGTGATGGACTGGGCAATGTTCTGCAGCAGCAGAGTCTTACCGGCTTTGGGTGGCGCAACAATCAGACCACGCTGGCCTTTACCCACGGGTGAGCAGAGGTCCAGAATTCGGGCGGTGATGTCTTCGGTGGAACCGTTACCACGTTCCATACGCAGACGTTCTTCTGCATGCAGTGGGGTAAGGTTTTCAAACAGGATCTTGTTGCGGGAGTTTTCAGGCTTGTCGAAGTTAACTTCGTTGACTTTCAACAGAGCAAAATAGCGTTCGCCTTCTTTTGGGGGACGTATTTTGCCGAAAATGGTGTCACCCGTTCGCATGTTGAAACGACGGATCTGGCTTGGCGAAACATAAATATCATCGGGACCGGCCAGATACGAACCATCGGAACTGCGCAGGAAACCAAATCCATCCTGAAGTATTTCCAGAACGCCGCCGCCGAAGATGTCTTCACCACTCTTGGCATGGGCTTTCAATATAGAGAAGATGATATCCTGCTTGCGGGCACGAGCCATATTCTCCAGCTTCATTTCTTCGGCCAGTGCGACTAAGTCTGCAATAGACTTGTTTTTTAATTCAGTTAAATTCATTTTTGGTGGGTCTTGTTTCACGCGACAAAGCTTACGCGCTCAATCTCTCAAATTGGACTTGATGGATGTTGATTGAACAGCGAGAAGTGGGTTAGTAGAAAGAATCTGGTTATTAAAGTAGCACTATCAGGACAGGGCGTCCAGAAGTTTAACTGAACCCGGCACATTTTTATTTCTAGGGCGTGCCGGGTGTCACTTATTTGATTTGAGTGATCAAATCTGGGCGTCGATGAACTCTTTCAACTGAGTCTTGGACAGGGCGCCAACTTGATTGGCAACCAGTTCACCGTTTTTGAACAGCAACAGGGTAGGAATACTGCGAACACCGTATTTAACAGGTGAAGCGTTGTTCTGATCTATGTTTAATTTGGCGATGGTCAGTTTGCCAGCGTATTCTTCGGCAACATCGTCCAGGATGGGAGCGATCATTTTACATGGGCCACACCACTCGGCCCAGAAGTCTACCAATACAGGCAGTTCTGATTTCAGGACGTCATTTTCAAAGCTGTCGTCGCTCAGGTACACAATTTTATCGCTCATGATGTTCTCCAGTTGGGTTGCCATTACTGGTCTGTTAATGGCTTAACCTGTATATTGGGTTGGATTAACGGCAATTCAAGTCACCGTTTTTTTCTTGTCGCTATTTCAAACGATCGAGTATCTTATTGCAACCCTAACTGGTATGCTTGCGCTATGAGCGAAACACATTTATCTCAACAAAAATTTGCCGAACTGCCACTACATCCTGAAGTAATTCAGGCGCTTGCAGAAAACGGTTTCGAATATTGTACGCCTATTCAGGCACTTTCCCTGCCGGTACTTTTGCAGGGCAAGGATATCGCCGGTCAGGCGCAGACAGGTACGGGCAAGACCCTGGCCTTTCTGGTAGCAACTTTTAACCATTTACTTTCAACCGATATTCCCGCCGAACGCCAACTTAATCAGCCCAGAGCCATCATTATGGCACCAACCCGGGAACTGGCGATTCAGATAGCCAAAGATGCCACCTTGCTGTCCAAACACACCAAACTCAAGGTGGGGATTGTCTATGGCGGCGAAGGCTATGATGCCCAGCGCAAGGTGCTGGACAAGGGCGTGGATATCCTGATTGGTACTACAGGACGCATTATAGATTATGTGCGTCAAGGGGTTGTCAACCTCAGTTCCATTCAGGCGGTAGTGTTGGATGAAGCGGATCGCATGTTTGATCTGGGCTTTATCAAAGACATTCGCTTCCTGTTCCGCCGTATGCCGGATGCCAAAGACAGGCTCAACATGCTGTTCTCGGCTACCTTGTCGATGAAGGTGCAGGAGCTGGCTTATGACCATATGAATGATCCGGTCAAAGTCGAAATTGCACCGGAAGAGAAGACCTCAAAAAACATCAAGGAAGAGCTGTTCTATCCTTCGATGAAGGACAAGATCCCACTGCTGCTTACCCTGATAGAGGAAGATTGGCCGGATAAGGCGATAGTCTTTGCCAACACCAAGCATCAGTGTGAGAACCTCTGGGGCTGGCTCGAAGGAGATGGTCACAGAGTCGGTCTGCTGACCGGTGACGTGCCACAGAAGAAACGTCTTAAGATCCTGGAGCAGTTCACCAAGGGTGATCTGGATATTTTGGTGGCCACAGACGTCGCAGCCCGTGGCCTGCATATTTCTGATGTGTCCCATGTCTATAACTTCGACCTGCCTGATGACTGTGAAGACTATGTTCACCGTATCGGTCGTACCGGCCGCGCCGGTGCCAAAGGGGTTTCAGTCAGCTTTGCCTGTGAAGAATACGCCCTCAACCTGCCGGCTATCGAAGACTATATCAAGCACTCGATTCCGGTAACCTCTTACGATGCCGAAGCCTTGCTCGATGATATTCCTGCACCGGTTCGTATCCATCGTAAGCATGCCGGACCGCGTAATACCCGCGATCGCGGTCAGGGACGTCCTCAGGGAGCTCATCGTAGCGGTGGTCGTCCACCTCGTCACGACAGGACCCGCAGACATTCCTGAATGCCGAAACCCGCCTACGCCGCCATAACCCTTGGCTCCAATAGCTTCAATATGCTGGTTGCCCGTACCGTCGGCGGCCAGCCCAAGGTTCTTGCCAAATACAAACGTAAGGTGAGGTTGGCCGAGGGAATTGAGGCCGATGGCAGTCTTAATCAGGCGGCATTCGAACGAGGCCTCGATTGCCTGGCGATGTTCGCCAATATGCTTGTCGAGCATCAAGTTGGTGATGCCAATGTGGCTGTTATTGCTACCGCAACTCTTCGATGTATCAGTAATTCAGATGAATTCAATCGTCGTGCCCTGCAAATATTGGGGCACCCGATAGAGATCATCTGCGGTATGCGCGAAGCCGAACTTATCTATCAAGGCATGGTGGCGACCACTCATGGTGAAGGGCGACGCCTGGTGATAGATATAGGTGGCGCCAGTACCGAGTTTATTGTGGGTGACGGTGAAAAGGTGCTGTTTAAAACCAGTCTGCCCATAGGCTGTGTCACCTATAATCAATGCTTTTTCACCTCTGCCCCCCTGCAACCGCTGGACTTTGACGATGTGCGAGCCAAGGTGGAGCAGGCCTTGGCTGAACACAAATCGACTTTGAAAGCGCTGGGCTGGCATTCGGTGGTCGGTGCTTCCGGAGCAGTGCAGTCAGTGGTTGAAGTGTTGCAGCACAGGCAGGAGTCGGAAACCCTGACCCTGACGGTACTGGAGTCGTTGAAACAGGAGTTGCTTGCGCAGGAGAGCCTAACTTTGGATAGCATAAGTGGCCTTTGTCCCGAGCGGGCGCCGACCTTTGCATCCGGAGTTGCCATCTTGCTGGCGCTGTTTGAACTTTTGGGTATTGAACGCCTGCATTTATCCGGCGGCGCTTTGCGTGAAGGGGTGCTGCAGATGTTGGCTAAACGGCAGTTTGCAGAATAAGCACAATTAAAAAAGGACCTTAACCAGGTCCTTTTTACTATCTCATTTTTTTGTTGCTACAGTCCGAGTGCACCTTAGGTTATGCGGCATAGTGGCTTGAAAGATTACTCGAGGATCTTGGCTAGATCCTGCTCCAGAGATACTTCCGGGCGTTCAACGATACGGCCAATCTCTTTGCCATCCTGAAGCACAATAAAGGTTGGGATCCGCTGGAAGTCATATTGAGCGGCCAAGCCTTCCGGATCCTGTTTCTGGCGATCTACCCCGATATAACGCACTTGGATATTAGGGTTGGCTACTTGCTCCATGATGCGGATAAAGCGCGGTGTTTCTCTGTGGCAGTCCGGGCACCATGTACCTATGATGACGACAATTTCTGTGGCTTTCTTGACCGCTTTTACTGGAGCCAATACCTCTGCTTCTACCTGATAACTTTGATAGCCACTGCTGAATTCGGGTAATTCTGTCACCAGTTTCTGTGCTTCGACTGCGCCCGTTAAGATCACTTCCTGTTTCTCCTCGCTGCAGGTGGCGATAAAGCCTTCCTGTTTGTCTTCGAAACCACAACCGCCATTGGCCATAACCTGGCAACTGAAGAATAACGCGGTGGTGGCGAGTAACGCTTTTACATTCTGGTGCATCATACTACCTCGGGTGGGGTGACTCCATACCTTGATTCAACCATTGGTGAGGGATATCGCAAAGAGACAAACACTATGTATGTTAGCAAGATCACTAAATAATTTTGATCTGAACAAAGAGGTTTTTCAACGAGGGAGTGGATTCTTGCCGGGAATGAGACAAATACAAAAAGCCGCCTTGAAGGCGGCTTTGGAGTTCAATTTACTTGGCGTCTTTCAGCCATTGGGCGGCCTGCTTGGCAAAGTAAGTGAGAATGCCATCGGCGCCGGCACGTTTGAAGCACAGCAAAGATTCCATCACTATGGCTTTTTCTGCCAGCCAGCCGTTTTGAATTGCTGCCATATGCATGGCGTATTCACCGCTGACCTGATAGGCAAAAGTCGGTACACCCAGTTCGGTTTTGACTCTGCGCACTATATCCAGATAAGGCATGCCTGGCTTCACCATCACCATATCGGCGCCTTCCTGAATATCCAGGGCGACTTCATGCAATGCTTCGTCCGAGTTGGCCGGATCCATTTGATAGCTGTGCTTGTTACCGCCTTTGAGGTTGCCGGCAGAGCCGACCGCATCGCGGAAGGGGCCATAGTAGTTGGAGGAATACTTGGCGCTGTAAGCCATAATCTGAGTGTTGACGTGGCCTGCGGCTTCGAGTGCCTGACGTATGGCACCTATGCGGCCATCCATCATATCTGAAGGGGCTACCATATCTGCACCGGCTGCGGCGTGGGACAGTGCCTGTTTCACCAGAATTTCTGTGGTGATGTCATTAATGATGTAACCGGTCTCATCTATGATGCCGTCTTGTCCATGAGTGGTGTAGGGATCCAGTGCGACATCTGTCATCACGCCCAATTGAGGGAACTCGGCCTTGAGCTCTCGAACGGCTCGTTGCACCAAACCGTCAGGATTGTAGGCTTCTTCGGCCATCAGAGACTTTTTCTCCGCCGGTGTTACCGGGAAGAGGGCAATCAAAGGGATACCCAGCTCTACCAGCTCTTCGGCTTCTTTGAGCAGCAGATCTATGCTGTAACGCTCAACGCCCGGCATGGAGGCTACAGATTCGGTACGCTTGTTACCTTCGAGCACAAACATGGGGTAGATGAGATCATTGACTGTCAACAGGTTCTCAGCCATCAGGCGGCGGCTGAACTCATGCTTGCGCATACGGCGCATACGACGCTGTGGGTAGGCACTGGTAATTATGTTCACTTTGGGCTCCTGGCTGGATCTGAAAGGGTATCTTGCTCGGGATCAAAGGCGTAGACCCGATCCCTGCCTGAATTCTTGGCGCAATACAGTGCCTTGTCGGCTTGCTCCAGCAACTGGGTGATGCGCATATCCGACTCTATAATGGCGACACTGACGCCGATACTGGCGGTCAGAGGGATTGTCTGTTTATCCCAGCTGACATCCAAGGCCGAGATGGCGTGACGTATCTGTTCTGCCACACTCAGGGCCCCGATAGTATCAGTATTAGGCAATATAATAGCAAACTCCTCACCACCAAAACGTGATACCAGATCACTTGGGCGCCTGAGGATATTCTTGAGGGTATTGGCAATACTTTTAAGGGTTTGATCGCCGGCCAAATGGCCATGGGTGTCGTTAATGGTCTTGAATCTGTCTATGTCCAGTATCAGCAGTGCCAGCGGCGTCTGTTGTCGGCGGCTGATGCGCCCTTCGGCCTGCAGACGCTTGTCGAAGGTGGAGCGGTTTTTGACCCCGGTAAGGCTATCTATAGTGGCCTTTTCGGTGAGCTTCTGGTTGGCCTCATTCAGCTCTCTGAGCGCTATTTCCAGCTCCAGAGTGCGTTCTTGTACCATACGTTCCAGCTTCTCGTTACTCTCGGCTTCCATTCTAAGGGTTTCTTCTCTGGCTTCGCGGATCCGTTCCGCCTGTCTCAGAGCTTCCTGTTGAATTCTTTGCTTGGCTTTGCGTTCATCGTTGTAGCGTATCGCCAACACTGCCGCCATAAATACGACTTCGAAGGTGAGCCCCAATAGCACCGGCGTTTGTGGCATCAGGGGTAGCTTTAAAATACCCAGATACATGAAACAGGAGACGAAGATCCCCAGCGTCATCCCGCTCCAGGATACTGTGTAGAGTTTGGCGAGTTTATTGCCGCGTATCGCCTGCAATATGCTGAAAAACAGTAGCATCAGGCTCACAGACATGACTGAGACTATCTCAATATAGATGGCGAGTGCGTAATCAAGCAGTATAGTGGCGAAAATCAGCAGTATGGCGCTGGCCGCCGTATAGCGACAGGCCCTCAACATACGGATACTGTGGTATTTGAGCTGTAATACCTTCTCGGTAAAGAGTATCCCAAAGGCAATCACCAGAGGGACCAACGAAGGGATAACATATTGTTGCAGCTGCGGCACATTGGGCCAAAGATAGCGAAAGGCCGTACCATTGATGCAGGCAACCAATAGCGTCATGGTCAATACATAACCGGCATAATAGCTGTAACTGAAGGAGCGGGTTGTTAGGGCGATAAACAATGCAAACAAGCCTATAGCGGCCAGGGCGCCTAACTGTATGCCATTGAGCATATTGCGGGTTTCCTGGCTTTGTAGCAGCGCGTATGGCTCCCAAAGGTGAATAGGCAGATAGCTGCTGCCAGCGGTGGTCAATTTGAGCCAGAATTGGTGCTGTTCCTGCTGTTTGATGTTAAAGGCATAGAGGAAGCTGGTACTCAATATGCTTCTGTGGCCAAAGGCCTGGGTATCTCCCAATGTTAGCTGACGCTGGAGACGACCATCGACGTAGTGGTAGATCTCCAGCTTGTCCGTACTGGGGTTATTGAAGGCCAGTATTCTGTTGAAATGGCCCGGCTCTTTGGCATAAAGGCTGAAGTTGAACCAGAGGCCATCGGCGCCCATCTCGATAAAGTTGTAGTCATTGGCTGGATGCCAGGCGGTATCCGGTAAATTCTGTACCTGGTTGAGGCGACTATCAGCGCCTTGCTCTGTGACTCGGGTGCTGGGGCGCAGATCCAAATCCAGCCCTTCGGTTGCGGAAACCGCGACTCTGGGTTCGGCAGCAAGAGTGAGAGACAGTAAACTCAAGAAGAGCAATAGAATGGAGTAGGCATTAGCCATGAATGCTCTCCAGCTTAAAGAAACGCAAGCTGTTGCTAAAGCACTGGCGCGCAAGACTCTCCAGCGACTGACCTCGGATGTCGGCGACAGCTTGGGCTATGTAAGGCAGATACTTGGGCTCATTGCGGCCCGATTTCGGCTTGGGTCGCATGCTGCGTGGCAGTAGATAGGGACTGTCGGTTTCCAGTAATAATCTGTTGTCCGGGATTAATGGCAGAGCGCTGACCAGATCTTGTCCACGGCGTTCGTCACAAACCCAACCCGTTACGCCCAGGTACAGATCCCTGGCAATATAGTCTTCGGCCTGTTTGGGGCCGTCGGTAAAACAGTGCAGTAGCGCTGCCGGAAGGGCTTCCAGATAGTCATCCAGAATAGCCAGAAAATCATCATGGGCGTCGCGTTGATGCATCAGTACCGGGTATTGCAGTTCTACCGCCAGAGCCAACTGGGACTCAAAGGCCTGGCGTTGCTGCTGGCGCGGCGAAAAGTCTCTGTTGTAGTCCAGGCCGCATTCCCCTATGGCAACCACGCCCGGTTGCCTGGCCAGTTGTTTCAGTTCGGCGGCGCTCTTCGTCTGCCACTCGCTGGCATGATGAGGGTGGACACCTACTGTGGTGTAGACTTTTCGGGGATATTGCCGGCAAACCTG
This sequence comes from Shewanella sp. MSW, assembly GCF_007636515.1. Classification (NCBI taxonomy): domain Bacteria; kingdom Pseudomonadati; phylum Pseudomonadota; class Gammaproteobacteria; order Alteromonadales; family Shewanellaceae; genus Shewanella; species Shewanella sp. MSW. The sequence goes on from NZ_LVDR01000016.1 coordinate 59,159, forward strand.
GATGCAGCTTCGGCTTTCATCCAGATGGCTGCCAATAATGATAAGCGGTGAGACGCCTTCGCCTGCCGCTTCATTGATAACTCGATTGAGATCTTGTTCCAGGTGGCTGCCAATTAGATTGACAGCGATATCCAGGTATTGATTCACTGCAGACGCTTGACCCTGATAGTGCTGTTGCGCCCTTCAGTTCCCAACAGGAATGAGCCTAAGGCGGCTTTTTCGATATAAACCTTCTGCCCGGATTTCAGGCGGAAATTGCGGCTGTCGGTTTGTTTCCAAACCTGACCGTTACTGAAGCTGATTTTGAGGGCACCATAGGGGTCTTTATCGACCTCGCTGATGGTCAGGAAAATCTTCGCAACTTCATTTTTCTTGCTGGTCTGGATAGTGGATTCCAGGTTATCGGCACCGAAGTCGGCCGCAGGATCGGCCTGAACACTCTTGGCCACAGGCGCAGCGGCAACTACAGTGGTTGCTTCGGCAGCACTAACTTGGGTGGCTTTTACATGAGAGACTTTGGCAGCCAGCTCATCGTAGCAGATGAGCCGGTCGAGTTTATCAGTTAGGGAGGCACATTGAGCCAATTCCTGCTCGATACCGGCCTGAGCCTGAAAACAAAGCAGTGCAGCAGTAGAGGCAGCAATCCAGGTTAAACGCATGAATATCATCCTTCTTTTATTCTTGTTATTGCCCTTGCTGCCTGCTGATTATGCCTGTTTTTCTTCGGTTTCATCCTCGTCTGATTCATCCGAAGCCTTGCTGTAAAAACGGGCAGCCAAGAGTCCACCTTCAAACAATAACAGCATTGGCACGGCCAGCATAGTCTGAGAGATGACATCAGGCGGTGTTAGCATCATGCCCACCACAAAGGCACCGACAACGATATAGGGGCGTTTAGCTCTTAGGTCTTCCGGAGTCGTGACACCGGCCCAGCACAACAAAATCACGGCGACCGGGATCTCGAATGCCAAACCAAAGGCAAAGAACAGCTTCAGAATAAAGCTCAGATAACTGCTGATATCGGTTGCTACCTGAACCCCTTCCGGAGCCACACTGGTAAAGAAGCCGAATACGACCGGGAATACTACATAGTAGGCAAAGGCGATCCCCAAATAAAACAGCAGAGTACTACTGAATAAGAGCGGAACTACCAGACGTTTTTCATGTTTATACAGTCCGGGCGCGACAAAGGACCAGATCTGAAATAGCACATAGGGCACCGCAATAAAAAAAGACAGTACCAGTGTTAGTTTAAAGGGAGCAAAAAACGGCGCGGCCACATCCGTTGCAATCATACTGCCGGTATCCGGCAATGACTGCATCAATGGGATCGCCATATAGTGATAGATATCATTGGCCCAGTAAACCAGGGCAATAAACACGATAAGCACACTTGCAATGGCTTTGAGCAGTTTAGTGCGCAGTTCAAGCAAGTGGCTGATTAATGGCTGCTGTTGCGACATGCGTTACCCATTATTTAGTGTCAGTACCTGTCGGCTTGGGAGCCGTCTCGGTGGCAGGTGTTTTCTCCTCGACAGCGGCTTCTGCCTTGGGGGATTCCTGGGCTGGAGATTTGCTGTCTTCAACCTGATAGGGACGGTTAACCGATTGGGCCGCCTCTCTCAGTTGATCGATAGATTCCTGCAGTTCCGGAGACAGATTGCTGAGGCCCTTGCTCTCGGCCTTCTTCAGGTCTGCATGTAACTGCTCGATCTTGAGCTCCTGCTCAAGTTCATCTTTGACCGAATTAGCCATGCGTTTCATGGCACGGATCCAGCCGGTAATTGAACGTACCGCTACCGGGAGACGTTCGGGGCCGAGAACGACCAGCCCCAATACCCCGATGAGCAGCAGCTCCATAAAGCCGATACCATCGAACATAGGGAATTACGCCTGTTCTTTGTCCTTGGACTCAGGCTTCTTATCAGTCGCCTGTGCTTTGGGGTCTGCCTGAGTGTTCTGTGTAGAAGTGTCCTCGATGGCTTTCTTGTCCTCGTCACTGGACATAGCATTTTTAAATCCTTTAACTGCTCCGCCGAGGTCGCCGCCCAGTGAACGCAGCTTCTTGGTGCCGAACAGCAGCACTACAATTAACGCGATGATGAGAAGTTGCCAAATACTGATACCACCCATGAAGGTTTCCTCTTAGATAATCTTGGTTCAATTATGAACCTTTAATTAAAATGTACTAATTAAAATTTCTTAATTTTAGGCCTGGATCGCCATCCAGCAAACCATAGGATTGCTCCGACCCCAATACTGACATAGGACGGCCACAGTGTAGCGTCCTGACTGAGTGAAATCGTGCCACAGATCAACAAAATTGCGGATGTGATTAACAAATAATTACTCTTGTGTGCTTTTTGCTGGTGTTTAAGATACTTATCCAACATCTGCTGCTGAGCTCCAAGGAGATTACGCCCCAGCTTCAGATTGTCATATATCAGTTCCGGAAACTCTGGAAGTTTATCAGACCAGAAGGGCAATTGTGTTTGCACTTTTTTGAACATTGCCTTGGGGCCGACCTGTTCTGCCATCCACTGCTCAAGGAAAGGCTTGGCCGTTTGCCACAGATCCAGTTGAGGATAAAGCTGACGTCCCAAGCCTTCGATATAGAGCAAGGTCTTTTCCAGCAAGACCAACTGCGGCTGTACCACTATATGGAAGCGGCGGGCGGTGCGAAACAGTTCCAGCAGCACATGGCCGAAGGAGATCTCATCCAGCGGCTTGTTGAACATGGGTTCACACACCACTTTAACCGCTTGCTCGAAGGCCTGAATGTCGGTATCGGCTGAAACCCAACCGGATTCCACATATAGTTGGGCGATACGGCGGTAATCACGGTTGAAAAAGGCGAGAAAGTTTTCTGCCAGATAGCGTTTATCCGTGTCGTTAAGTGTTCCCATAATGCCGCAGTCCAGACCTATATAGAAAGGATCTTCCGGGTGCTCACGGGAAATAAAGATGTTGCCCGGGTGCATGTCGGCGTGGAAAAAGTTATCGCGAAATACCTGGGTAAAGAAGAGTTCCACCCCACGCTCGGCCAACAGCTTGAGGTTGGTGCCCTGGGCCTTGAGCGCGGCGATGTCCGACACCGGGATCCCCTCGATACGTTCCATCACCATCAAGCGCTGATAGCTCAGTTCTTCATAAACATAGGGAATATAGAGGGCGTTGGAGTCGATAAAATTGTTGCGCAGCTTGACTGTATTGAGCGCTTCCAGTTTAAGGTTGAGCTCCCCCAAAATGGTAGTGCGGTAGTCTTCCACCACTTCGGCCGGGCGCAGGCGGTTATCCGGGCCGAGAATGGTTTCCAGCAGCTTGGCACTCTGGCTCATCAGCTGTAGGTCGGCGAGAATGTTTTGCTCTACATTGGGGCGTAATACCTTGAGGACCACAGGTTTGCCGTTGGACTTGAGCGTTGCCGTGTGCACTTGGGAAATAGATGCCGAGGCCAGCGGGGTATCGTCAAAGTCGTCAAACAGGGTTTCTATGGGGGCTTTGAGCTCGGCCTCAATAGCTTCTCGTGCCAGCTTGGAGTCAAATGGCGGGACTCTGTCCTGCAACATGGCCAATTCATGGGCCCATTCATCACTGAGCAGATCGCGACGGGTGGAGAGCATCTGGCCGAACTTGATATAAACCGGCCCCAACTCTTGCATAGCCAGTTTCAGACGTTCACCACCGGCCTTGGATTTATGTTTGTTGCGCAGCCAAAACAGACTGCGACGCCAGAGTTTAAAGTACCAAGGGGTCAACTTTTTCGGCAACAGCTCGTCCAAACCATAATGCAGGGCAATGCTGATAACCTGATATCCTCTCTTGATACTGGCGAAACTCATGGGCTTTTCTTGTCCTTCAAATTGGCGAGTCGTTGTTCTAAGGCGTCCGTGGCGGCCGCAAGCTCGTCAATTTTGTCGCAATGGTGAATAAATTCAAGCCGATGAGGGGCTAATTTGTACTCTTCGGTGGTTAATTGCGCCAGATGGGACTGGGTCTTGTTAAACACCCGGCTTAAATCTGCCCTGGCTCGCTCCAGACCGCTCAATAATATATGCGTCGGGGCATCGCCCAGATAACGGGACAAAGGCTCGGCAAAGTCGAATCTGACCTGTTGCAGGAAATGGCTGAATGTTTGCAGCAGAGCGAGTTCCCCTTCGATGACCAGCTTATCTTGCTTGATAAGCTCGGTGAGACTCTCGCCTTCGCCCAGGCGATAGAGAGTGGTGGCATCGGCCTTGACGGTTACCGCCACCTCGCCCTCATAGCTGGAAAGCACCTGAATTTTCTTGGCAAACACCAGATAAAGCGGCCAATTCAGTTGACTGAGCTGCAGACACAGGACTTTACCGTGCAGCGATTTCAGCCGGGCATATTCGTCTTCGGCTTGGCCGGTGACTTTCTCTAGTGCCATCTCCAGAGCGGCGCAGCACAACAGCCGCCACTGGGATGTCAGGCTCAGCTCATTCATCTCAGAACTTATAGCCTCGATGCAGAGCCACTACGCCGTCGGTCATATTGATGTAATCCACCTGCTCCAGGCCGGCGTCCAGCATCATCTGCTTCAGAGTTTCCTGATCCGGGTGCATACGGATGGACTCGGCCAGATATTCGTAGCTGTCGGCATCTTTGGCAACCAACTGACCCATCTTGGGCAGGATCTTGAATGAATACAGATCATAGGCCTTGCGCATGATCTCATGCTGTGGCTTGGAGAACTCCAATACCAACAATTTACCACCCGGCTTGAGCACTCGTTGCATTGAGCGCAGCGCCGCGTCTTTGTCGGTCACATTACGCAGGCCAAAGGCGATGGTGATGATATCGAAGTGATTGTCCGGAAATGGCAGCGCTTCGGCGTTGGCCTGTACGTAATTGACGTTGCCCACAATGCCCTTGTCGCGTAGTTTGCTGCGGCCAACTTTGAGCATGGAATCATTGATATCCGCCAGAATAACCTGGCCCTTGTCACCCACCAGGTGCGAGAATTTGGCGGTCAAATCACCTGTGCCACCGGCCAGATCCAATACCTTCATTCCCGGACGGGCACCGGCGCACTCTATGGTGAAGCGTTTCCAGAATCTATGGATACCAAAGGAAGCGACATCGTTCATGATGTCGTATTTAGCGGCAACGGAATGGAAGACTCCGGCTACCAGGTCGGCCTTCTTTTCAGCTTCGACAGTTTTATACCCGAAATGTGTACTCTTTGGTGAGCCTTCAGACATCAGTGTATTCCTATGACTAACTTGTATTGCAGCGAGTGTAAGCTATTGGTGCGGCTTGCTGAATCTTTGCGCGGCCAAGCTGTGATCGCCGCAGTAAAAAACGCTGTTGGCCCCGTGGCCAGACTGCGCATTAGACCACAATATCTGCCGGGGGTGAATAGCCCCAGCCGCCATAGCATTGCCGATGGCGGCTGAACTTCGCTGTGTCTTCCTGCCCATTCGGGCATAGGCAAGCTTGGCGTCGCTAAAGCAAAAAGAGTGGAGTTGCATTCAGACCTGTTTGGCCTGTAGGTAGGCGTAAATTAGTTCGGCAAGGCACTGACCCACGGCCTTATAGCCTGCGGCCAGGCCTGCATCGTGGCATGCCGGGGCACCTTCTGCCAGATGCAGATAAACACTTTGGGTGTGGCGCGCCATATGGCTGACATAATGCGCCGCATCCAACAAAGGAATACCGGCAACGGTTGAGGCACTGGAGGGCATCTGGGTTACGGCATCCAGATCCAGCTCTATGGCTACCGGCAGCCCCGTATGACGCAGCTGGCGGGCAATATCGCTCAGAGCCTTCTCCAAGCTCAGCTCGCGACGTACCCAAATCTGCTGCAGGCTGTGCCAGCTGCCACCAAATGCCGTAAGTTGTTCCAGATTGGCTTCACTGTTTTTCAGTTCATGCAGCCCGAGCACATGATAATGCCCCAGGGCGCCGTTGGCCGCCGCATAACTGAAACCATTGCCACTGTGGCGGCCTTCCCGCAACCTGAAGTCTGAATGAGGATCCAGGTTGACCGCTGCCAGCGGCTTGGATAATGCCGCCCGGGCGGCGCTGAGTAAGCCAAAAGCGTTGTTGTGGCCACCGCCGATGACGATAGGCTCAAGTCCGGCGGCAAAAACCGGGGTTAGGGCCTCTATAACCTGCTGATCCAGCGACTCCACCTCTTGTCTGAGTTGCTGACAATCATTGGCAGCATTGGCAACCGGGATGATCTCCCCCAGCAGCAGGCATTCTTCACCACTTAAAAAGCGGTTGGACTGCAGGTTAAGCAGCGCCGGCAACATGGCGTCAAAGGCCTGGTTGGCGCCGCCTTGTCCCAGATTAGCTCTGGGCCCAAGATCTTCCTTGATACCTATGATGGCAAAACGGGCGCCTGCGGCTTTGGCCTGAGTCAGCGCATCCATATAGCTTGCCGCGCTTGGCAGCAGGCGCACTTTCTGACCCAGACGGGTTTCACCTTCTCTGGGGCTGAAAGATTGAGCTAACTTGGTTTGCGTGATGGGGGAGAGCGGCAGTTCCATAGAGTTTCCCTTTCTCTGACGGGGCAATAACAGCCTCTATTTTGGCCTACGTTGAGCAAAAGGCAACAAAAAAGCCGGCAGAAGCCGGCTTTGGTTCAACAGTGAATATCAGTCGATATCCAAGGGTTCAGGAGACAGAATTACCCCTGTGTTATCGGCATAGATATGATCGCCCGGCAGGAAGGTAACACCACCGAAGTTCACCGGAATGTCTACTTCACCAATGGCGTTGCCGTCGGCACCAACAGGAATGGAGGCCAGAGCCTGGATACCTATATCCAGTTCTTCGAGGGCATCGACATCGCGCACGCTACCGTAAACGATAATGCCTTCCCAGTTGTTATTGACCGCAACCTCGGCAATCGAGGCATCGATCAGAGCCCGGCGCAGAGAACCCCCGCCGTCTACCAGCAGAACCTTTCCTTCGCCATCGTCCTGCAATACATCGAGAATGAGGCCGTTGTCTTCGAAACACTTGATGGTGCTAATGGAGCCGCCAAATGAACTACAACCGCCGTAGTTGCTGAACATAGGCTCGACGACATCGACAACATCCAGGTACATGTCACAAAGTTCTGAGGTGTTGTATTCCATATTTACACTCCTGTTGAACCGCAAGGTCTGACAAGACCGCGGGATAACGCACTAAGTGCCAGTATATAAGGGATTCTTGAAAAGAAAAGTGTTATCAATCACGGTATTGCTGGATTTTCCTTTTATTAACATTTGTGTGGTAATATTTCGCAGCTAGTGTATAAATCTGCGCCATTTTTTGATGTGAGTCATTAAATAACGTATTTTTATTACAACTATGCTGTGGCTTTTGTTAATATAAGCACCATCCAAACTTACTTAACTTTAACCTGCTTTAGGGGCACGGATCCCCCGTCAGGCTTATGGACGGCAGAGAGCCTGAACGAGGTGCCTTATGGAAGCTCTTAACACAATTGAAATCATTGGCTATTTTGCCTCCATTATGGTGGCCATTTCTCTGATGATGAAGGACATTATCTGGCTGCGTTGGATCAACTTTAGCGGTTGCACCCTATTCGTGATTTACGGTGCGGCGATTTCTGCCTGGCCGGTAGCAGGTATGAACGCTTTTGTGGCTTGTATTAACGTCTATCATTTGATCAAAATTTATCGTGGCCGGGCGGCAATCACTGTCTGATGTCATAAAAGCTTAGGGCAGGTGTCACCTGCCCGTCACACCCCTTGACTAGGCTCTTTACTGCTACACAGATTGGAGTCCTTGACCTGGCTCCCTACTGTCCACAGAAGGAGCCTCAGCCATGTTTGCCTACCTTGCTGAACTCGATCTTCGAACATTTCGTGCGCTGACACAATTTGGCCGCAAACATGATCTGGAAACCTGTGCTCTCAAGTTTTCTGCATCAGGTAATGGCCCGCTTTACCTGTGTCTGGCGCTGCTCATGTTGCTGGAGCAGGATGGGTCACGTTTCTTCGCCTTGTTGCTGTTGGCGTACGCTGTGGAACTGCCTTTGTATCTGCTGCTGAAAAATGCCATTCGTCGTAAACGTCCATGCCATCAGGTTCTGGTGGGCTTCAGGGCCAGCTTTGAGCCCTCTGATAAATTCAGTCTGCCGTCCGGCCATACGGCGGGGGCTTTCGTGTTCGCCAGTGCGGTATGGCAAATTTATCCTCAAATGGCACTGCCGGTATTCATCTGGGCGGGCCTGGTTGGAGTTTCCAGAGTGTTTCTCGGTGTTCACTACCCTCTCGACATCCTGGCGGGGGCTCTTTTGGGCAGCAGTGCCACTCTCATAGCTGCAGTTTGGATATAAGGATAATCAATGCGAATACTTTACGGTGTTCAGGGCACAGGGAATGGCCATTTGAGTCGCGCTAGAGTTGTAGCCAAGGCCTTGGCAAAGCACGATATTCAAGTTGACTATTTATTCAGCGGTCGCCAGCCACAGCAGTTTTTTGATATGCAGGCCTTCGGCGATTACCAGGTTTGTGCCGGGTTGACTTTTATTACTCAAAAGGGGCAGGTCAGCATCCCCAAGACAGTGATGCACAATTCTGCCATTGAGCTTTGGCGGGACATTCGTGAGTTGGATCTCAGTGGCTATGATCTCTTGCTCAATGACTTCGAGCCGGTTTCGGCCTGGGCTGCCAGGCGCCAGGGAGTGCCCAGTATAAGCATCAGCCATCAAGCTTCCCTCAGATATCCGGTGCCCAAGGTGGGGAACTCCTGGTTCAATAACTGGTTGCTGGAGAACTTTGCCCCGGTGGATCAGGCATTGGGGTGTCACTGGCATCATTTTGGTTACCCGATATTGCCGCCCTTTGTCGATGTCAGTCGTGGCGCCGTGGAACATTCGCACGATATTTTGGTATATCTGCCGTTTGAGAGCTCACAAGCTATCACCGAATTGTTGCTCCCTTTCCATGACTACCGTTTTATGGTGTATCACAGCCAGGCTGCGCCAGTTGCTTTACCTGAGCATATTCTGTGGCATGGATTTGATCGTGAAGGCTTCAAGGCCGATCTCGCCAGCTGCGGTGGGGTGATAGCCAATGCCGGATTTGAACTGGCCAGTGAAGCCCTGACTCTGGGCAAAAAACTTCTGGTTAAGCCCTTGCTTGGGCAGTTTGAACAGCTGTCTAATGTGGCCGCCCTCGAGTTGCTGGCAGCGGCCGACAGTATGATGACGCTGGAGCCGCAAACGGTGAAACGTTGGCTCAAACGGGGTAGCCCTGAGCCGATTAACTACCCGGATGTGGGCGAGCTGCTGGTGCCTTGGCTGTTGGCCGGCAACTGGCAGGATAGCCAATCACTGTGCCGGGAGTTGTGGCAGCAGGTGACGTTGCCCGATACCTGGTTTTCCAAGCAGGATGCCAGGGCACTCAGCGGGCTGCCTTTGGGCTCGCTGATCCGCTAGCAAAGGTTAGAATAGGCGCTCGTGGAACCTGTTTGTACCTTCCTCAGTTATATTTGATATTCATGCTGATCAGGGCTTCGCGGCTGCCCTTTTCGGCGCGCAGCCTAGCCAGATACTGTTCCCAGAGTTCAGTTTGTTGGGTGCAGAGCTGGTGCAGCATCTGCCAGGAATAGAGGCCGGTATCATGGCCGTCGTCAAAAATCAGCTTCACTGCATAATTGCCAACCGGCTCGATGGCGCTGATATTGACCTCTTTCTTGTGAGTCACCAGCTTGGGGTTGCCATGGCCGTGTACTTCGGCCGACGGAGAGTGAACCCGCAGAAATTCGCAGCTCAGCTGATACTGACTGCCATCATCGAAGCCTATCTCGAGCAGTTTGGATTTACGTTTCAGTTTCAGTGATGTGACTTGAGGATGACTCATGGGAACTCCATTGTGTCCGGGGTTGCTGTGTATCTGTTTATTCTATGTCAGAGCGCTTGGACTGTGCACCCCGGTGGATGAGAGCTGACACACATTAATGGTGGCAAAAATAGCGGCCGCATGCAGCGACCACTATTGGATAAAGATGAAGGCGGTTATTTGATAAAGGCGAAGGCATCGCCGTAGAGGTGGGCTTCATCCAGTCCCATCTCGCGAAACAGTTCCCGCGCAGCGCCGACCATGTCGAAACGACCGGCGATATAGATGTCATAGCCTACCAGGCTGACAAAGTCCGAGCGTATCTGCGACAGTAGATTCGCTTGTTTCCCAGCCCAGTCGGCCTCGGCCTGTTCGACTACAGGCACGAAATGCAGCCAGGGGTGCGCTTGATGCCACTCTCTGGCGATGGCTTCGTAGTACATGGCTTCAGGGTTGCGGCAGCCCCAATAGAGCAGGGTTTCAACTTTTTGCCCCAGGGCGATTTGTTGCTCTACCAGGCTCTTGATATAGGAGAAACCTGTACCACCTGCAACCAGTAGTCTGGGTCTGACACTCTGGTGTCTGAGGAAAGCTTCACCGCCCGGGGCTTCGATATCGATATGACTGTTGTTTCTCAGTCGCTCGACCACCTGCATGGGATAGCTCTCGCTGACGGCTGCGCCTATGTGAAGTTCTATGAGTTCGCTGCTGGGGGCCGAAGCTATGGAGAAGGGACGCTTGTCTTTCTCACCCATTACCACGCACAGGTACTGACCAGCCTTGAATTCCAGCGGTTTTTCGGGGCGCAGCAATACCTGGTACACAGCGTCATTAAATGGGGCAACTTTCTCTATCTTACAGCGGATGCTATTCATTGAACTTCCTTTTTACCTCTCTGTTGAAGGCTTATTTTCATAATGGCTAACGCAGTTATTGCGAATTATAGGGTCGCTTGGTCTTCTATGCCCAACTGTTCCCAAATCTCGTCCACCCGCTGTTTAACCTCTTGGTCCATCACTATTGGGGTACCCCATTCGCGGTTGGTCTCACCTTCCCACTTATTGGTGGCATCCAGGCCCATCTTGGATCCCAGTCCCGCCACGGGGGACGCGAAATCCAGATAGTCAATGGGGGTGTTGTCTATCATCACTGTGTCGCGGCTGGGATCCATCCGAGTGGTTATGGCCCAGATAACGTCCTGCCAATCGCGGCAATTCACGTCTTCATCGACTATGACAATAAACTTGGTATACATAAACTGACGCAGGAAAGACCAGGCTCCCATCATCACCCGCTTGGCATGGCCGGGATATTGTTTGCGGATGGAGATCACCGCCATCCGGTAGGAACAACCCTCCGGTGGCAGGTAAAAGTCGACGATTTCCGGATACTGCTTGCGCAGGATAGGAACAAAGACTTCATTGAGCGCTACCCCGAGCATGGCCGGTTCATCCGGTGGCCTTCCTGTGTAGGTGCTGTGGTAGATGGCGTCTTTTCTGTGACTGACATGAGTCACGGTAAACACAGGGAAACTGTCAGTTTCATTGTAATAACCTGTGTGATCACCGTAGGGGCCTTCCACCGCCATCTCCTCGGGATCGATATAACCTTCGAGAATGATTTCGCTGGTGGCCGGTACTTCCAGATCGCAACTCAAGGCCTTGACCACTTCGGTACGCTCACCGCGCAGCAGCCCGGCAAAAGCATATTCGCTCATGGCATCGGGCACTGGCGTGACGGCGCCGAGAATGGTGACAGGGTCGCTGCCCAGAGCCACTACCACAGGATATTTTTCACCTGGATGTTGCTGTTTAAAGTCGGCAAAGTCCAACGCGCCGCCTCTGTGTGACAACCAGCGCATGATCAGCTTGTTCTTGCCCAGCAGTTGCTGGCGGTAGATCCCCAGATTCTGGCGTTTCTGTCTCGGCCCTTTGGTGATGGTCAAACCCCAGGTCACCAGCGGTGCAACATCGCCGGGCCAGCAGTGCTGAATGGGCAGGGCGGTCAGGTCAACCTGATCGCCTTGCAATACCACCTCTTGGCAAGGGGCGTTACGCACTGTCTTGGGTGGCATGTTCAGCGCTTGTTTGAACATGGGGATCTTGGCTATGGCATCCTTGAAGCCCCTGGGGGGCTCGGGCTCCTTGAGAAACGCCAGCAGTTCGCCCACGTCCCGCAGCGCCATGGGATCATCCTTGCCCAGGGCCATGGCGACCCGCTTCGGAGTACCGAAGAGGTTCACCAGCACGGGCATCTGTTTGCCCTTGGGGTTTTCAAACAACAGAGCCGGGCCACCGGCGCGCAGTACCCGATCGGCTATTTCGGTCATTTCAAGATAAGGATCAACCGGATAGCTGATACGCTTGAGCTCACCCTGACTCTCAAGGTGATCGATAAAACTGCGTAAATCCTTAAAACTCATGTGGAAATAGCCTCGCTGCCGAATGCATTAATGGCGCGCACTATAGCATTAATCCGAGCAACGGTTAACTGCTAAGGAAAGTGCAAATAACTCCTCGTGGCACTCTGGCTTGCAGATTAATCGGCGTTCAAGGCCTCTGGCAGCAAGCATGCCGGGGCCTGTCGAAGTCGGATCCTGCCACAGATTGCTGCCGCGGCCAGAGATGACCAGGTAACTCTTGGCTGAATGTACGCTGAGTCATCTTTATTTCGCCTGCGATTCTGTGATGAATCCGGGAGTAAGCCGTAGTAGCATGAAAGCTGCGGGCCTTGAAGCCTGGAGGTTATATGAAACGAGCTATTTTCCTGAGTCTGATACTGATGAGTTTGCCACAGGTGGCTGCTGCCTGGGATAACTCCCATGCCGAGCACCACTATCAGGGTGATATTCACAGAGGAGATTATAACCGCTACCATAACCATGGCTCACGGAGTCACTGGGGCCTGTATTGGGGCGTTAACAATCCCTGGCTATCGCCCTGGCGTTATGACCCATGGAATCGCTGGCAGTGGGATGATCCTTGGTACAGAGATCGCTGGCAGCGTCCCTATGTATATCGCAGGCAACCCAAGCCGGAGCCAGTGGTGGTTGCGCCACCGCAGCGAGTAACGACTCACTTCGAAACCTTGGCAGATACAGAGAGTCGCGCCAGCCTACCGGCCAATGCCAGGGTGATACAAGAAGCTAATCGCACCTTGTATCAATGGCAAGGCAAGACCTATCAATTTGACTGGCAAAGCCAAACCTATCGGCCTCTGCCGCAATCCCCATCTGAAGTTGGAGAACAAAACAAATGAAATTGATCACCGGGGCCAGCAGTGGCTTGGGGGCTGCGCTGGCGAGACGCTATCATGCTGAAGGTGAGTCCTTGCTGTTAACCGGCCGCAGTGAACAGAGGTTGCAACAGTTGGCGGCAGAGTTGCCCGGTGTCAGTTACCAAACAACAGATTTAACCAATCCAAGCGCGATTGAGGCTCTGCTCGATAGCTTAGGCGAGGCCCCTGAAATGCTGCTGCACTGCGCCGGCAGCGGCTGCTTTGGTAACCTGGAAACTCAGTCTCCGACTGATATCAAGGCTCTTATCGACAATAATCTGCTGTCCACTCTGCTGTTGCTCAGAGCCATGCTGGCTCGTTGGCGGCAAGAGAGCATGACACTGGTGATTGTCATGTCTACCGCGGCGCTGCAACCCAAGGCAGGAGAGAGCAGTTACTGCGCGGTAAAATGGGCCGTCAGAGGCATGCTGGAGTCCCTGCGCTTGGAGCTCAAGGGTAGCAAGATAAAGCTGATAGCCGTCTACCCCGGCGGAATGGCAACCGGTTTTTGGCCCAGCAGCGGTAAGTTGGTGGATACGTCGAGCTTTATGACTGCCGATGAAGCGGCAGGCATGCTAAGTAACGCCTTACAAAACTGCGTTCATGGTTATGTTTCGGATATCACCTTGAGCCGAGGCTAGCAGGCTGCGTTAAAAGTTAAAAAGGATTTTGCACTGTGAGTCGGGGCGGCCAAGAAGAAACACTGCCAAGGGAGGCGCTATGATATCTCAATGGAACCATACTAACTCAGGCTTGGGCACTCGCTTTTGGCTCGGTCGTTACTTGATGAATTGCCTGTTGCTGCTGGGCAGTTTGCTGTCTTTGGGATCGGCGCAGGCCAACATAGCCGACAACTTGTGTATTCCCTATACAGCCAGCGAAAAGGTCACACTCGCTTATATCAATGATGGCGATACCCTCACACTCAAAGATGGCCGCCTGATACGCTTGATAGGTGTTAATGCTCCTGAGATAGATCATCAGTATCCGGGGCTCTCTCAACCCTACAGCATGGAGGCCAGGGCCTTTGTCGCCTCTAAGCTCAAAGTGGGTGATGAGCTGGCGCTGATGTTTGGCCCAACCAAGTTGGATCCCTATGGTCGCACCTTGGCCTATGTCTTTACTCCGAATGGATTATTGTTGCAGCAGGAACTACTGCAACAGGGTTTTGCGATGGCCAGGGTCTTCCAGGAACATCCATTTTGGGAATGCTTTGCCGAGTTGGAGCAGCAAGCGCGCACTCAGAATGCAGGCTTGTGGCAGTTTGAAGACTATGCGCCCAAGGCGACTTCGGCTATCGGTCAGCAGGATTTAAATCAGTACCGGCTGGTCAGAGGTGTGGTGACAGATTTTGAAAGAAAGGGACAGTATTTGTGGCTTATTCTGGACGATAACTTCTATGTTGGCATACTTCAGGCCGGATCTGGTAATTTTAGCAAGGTTTTAGCGCTGAACTCGCTCAAAAGAGCCGTTGTGGTGCGGGGTAAGTTGTATTTTTCCTACAAAAAGTGGCAGATTATCGTCAGCCATCCTTCACAGATAAGTTTCGAAAATCCCCCTTAGAAGCAAAATACCTGACTTAAGTGGAAAATTTGCCATACACTGTTTTAAAATCGCGCCTTTTCGCGTATCTTTAGCGCCTTGTGATTTGAGTCACTGTGAAAGGAATTTTGCAGTGATCCAGACCTGTGTTTGTACGGTTTTTACTTAATATCATTCCGCATTTCAGGATTTTAAAATGACAGATTTCCGTCAAAAAGCGCTCGATTACCATGAGTTCCCCGTTCCAGGCAAAACCGCAGTGATGCTGACCAAGCCCGCCGAGACCAGTATGGATTTGGCTTTGGCCTATAGCCCTGGGGTGGCAGAACCGGTACGTGAAATCGCTTCCAATCCTGCCAATGCGTACAGATACACCAACAAGGGCAACACGGTTGCTGTAATCTCCAACGGCACCGCCATTTTGGGGCTGGGTAACCTCGGCCCCTTGCCATCCAAGCCGGTAATGGAAGGAAAGGCTTTGCTGTTCAAGCACTTTGCCAATATCGACGCCACAGATATCGAAGTAAAACACCGCACAGCTGAAGAGTTTATTCATACGGTCGAAGCGATTGCCGACTCCTTTGGCGGTATCAACCTGGAAGATATCAAGGCGCCAGAGTGCTTTGAAATTGAGCGTGAACTGATCGAGCGCTGTCAGGTTCCTGTGTTTCATGATGATCAGCACGGTACGGCAATTGTCACCGCTGCCGGGATGATCAACGCCCTCGAGATCCAGGGCAAGAAGCTTGAAGAAGCAGTGTTTGTCTGTATGGGCGCAGGCGCAGCGGCTATCGCCTGTATGAGCATGTTGGTCAAGTGTGGTGCCCAGCGTGAAAATGTCTACATGCTGGATAGAAAGGGCGTGATTCATACTCGCCGCGAAGATCTCAACGAGTACAAGGCGCTGTTTGCCAACAACACAGACAAGCGCACCTTGCAGGATGTGATCAAGGGGGCTGATGTGTTCCTGGGGCTGTCTGGCCCAGATGTTCTCGGCGCCGAGGAAGTGGCCATGATGGCCGAGAAGCCGGTGATCTTCGCCTGCTCCAACCCGGATCCCGAGATCAAGCCTGAGCTGGCCCATGAGATACGTAAGGATCTGATCATGGGAACCGGTCGCAGCGACTATCCCAACCAGGTCAACAATGTGCTATGTTTCCCATTCATCTTCCGTGGCGCCCTGGATGTGCGTGCCAGCCGCATCAATGATGAGATGAAGATAGCCGCGGTTTACGCCATTGCCGAACTGGCCAAGGAGCCAGTGCCTGAATCTGTGTTGGTGGCTTATCCCAATGTCAACGAGTTGAGCTTTGGCCCTCAGTATGTGTTGCCCAAGCCGATGGACCCAAGGTTGCTGCCTAAAGTCGCCAAGGCTGTGGCACAAGCAGCCATAGACTCTGGGGTAGCGCAGATAGACACACTGCCGCAATACCCGGAAGTCTGATAGCAGCTTTATTCCAAAGGGGCCTTGTTGGCCCCTTTGTTGTTTTTGCAAGGCAAACGGGGCATTTTCTGGTCTATGCTGCTTGTTGGTTGCCTTTTGCGTATGGCTGCTGAATAATCAGCAAGTTGAGTTCCCGCAGTGAGGCGGCTCACCCCCAAGAAGAAGAATAAGACTGGCAGGATCGCCCTCGATGAAACTCACCCGTATTCTCACAAAAAAGCTCACCAGTTTTTGGCTCTTGTCGCTGACGATAGTGGCATTTGTGTTTCTGCTCTGCGCCATGATGAGTTTTCTGCAGCTGACTTATAAGTTCCAGCAACAGAAGGTCACGGAGCTGGAAACCATGCTGGCCAATCAATACCACTCCGGCAGTAACTGGGAGCTGGAGTCCTGGCTGCCTCCCATGTTAATTGCCTACAATGCTGCCAGTTTTAAGCTCTGGCATCATGATAAATTACTATTTGAATATAAAGGCAATATCGCTACAGAAAATCTGGTGCGCTATCAATCTTCGTTGAAGAATAACCCTGAGTTTCGTATGGAGCTGGAACTGCCGCAGCCGTTTTCTCAGCACAGACCAGGTTGGTATGAAGTCTTGATAATTCTACTTGGCGTGGGGGCCGTGCTGGCGTTTGTCCGCTTTGGTTATCTCTGGTATTCGCGGCAACTGGAGGGCATTGAAGAGCTGGCACAGCGCAGCCGTTTGATTCTCCTGGGTGAGCACGAAAAAGCGCAGGCGATGCCGGGCAAGGGTAAACCCAGGTTGATTAACCGTGCTCTCAGTCGTTTGCTGGAAGAGCTGGCCGATGCCCAGAAAGAACGTGCCAGATTTGACAAGTTTATCCGCAGCAATACCTTTCTGGATCCCGACACTCGTATAGGTAATCGTCTGTTTCTCAAGAATCGCCTCGATGCCCTGAGCAATGAGCAGGGCATGATAGCCCATGGGGTGCTCTATCTGTTGGAGCTGGAAGATCTGGATCTGCTGCAACAAAAAATGGGGGACAGTCTGACGCTGGAACTGCTTAGACAAAACGTTAATGGCATCAGCCAGATACTACAGTCACAGCCCAACAGCTTTTTTGCCCGTCGTTCCCATAACCAGTTTGCAATAGTGGTGACCCAAATTTCCCTGGCTGAGGCTGATCAACTGGCAATCCGCTTGTTAAAAGTCTGCCAAAGCCAGGTATTGCCCAAGCTGGACAACGCCGACAACTTCTATCATCTCGGCGGCGCTTATTTCAAAGTGGGTGATGGTCATCAGCAACTGCTGGAAGAGGCGGAAATGGCCCTGAGAGCGGCGCAGTTGCAGGGGATCAATACCTGGTTTATGTATGATAAGGGCGCGGTAGATCAGGAGTTTGCCAAGGGCTCGGTACGCTGGCGCAGCTTTCTGGAAATGGCCTTGGTCAATAAGCGATTTCTGGCTTATACCCAGCCCGTGATGGATTGTGACGGCAAGCTGCATCACAGAGAAGTGTTTACCCGAGCCAGGGATCCCGAAGGTAATCTGGTGCGGGCGACCCTATTTTTGCCTATGGCGGTTAAATGTGGCCTGATGCCGCAAATTGAGCGTCAGACTCTGGAAAGAGTCTTGTTTGAGTTGCTGCCAAGTGAGCCGGACAAGAAGGTTTGTTTCAGCATCAACCTGAGTCTGGATTCGCTGATGAGCCGAGCCTTTATTCGCTGGTTGCGTACCACCTTGCTGGAATACCGGGACCTGACCGGCAGGCTGATCTTCGAGGTCAGTGAAGATATCGCGGCGCCCAATCAGGAGAAAATCGCCTCCAGGCTGCAGATGATCCGCAAGATGGGCGCGCGCCTGTGTGTCGATCATGTGGGTCAGCAGGTGATCAGCACCCAATATATTCAGGACACAGGTTTCCAACTGATTAAGCTGCACAGATCCATAGTGCGGCAGATCCATCTACGACCCGAAAACCAGCTGTTTGTTCGTAGCCTGATAGGTGGACTCTACCGTACCGAAGTGCAGGTTTGCGCCGAAGGGGTGGAGTTGTTTGAAGAGTGGCAGACACTGAGAATACTCGGAGTCAGCGCCGCTCAGGGAAGCTGGTTCAGCGAGCCTATGCCGGCAACAGCCTGATCAAGAAAGAGTTCCGGGTTACTACAGGCTGGATTTGTCTGCCGGCCTTGCTGAGCCTATCTTTAGGACAGCTCTCAGTTTAATAATATTTGCCTATAAAATGAATTGATTAGTGTTTAGAATGAACATGCCAAAATATTGACTTAACTTTAAATTGGCAGCAAGTTCATAACCTTATGGGTACGATAAACGCTGCCGTTTTCACAGGGACTCAGGGTTTCTTATGACGAACAAGTCATTCATCAGTCGTCTTTTCAACTTTGGCGCGCCTCAATCCGGTAGCAATACCGGGGTGTTCCTTGCTGCCAATCACGCCTGGGTCTTTCGCCCGGAAAATGACGATCAAAGAGCCCTTTGTCATTGCTATCCACTGCACAAAGATGATTGGAATTCACTGTTTTCCGCGGTTTATGCCGATTTTGGCCCTTCAAAATTACAGTTGGCTCTAGGTTTTGGTCGTTATCAGCTTTTGAGTGCCGACCGGCCCAAGGTTGAAGCCGATGAGATGGCTCAGGCATTGGTATGGGCGGTCAAGGATATGGTCAGCACGCCGCCAACCGATATCCATTTGGATTACTTCGAATCGCCGATTAAAAGCAGTGACAAACTCAATGTTGTCGTCTGTTCCCACAGTCGCTTGTCTGCCTTGGCCCAGGAAATAGATAAGGCAGGTATGCAGTTGGTGGGGATTAGCATCGAAGAGTTACTGCCCACTAACCTCTTTAACCAAGATCCTTTAGCCAGGCTGGTGATAAGCCAAGTGCCTGGACAGGAGTTATTACTCACTGTGGTTCGCGAGGGTGAGCTCTATATGCAGCGGCGCATTCGCGGATTTTCTGAATTGCATCAGACCGATGCCGAATCCTTGGGGTTCGGCGTTGCCGATACCCTCAGCCTGGAGATCCAGCGCTCGATGGACTTTTTTGAAAGTCAGCTCAGGCAAGCGCCGGTGGCCTCGATTGACATTATGGTTCAGGGGCAAACCTATGCCTTGGCTCAGTTGATATCCCGTAACTTTAATCAACAAGTGCGTCCGGTAGATGGCATGGATGTCGGCATGAAAATGGCTGAACTCAGCTATCAGGAATTTAAGCGGGGGAGTAAATGAGCAAGACCCGGGTCAATCTCTATTCGCCTTCTCTCTTGCCCCCAAGGTTAAGGCTCAGTTTCGCCCGTTTGTTGGCTATTGCAGGCGTGCTCTTGTTACTGGGGCTTTCGCTTATCGGCTTGGGATGGTGGCAGCAAACGCAAGTGTCCAGGCAGTTGCTTGAGGTTGAGTTGCAGCGCCAGGCCTTGGAGAGCGAAAAACAACAACTGGAAGCCGAATTGGCCAAGCGTCGCCCTAGTGCCGAGCTGGTCGTTGAGCTGGAGCGCCGTACTCAGGAGCGGGAGCTCAAGGGCTTGCTGCTGACCGAACTTGGGCAGCGGGAGCGCATGACCTCCAAGGGCTTTGCGCCTGTGTTGCAGGAGTTGGCTCAAGTGTCCGATGGCAGTGTGTGGCTGAGTCGCATCAAACTTGAAGAAGGCAAACTGGCGTTTGAAGGTTTCGGCCAATATCCGCAGAGTCTGCCGCGCTGGATAGACAAGCTCAAACAAACCGAGAGTCTGAGAGGGCGCTCGTTTGCTTCCATGACTATGGCTCGGGAGCCAGGCCAGCCATTGGCCTTCGTTCTGACCAGTGAAGCCCGGGAGGTGAAGAAATGAATTTCCTTCGGCGTCTGGGCCAAGCCTTTGATGGTTTGAGTCAAAGAGAGAGAGGCATGGTGTCGGGAGTCAGCATGTTGGTGCTGTTCTTGCTGCTGTATCTGCCGCTGGAGTCTTTTTGGCTGGAGCGCCAGAGCAATTTGCAACGGCTGCATGCCGGCCAGAGTAGCATCAAGCTCAGCCAACAACAGCTGGCGCTTTATCGCCAACGCCTGGCGGAAGACCCTGATACGCCGCTCAAGGCAAGTTTGGCGCAAGTGAATCGTGATATCGCTGCGCTGGATCAACAGCTGGACAGCCAGATGGTTGACATGGTGCCCGCCAGTTATATGCCGTCATTGCTTACCGCCTTGCTGGAACGGGTGCAGGGAATACAGCTGACCGGCTTCAAGTCTGTCGCCCCAACCCCTTTGCTGGTGGTAGGCAAAGCCGATGAACAGCAGATGAACCTTTACAGCCACGGCATAGTGCTGGAGCTGGAAGGTGACTATTTCGCCGTGCTCAAGTTTGTACAGGCGGTAGAGAAGATGCCGGACAAGCTTTATTGGAAGCGCCTGGATTACCGGGTGTCTGAGTATCCCAAGGCCAGTGTGCAACTTGAGTTATACACGCTCAGCATCAATGAGGACTTTATCAGTGTGGCATCTTCCCGCTAAAGGCTTAATCTTACTGGCGCTGCTCTGTAGCCAGGATCTCGTTGCCGCCAGCTTGCGGGACCCGACCATGCCGGCGCAGGGGCTGATCGCTCCGGCCAAAGAGCTGGGCGGACAGGGCCTGGTGCTGAGTAGTTTGCTCAATGGACCTCAGGGCAAGCGGGCCGTGATCAATAACCAAATTTACCGCCAGGGGGACAGAGTTCAGGGAGTGGTGTTAAGCCGTATCTATCAGGACAGCGTTTTGCTGGCCGATGGTCGCCGACTCTATCTGTTTCAAGCGATTACCGAGCGCAAGGAAAAACATTAATGAAAACCAGACTCGTCTGTATGCTGCCGTTGTTGGCTTTGGGCCTGGCGGCCTGCCAAACCACGGATAGGCCCAATCCAGCCGCCTCCAAGGAGGCACTGCGTGATTCCATGGCGCAGCAAAGCGCCAGGGCAGTAGTGCCCCCTCCGGCCAGCTTGCCTCCCGGTGTGCAGCAGGAGTTGAATGCCGATGGTCTTCTGGCTGGGCTGGCCGCACCTATGCAGACCGAGCGGCGTTTCGATGTTTCGGCCAATGATGTCGATGCCAGGGTGTTTTTCCCGAGTCTGGTGGAAGGCACCCCCTTCAGCGTGGCTGTGCACCCGCAAGTGAGCGGCAATATCTCTCTGTCGCTCAAGGGCGTGACCCTGAGTGAAGCCTTGCAGGTAGTGCAGGATATTTACGGTTATGAGATCAGTCGGGAAGGACGAGTCTTGAGGGTCTATCCCGCTGGGCTGAGAACCGAGACTTTCCCGGTCAATTACCTCTATATGGAACGCATTGGCCTGTCGCTGACCTCGGTCAGCTCGGGAAGGATCTCTGACAACAATAACAACAACAGCAATAGCAACCAGAACAATAACGGCCTGAACAACAATAACAACAGTGGTTTTGGCAATAACAACAATAATAATAGCAACAACCAGAACAGCAATAACACCAACGGCACCTTTATCAGTTCCCGCACCAAGACAGATTTCTGGGGCGAGCTGCAAAAGACCCTGGAATCGATTCTGGGCAACAGCGGTGATGGCCGCTCAGTGGTGGTGACACCTCAGGCCGGCTTGGTAACCGTCAGAGCCAATCCGGATGAGCTGCGGCAAATTCGCAGTTTCCTTGCCACCGCTGAGAGCCATTTGCAGCGGCAGGTTATTTTGGAAGCCAAGATCCTCGAAGTGACCCTCTCCGATGGTTATCAGCAGGGGATCCAATGGCAGGATGTGCTTGGCAGCGCTTTGGCTGACGGTAACACCAAGGTTAATTTTGGCACCAGCGAGGGCTCGTTTGGCAATCAGATCACCGAGGCCATAGGAGGGGTGACCTCTTTATCACTCAAAGGCACAGATTTCGCCGCTATGATTACCCTGCTGGATACCCAAGGCGATGTCGATGTGCTCTCAAGCCCCAGAGTGACAGCGTCCAACAACCAGAAGGCGGTGATCAAAGTTGGCCGTGATGAATACTTTGTCACGGATGTCTCCTCCACCACTGTGGCCAGTACCACGCCGGTGACATCGCCTGAGGTGGAGTTGACGCCCTTTTTCTCGGGGATTGCTCTGGACGTGACGCCTCAGATAGACAAAGACGGCAGTGTGCTGCTGCATGTGCATCCTTCAGTCACGGATGTGAAAGAGCAGAACAAGAGCATCAAGATCAGTGACTCTTCGTTGGATCTGCCCTTGGCCCGGAGTGAAATCCGTGAGTCCGATACTGTCATCAAGGCGCTTTCCGGTGATGTGGTGGTGATAGGCGGCCTGATGAAGAGCGAGAATACCGAAGTGGTATCCAAGGTGCCGCTGCTTGGCGATATTCCCTTTATCGGTGAAGCCTTTACCAACCGCAGTAAGTTAAAGCGCAAGACAGAGCTGGTGATTTTGCTCAAGCCGACCGTGGTGGTTGATGGCACCTGGCAAAAAGAGCTGCAACGTTCCCAGAGCTTGCTCGACCGCTGGTATCCACAGGAATAACGGCCACTATGTATCTGCAGCATTTTGGCATGCAGAGCATGCCTTTTGCCCTGACCCCCAATACAGGTTTTTTCCTGGGGTTGGCTCCCCATGTGGAGGCCTTGCAAGTATTGCAGGTGGCGCTGCAAACCGGTGAAGGTTTTATCAAGGTCACCGGCGAGGTGGGAACCGGCAAAACTTTGCTGTGCCGTAAACTGCTCAACGAGCTGCCGCAACAGTTTCGCTGCGCCTGGTTGCCCAATCCTTATTTGACACCGGCAGAACTCAGGCTGGCGATTGCCGAAGAGCTGGGAATTGCTGTGAATGAGATTAAAGATCAGCAGCAACTCAGTGGCCTTATTCAGCAGCAGCTGCTGGCGCTCAGTGTTCAGGGGCTTAATATCGTTTTGCTGCTTGATGAAGCCCAAGCTCTGCCGGATGAGAGCCTGGAAGCATTGCGGCTGTTGACCAATCTGGAAACCGAGAGTCGCAAGCTGCTGCAAGTGGTGATCTTCGGCCAGCCCGAGCTTGATGCGCGCTTGGCGCAGCAAGAGTTTCGCCAGTTACGCCAGAGGATCACTTTCAGCTATCGCTTGCGGCCGCTGACCCGGGATGAAGTCTACGCCTATCTGCGCCACAGATTGGCAGTGGCCGGCTATCAGGGACCGGCGTTATTCAGCGCCGCAGACAGTAAGCGTATTGCCATTGCCGCCAGAGGGATCCCCAGATTGGTGAATATTTTGGCGCACAAGGCGCTGCTGCTCTGTTTCGGCGAAGGTAAACAGCAAGTGACATCTACGCATATCAAGGGCGCCATCAAGGATACCGAAGATGCTTCTCATCCTGGCAACTGGCGTTGGTTTTGGCCGACTCTGGTGCTGCTCCTTGCTTCAGTCGGCGCCTCTGTCGGGGTTTATGCCATGAAGGGAGCCGGACTATGAGCGTGGTCAATCAGATGCTCAAAGATCTGGATAAACGCCAGCAGCCGCACAACTTAGCTCATGTGCCGATAGGGCAGGCCAGTCACGCGGCGGCCAATCCCTGGTGGTTGCTGCTGGGAGGCACGCTGCTTGGCATCTCTCTGTTGGCGCTGGGGTTATGGTTGGGCGGTTATCTGGGTGATGACAACTCAAGCTCATCCCAAACCCAAAATCAAACTCAAAACTTTAGTGGCAACCGAGCCGAGCCATCGCAGACTGTGCCTTATGAGCCTGGGCCCACGGGCCGAAATCGGCCACAGCCGAGGGCAGTTTCAAGCGCTGCCGATGGCAGTGATAGATTAAATTTGGAGCCTGAGGCGCAGATCTCGGCGCTACAACTGCCCAGCAAGAGTATGGCTCCAAGTGAACAACCCAAAGGTTCTAATGCAGGCTTGAATGCTCAAGGCTCAGCCTTTGAAACAAAAAAAACTGAAATGTATGGCTCAGAAACAGGCAGCTTAAACTCAAACCTAGCCGATGACAGCCTTGAAACCAGCACAGCAACCGAACGCTGGGCAGCCAAGGCAGAGCCGCTCGGACAGGAGGCTGGACAAGAGCCATCTCAGTCAGCACAAATAAAAACACCGGGTCGCAATGAAAAGTCAGGCTTGGAGCAGAAGCCCAGCTCCAATGAGAGTGGCCGGATAACCCAATCCAGATCAGCGGCTGCTAAACCAAGCCAGACGAAAATGAGCGTGACTCAGGTTTCTCTGACCCCGGCAGAGCTGTCGCAGAAAAAGTTACAACAGGGACAACAGGCCAAGGAGCTGGGCCAGATTGACAAGGCAATGTCGGCCTATGCCGAAGCCTTACGCTTGAATGATGCCAACCACAGTGCCCGTCAGGAGCTGGCGGCGCTGTTTTATGGCCGCGGCGAATTGGACAAGGCGGCAGTACTGCTGCGTCAAGGCGCCGAGCGTTATCCGCAGCAACCTGTGTTTTGGTTGTTGCTGGCCCGGGTGCAAAAGGCTCGCAGCGAGTTGCCTCTGGCTCTTGCCAGTTTGCAACAGGTAGCCTATGGCAGCGAGCTTGGCCGAGAAAAATGGCTGCTGCAGGCAGAAATAGGTCAAAGCCTCAAAGATTGGCCCTTGGTACAGCAAAGTTATCTTAGCCTAATTCAGCAGGATGCCTCTCAGGGACGCTGGTGGTTGGGGCTGGCCTATGCCCAGGATGCAAGTGGCGATTATGACGCCGCCAAGGCCAGTTATCAGGAAGCTCTCAAGCGCCAGGGCTTGTCCGCGGATGCCCGTGATTACATAGAAAACCGACTCGCCCAGATAGGAGGCCGCCAGTGAAACCCAAGTTAAAAATGCGCCTCGGTGACCTCCTGGTACAGGAGCAGATTATCAGCGAGGTGCAGCTGCAAAACGCGCTGTCACAACAAAAACAAACCGGCCGCAAGCTGGGACGCACCCTGATAGACATGGATTTTATCAGCGAGGAACAGCTGCTGCAGTTTCTCTCTCATCAGTTGAATATTCCCTTTATCGATATCAGCAAGCGCCCCATTCCTGCTGAGGTAGTCAACCTCTTGTCCGAAGTGCAGGCCCGGCGTTTTCGAGCCTTGGTGATTGAGGCCGACAAGGATTCCGTGCTGGTGGCTATGAGCGATCCGGCCGATCTGCAGGCGTTGGATGAACTGGATGTGCTGTTGGCGCCAAGACGCCTGAAACTGGCGGTGGTCAAGGAGCAACAGCTGTTTGATGCTTTTGACAACCTCTATCGCCGCACCGGTCACATTGCCCAGATGGCCGGTAAGCTGGAGGAAGAATACGCTGCCGATGATCAGTTCGATCTCGCCAGTTTGACCGAAGGCGACAGCGACAACGAGACCACAGTGGTTAAGTTGTTGCAGTCAATTTTCGAGGATGCGGTGCAGATCCGCGCCTCGGATATTCACATTGAACCCGGCGACAAGTCGCTCAGGATCCGCCAGCGGGTGGATGGTCTGTTGCAGGAAAACGTGCTCAAAGAGGTCAATATTGCCGCGGCGCTGGTGCTTAGGCTCAAGCTGATGGCCGGTTTGGATATCTCGGAAAAACGTTTGCCCCAGGATGGCCGTTTTCATATTGAAATCAAAGGTCATCAGATAGATGTGCGTATGTCTACCATGCCCATCTATCACGGTGAGTCTGTGGTGATGCGACTGTTGGACCAATCGGCCGGCCTCTTGACCCTGAATGAAACCGGGATGCCGCCGCATATTCTCGAGCGGGTACGGCGGCAGATAAAACGCCCCCACGGCATGTTGTTGGTCACAGGCCCTACAGGTTCGGGCAAGACCACTACACTTTATGGCATTCTCAGTGAACTGAACAAGGCTGAGAGTAAGATTATTACCGTGGAAGATCCGGTGGAATATCAACTGCCGCGGATCAACCAGGTACAGGTCAATCACAAGATAGGCCTGGATTTTTCCAACGTACTGCGCACCACCCTGCGCCAGGACCCCGACATCATAATGGTGGGGGAGATGCGGGATCAGGAAACCGTCGAAATCGGCTTGCGTGGTGCCCTGACAGGTCACTTCGTGCTCTCGACCCTGCACACCAATGATGCCATTACCAGCGCCCTGCGTTTGCTCGATATGGGGGCGGCCAGTTATTTGGTGGCCAGTGCCCTTAGAGTCATTATCGCCCAGCGCCTGGTGCGGCGGGTGTGTAAGAACTGCGCCACAGATTATCAACTCACGCCGCAGGACAGGGTCTGGCTCCAGAGCATCAGCAAGCGCGACTTTTCCGATGCCAGGCTCAGAGTGGGCACAGGGTGTCAAAGCTGCTCCGGCACAGGTTATCGCGGTCGTATTGGGGTATTTGAGATCCTCGAACTGGATGAAACCATGATAGAGGCTATGCGCAGCGGTAATCCCCATGAATTTGCCCGCGCTGCTTACGCCAGCGAGCAGTTTACCCCGCTGGCTGAATCGGCACTGGCATATTTGCACTCTGGCCTGACAACCATAGAAGAGGTCGCCAAGTTGGTGGAAGATGTCTCTGAAGCTCAGGTGCCGTTGGCAGCCGAGATGATGGCTAGGGATGAGGTCTGATTATGCCGCTTTATGCCTATCGGGGCCGGGATGCCGGCGGTGAACAGGTAAAAGGGCAGCTGGATGCCGCCTCCGAGAGTGCGGCGGCCGATCAACTGCTGGCCAGAGCCGTGATCCCGCTGGAACTCAATGAGGTCAAAGCGGGCCGGGATCTTAGCCTCAAGGGCCTACTCAAACGCAGAGTCAGTCTGGATGAGCTGCAGATCTTTACTCGGCAGATGTATTCCCTGACCCGCTCCGGCATTCCTATTCTGCGCGCCATTGCCGGGCTGGCGGAGACCACCCACTCCAAGCGGATGAAAGAGGCGTTGCAGGATGTCTCAGAGCAGTTGACCGCCGGGCGGCCGCTGTCGTCGGCGATGAACCATCATCCGGACGTGTTCGACGCCTTGTTCGTCTCCATGGTGCATGTGGGAGAAAACACCGGCAAACTGGAAGATGCCTTTTTGCAGTTGTCCGGTTATATCGAGCGGGAGCAGGAAACCCGCAGACGGATCAAATCTGCCATGCGTTACCCCATGTTTGTTCTGTTGGCGGTGGTGCTGGCACTGGTGATCCTCAATATTATGGTGATCCCCAAGTTCGCCGAAATGTTTTCCCGCTTCGGTGCAGAATTACCCTGGGCGACCCGGTTGCTTATCGGTACTTCCAACCTGTTTGTCAATTATTGGCCCTTGATGCTGGTGGCGCTGGTGGTAACTGTACTCGGGGTGAGTTATTGGCACAAAACCGAGCAGGGGGAAAAGCAGTGGGATCGCTGGAAGCTGCATATTCCGGCGGTGGGTTCCATCATAGAGCGCTCGACCCTGGCTCGTTATTGCCGTAGTTTCGCCATGATGTTGAGCGCCGGGGTGCCCATGACTCAGGCGCTCAGCTTGGTGGCCGACGCTGTGGATAACAGTTATATGCACGACAGAATCGTCAACATGCGCCGCGGGGTCGAAGCGGGGGAATCTATGCTGAGGGTTTCCAATCAGAGTCAGTTGTTTACGCCTCTGGTGTTGCAGATGGTGGCGGTTGGGGAGGAAACCGGCCGCATAGATCAGCTACTCAATGATGCCGCCGATTTTTATGAGGGTGAGGTAGATTATGACCTCAAGAACCTCACCGCCAGGCTGGAACCTATTTTGATCGGCATAGTGGCAGTTGTCGTGTTAATCCTGGCGCTGGGTATTTATCTGCCTATGTGGGACATGCTCAATGTGGTCAAGGGAGGCGGCTGATGCCAAGCCAGCATCAGGCTGAGGAAGATCTGCTGCGAACCTTTGCCAGTCTGGCGGCGCTGTTGATTTTGCTGATTATTTTGGCGGTGTTGGGAATGCGTTATTTTTCTGCTGTGGACAAGGTATCGGCCAGAGGGCTGCAGCTTGAACACCACAGGTTGCTGAATGTATTGGCCATGGTGAGATCCCAGTGGTTGCGTTTGGGGCGCCCTGAACAGATGCAATTGGATTGGCACACATTGGATCACGAGGTGCAACCTAGTCCATTGGCAATGAATCAGGCCGGTTGGCCACAGGCACCCAGCCGGGATGACAAAGGCTGCGAGGTGCTTTGGCAGCAGCTTCTGGGAGGTATACCGGATAAGGCGGTGATTCAAGCTCAGTTTATCAACCGGGATCAAAGCTGCCGTTATTTGAGCCCCGCCGGTGACAGTCTGAGCTATCAGTTGGACACTGGAAGGGTCATTTTTTTGACGTCAAATACAGATTATTGACTAAATGGTTTTTTATCTTAACGGAGCTGCTAATATCCATGGCGAACAGGTGGAGGAAACCTAGATGAAACGACAGATGCAAGGCTTCTCGTTAATCGAGTTGGTGATAGTAATAGTTATCCTGGGCCTGCTGGCCGCAACTGCTATTCCGCGTTTTTTGAATGTGACAGATGATGCCGAGGATGCCAGCCTCGAAGGCGTGACGGGCGGCCTGGCTACGGCGGTGAGTTTTGTACGCTCCCAATGGGAGGTTGATGGTCGCCGTAATACGTCAGTGCTCCTCGATGGTATTTCCGTGTCTTTGGACACCCGTTTCGGTTATCCAACCGGCACTGGCAATACTTCGGCCACTTCCATGGATGATGCCAGTTGCCAGCAAGTGTTCAACACAGTACTGCAGAGTGCGCCTAAGAATGTGCTCTATACCGCTGACGCCAGAGAACAACGTTATACCGTCAGAGCCCTGGATGGTGCAGGTGTAAGTGCTACAGCTATTGACGGTACTTTAATAACCGGGCTGGATCTCTGTGTTTACCATCAGGTGGCATCATTGGCACTGAACCAAAGTTCAGGCGTGGCAACACCGGCGCCGGATCTCAACACCACAGGCGCCAAGGGTATTACCTATAACCCGGGAACCGGCCAGGTCTTGAGTTTCAGCAACTGATTGAATTGTATTTTTTGAACCAAAGGAAAGCGCTATGCGAAAACAACAAGGTTTCACCTTGATAGAATTGGTGGTGGTGATCATCATTCTCGGTATTTTAGCTGTGGTAGCAGCGCCCAAGTTTATCAATCTGCAATCCGATGCCAGGGAGTCCACTCTCCAGGGAATGAAAGCGGCACTTCAGGGAGCCAATGCCATGGTGTATTCCAAGGCAGCCATTCAAGGCAAAGAGGGGGCAGCGACAGCTTCAATCATCCTTGATGATAAAGGAAATGCTGATGCCAGTGATGACATCAGTGCTAACGTTGCGTTTGGCTATATTCAGCAGAATCAAGCAGATTTGGCTGTAATTCTGGATATTGACTCCTCGGAGTGGACCATTATCGGAGCACCTTCAGTTACGACGACACTGACAGATGCAGCAATTATTCACCCAGCAGACCTGACACCTTCAGATACTGCTAAATGTTGGGTGGAATATCTCCAATCCACAGCAAAAGGCGTTTTGCCTAGCTACCATGTTGAAAAAACAGGCTGCTAATAAAGAGGAATAAAAATGAATAAACAACAAGGTTTTACACTAATTGAATTAGTGGTGGTGATTATCATTTTGGGGATCTTGGCAGTCACTGCTGCGCCTAAATTTTTGAATCTACAGTCTGATGCCAGAGCTTCAACGATTAAAGGTTTGGAGGCTGCTATCAAAGGGGCTGATACTTTGGTTAACTCCAAATCCTTGATTGCCGGCAATGAAAAAGTTGCCTCGGATGCTTCTTCTGCTCCGAGTGTAATTGTGGATGCAGGTAACTCAGTGTTGTTGAACTATGGGCACGCACTTCCTCAATGGGCTGACTCTTTAGCCAATGCATTGGATATCAATGCTTCTGATACAGGTACCTCAAGCGAATGGCTTTATGTTGAAGATTCTCAAGCCAAAACGATTTACTTTTATCCCCAGGGAAGCAATAGCCCCAAGGCCGCGAATGAGCCTGGAACTTGCTATGTTGAGTACATCAACAATCTTACCTCATATGGTCCAATTACTGTGAATGCAGTTACTACAGGCTGCTAATAGCCTGTAGCTGAAAAGGCCTGCCAAGCAGGCCTTTTTTACGTCAGGATTCAAACTATTGAGCTTATTTGCCATACTTGACTGAGTATGGAATTGGCGGGAAATCATATGGCTGTGACCAAGGGGACAGGCACCCGGGGATTTACTCTGGTGGAGTTGGTAGTGACTATCATGTTGCTGGCCATACTTTCCGTCGTGGTGCTGCCCAAATTGGTATCCTCCAGTAGTTACAGTGCCTGGACGCTGCGACAGGAGTTGATTGCCGAGCTGCAAAAGACCCAGATGTTGGCACTCAATAATCCCGACCGCTGTTATCGACTCACTATCAGCAGCGGCGCTTATCAACTCAGCCACTTGACCCAGGATTGCGCGACCCTTATCCGCAGTAATAGCGCCGAAAGCTTGCCGCGTAATACCCGGATACTGCTTCAAAGTAACGGCGCTGACAGTTTTCAGATCCAGTTTGATGCTTTGGGCCGCACCAACCTTGCCTGCAATGGCGCCTGCCTCTCAGTGGTTGCCGATGAAACCCTGACTATCGCCATAGAGTCCGAGGGCTATATCCATGAGGGCTAAAGCGCGGGGATTCACCCTGATAGAGCTGGTGATCGGCATGTTGGTGCTCGGTATCGCCCTGGTGCTGCTGACCAGCGTGCTGTTTCCCCAAAGCGATCATGCGGCGCAGACCCTGCATAGAGTGCGCAGCGCCGAGTTGGCTCAGGCTGTGATCAATGAAATCTGGGGCAAGCGTTATGATGAACATAGCGGCGTAAATGGTGGCCTGCCCGCCTGTAACGGTTTGGGCGGTGTCACTTGTACCCGGGTTAGCGATTATGGCCCGGATGGTGAGAGTCGGGATCAATTTGACGATATTGACGATTACCACGGTCTTAACGAGCAGAGCTTGATGCTTAATTCCAGCCTGAGTTACCTGAGTCTCTATCCGGGGTACAGTCTCAGCGTCCAGGTATCCCAGTATCAAGCCAACAGCAAGCTGGTGACTGTCACGGTAACTACCCCTGCGGGCGAAGCTATCCGTTACGACGTGCTGAGGAGTAATTTCTGATGCGCTGCAGGCAGGGTAAGAGATTCATAAAGATCAAAGGACAAGGTTTCGCCAAGGGCTTTACCTTGGTGGAGTTGGTCACTGTGATCCTTATCCTGGGGATTCTGGTGGTGGGGGTCAGCAGCTTTATTATCTTTGGTACCCGCATATTTGTGGATTCTACTGCCGTCGACAGAGTGCTGGGCAGCAGTCGTTTCGTGATGGAACGTTTGAACCGTGAGCTGCGTAATGCAGTGCCTTCCAGCCTTAGGCTGCAGTCGAGCTCTCAGCTGCAGTGTTTGGAGTTTCTGCCCATCAGTGCCAGCGGCAGCTATCTGTCATTGCCTTTGGCACCGGATATCCAGGCAGACAATGCCACAGTATTTGCACCGGCGACGGCGATTTCGGCCGGTGAACAATTGCTGGTTTATCCGCTGACCCATGCAGATATTTATGCCACAGCCAGCAACAAGCGCCACACCATAGATGAGGTCACGGCCAATGGCTCACTGCTGAGGTTGCGGTTTGCCGCCGCGGTTAACTTTGCCGAAGCTTCACCGGCGAAGCGCTTTTATGTGGCCGGGCAACCTGTCAGCTACTGTTTTTCGCAGGCAGATGGCAGCATTCGCCGTTATAGCCACTATGGTTATCATGCCGGTCAGCCTCTGCCCGATACCATGGGCACGGGAGCCTTGATGGCCGAAGGCTTGAGTAATGATATAGCCACCAACCCGGCGGTGCGTTTGCTGCCTGCGACTCTGGTTAACAACGCCATAGTACAGTTGCAGCCGCAGTTTGCTGTTGTTGGTGAAAAGTTTCAGTATCAACATCAAGTGCAGGTGATCAATGTTCCCTAGTCGAAATTATCACTGTTATGCGCAAAAGCATCAGGGCGGCAGTGCCTTGGTGATAGCCATCTTTGTAATATTGGTGATGTCGCTGTTGGCGGTGACTCTGTTGCGGGTTGGCGGCGACGCCGACGAGGGCGTTAACCTGGAAGTCTGGGGCTTAAGGGCGCTCAATGCTGCCAACAGCGGCGCCGATGCGGCCCTGGCCAGGCTGTTCCCCTTAAGCGGCGGCACTGCCGGTTGCGTCGCCGTGGGCTCAAGTTGGACAGCGCCGGATGTGACCGGGTTTCACGGCTGTAATGTCCAGCTCAGTTGCGAGACCTTAAGCCAGGATACCAGCCCGGGCAGTGCCAAGTTGTATCGTATCCGCAGCAAGGCGGTATGCGAGAGCGGCAGTTGTGGTGTGGGCGCGGCTGATGACAGTCAATGTCTGAGAGTGAGCCGGGTTGTGGAGGTGGAAGCCCGTGAATAGTCGCATATTGCTGTTACTCGGGATCTTGCTTAACGCTTGGCCCATGACGGTCTTAGCCGTGCCTCTTTGCAGTGATATTTTTACCGATCCGCCTAGTGGTAACCATCTAAATGACGGTTTTGTACCGCCTGCCAATCTGCCGCCTAGCCGTGGTGAACTCAATTGTCCAGATAATTCACGTTACTGTAGTCGGTCATTGGGAGCTGGGGATGTTAACTTTAGCCATGGTAGTTTTTTCCATGGCAGTTATCTGTATCCGACCACGACCACGACCAGGCTCTATTTCGATAGTTTAACTCTCAATAAGGCGACCCTGAACCCATGGGGAAAACCTGAAAACCTGATCATCTATGTGCGTGGCTCGTTGGATATCACAGGTCAAAACACAGTGAATGCCATCGTCTATGTGGCGGGTTCGGTCAAAGTGGCCGGTGGGGCTTCCCTCAGTGGTGCCCTGGCTTCCGGCGGGGCATTGGATATCAAGGGCAACTCGGATGTAAATATCGACCTCGGTGCAGTCGATGACGCCGATTTTGGCGGCATGTGCGGCAATGACCAAACGCCAGTGCTGGGGTGTTTCAGCGATGACTTCAGCTCGGCTTCCCTATCGGCAGATGCTTGGGCCATCAAGGTGCTGGGCAATTCAGTGCCGCCCAGCATAGTGGGCGGACGTCTGCGTTTGACTCCTGCCCGGGGCAATCAGGCAACCTCTAGTACCTATCAGCGTTTGTTTCCGGCTGAAGGCAACCTGGTAACAGTTGAATTTGATTATTACGCCTGGTCGCCCCAGGGTGGTACCGGCGGTGATGGAGTGGCGGTGATTCTCTCGGATGCCGCCGTGACACCGCAGCCGGGCAGTTTTGGTGGCGCCTTGGGTTATGCCCAGCGTAATGATGGCACCCCGGGCTTTGCCGGAGGCTGGTTGGGGGTCGCTCTGGATGAGTACGGCAACTTTTCCAACCCCACAGAAGGGCGTGTCGATGGCCCGGGGGAGATTCGACAATCTGTTTCTATTCGTGGTTCAGAGGCAGGTTCTTATCGTTACCTGAAGGGGACGGAAGATTCTATCAGTCCCGGTATTGATGTTCGAGGCTCTCAGTCTCCTGCGCCGGGGCACAAGTATAAGATTACTGTAGATTCCCGTCAGGCCAATATGGCCATGGTGTCTGTTGAGCGAGATACAGGTGCCGGTTACCAAACTCTGGTGAGCCCTTTCAATGCCCGTAACTTTCCTGGACAAAGCCGTGTGCCGACAGATTTTTACCTGTCGCTTACCGGCTCTACCGGTGATGCTAACAACAACCATGAGATAGACAATTTCCAGGTTTGTGCCCTGGAGTCAAAACCCGTGGGCGAGCAGGTGCATCATTTTGAGTTTGATTACAGCAGCGCGCCTTTTACCTGTCGCGCCGAACCCATCACCTTGAGGGCCTGTAAAAATGCCAGCTGCTCAGAGCTCTTCACAGGTACTGTCACCGCCAATTTGAGCCCGAATCCTGTCAGTAACGGCCGTTGGTTGCCGGCAAGTTCGGTGACTTTCAATGGCGGCAGTACCCAAATTCAACTGCAAAAGTTTGATCAAACGCCGCTGACACTGGGGGTTTCCTCCTCGACTCCGGCCACCCGCCCCGGCAGTGATACCCTGTGCCGAAGTGGCAGCGGTCCCTTGAGTTCGGTCGCCTGTCGCCTGAGTTTTGCCGAGAGTGGTTTCATCTTTGATGTGGCAGATAAGCTGGCCAACAAGCCAGAGACGGGAGTGCTTGTTAAGGCGATGAAGTCAGATGGCACAGCCCTGTGTGTACCGGCCTTTGCCAGTACCAACAAGACGCTTTCGTTCTGGAGTGAGGCGCTGTCGGCAGTCGTCGGTTCACCCAAGGTGCAACTGAAACCGACAGACACTTTGAGCTGGCAGGATATAGGCAACAATCAAGCTGCCGCCACGCCGCTGACCCTGGCCTTCGACAGTCAAGGTCAAAGCCGAATCGATATCAATTATGCCGATGCCGGTCGGGTCGAGTTAAACACCCTCTATAGAGGAACGACCAGCGAAGGGGATGCCGGGCTGGTGATGCACGGCGCCGATGATTTTGTCAGCTTCCCGTTGGGATTCTGTGTCGAGGTCGAGCAATACTGCCAGGCCGCGGATGCCTCCTGTGCGCCTTTTCGGCGAGCACAGGAAAATTTCCCACTCAGCATCAGCGCCAAAGCCTGGGCGGATAATGGTAATGCCGATCTCTGTAAAAACCTCACTACACCTTCCTATCAACAGGCAGGTCTCTCTTTATGGCATAAGCTGATTGCACCGGCTTCAGGTCAACCCGGTGAACTGCAGCTGCAGCAGTATGAGCATCTGCGCCAGCAAACGCCTGAGAATAACCGGCTCGCTCAGGCGGTCAGTGAGGTTGGGGTGTTTGAATTCGGCGTTACAGCGCCCTTGCCCTACGAGGGCAGTGTGACCTTCCCGAGTTTGGTGGGCAGCAGATATTGGCAGGGGCCGAGTGGCAAAACTGCAACGCCAGTCGGGCGTTTTGTGCCGGCCTTTTTCCGAGTCGATGAAGCCAGTTTGCTGCCGGCCTGTAATGGTTTCAGTTATATGGATCAGCCATTTGAAGTCAGTTATAAAGTCAGCGCTTTGGCACTGGATAGGCAAGTGACTCAAAACTATGTCGGTGATTTTGCCAAGGCTTACAGTCATTATCAGGCAGCCAATCAATTCGACGGAGTGGCGTTGGACAGCCGGGTTTCGGGGGGCGAGATCACTTCAGATACCTGGGTGGATGGCCTGGCTGAGTTCCAAGGGCAACTCAAGTTTGCCCGCAAGGACCCGGTTGCAACAGATGGGCCTTTCCCGCTTTTGGATATCGGCCTGGAAATTCAGGATCCGGACAAGATTGCCAAGCTGCAGGACAGCAATATGCAAAGCGATTTCAGTGGTGACTGCTCAGTGGCAGGCAGCTGCAGCGCCGTACGTCTTGGTAGCCAAAATATGCGTCATGGGCGTTTGCTGTTGGACAATACCTTTGGCCCGGAAACCCAAATCTTGAGCATGGCGGCGAGGACAGAGTATTGGGATGGCAGTGGCTGGCGTTTGAACGAACTGGATAACTGCAGTGTGTTCAACACGCCACTTGAATATCAACAGGATCAACTCACCCTGGGTTACCACTATGAACCTGCGCTCAGTGCCGGGCAGAATATTAGCCGCTCCGCCAGCGGCGGCAACACAGTTACTGCCTTTGGCGGCGAGTTTGAACTCTTGTGGCGTGCGCTTGGAAGCTCCGGCTATCGCGGCAAGGTGACGGCGCCGCTCAAGACGCCTGAATGGTTGCAGTGGTACTGGAATTGGAATGGCCTCAATGACGGCACACTGAGCGACCCCAGAGCCAGTGCCTTCTTTGGCCGTTATCGCGGCAACGACAGGATCATCAGTTGGCGGGAAGTTAACTGAAGCCGAATCACCACAGTGTGAAGCAACTCACTAAAGCGCCAAGATGTAGATAATTTAACTTTGTCTTCAACTCACATTGAGCATAATCGACAGCCTCTGCTGTATTTGGCTGATTAAATTATGTTGGAAGCGCTTGCGGGTTTGGGGTGGATCTGGTCTTTGGGGCTGATCCTGGCTGTACTTTTTGTGTTGGCATACGAGTTTATCAATGGCTTCCACGACACCGCCAATGCGGTAGCCACTGTGATTTATACCAATGCCATGCCGGCCAGAGGCGCGGTATTGACTTCGGCGCTGTTCAACTTTGCCGGGGTGTTGCTTGGGGGGCTCGGTGTGGCTTACGCCATAGTGCATCTGCTGCCGGTCGGGCTCTTGCTGGACATGGACTCCTCCCAAGGCCTGTTGCTGGTGTTCTCCCTGCTGTTCTCGGCCATCGTCTGGAACTTGGGTACCTGGTTCTTCGGTATTCCCGCCTCCAGCTCCCACACTCTGATAGGCTCCATCATGGGGGTCGGTGGTGCCTATGCCTGGCTCAACGGTCAATCGCCGCTGGATGGAGTCAATACCGGCAAGGCGATAGATATCATGCTCTCCTTGCTCTTGTCTCCAACCCTGGGCTTTATTCTGGCGGCGATTTTGCTGTTGGTGATGAAGCGTATCTGGCGTAAGCCCAAGCTACATCGCACTCCGGCAGAGCAGATGGCGGTCAATGGCAAGAAGCACCCGCCATTCTGGGCCCGGATTACCTTGATAGCCTCGGCCATGGGGGTCAGTTTCGCCCATGGCTCCAACGATGGTCAGAAGGGCATAGGTCTGGTGATGTTGGTGCTTATCTGCATGGCGCCGGGTTATTTTGCCCTGGACTTGAACAGCCGGAGTTTCGATATGGATAAGGCTCAGGATGCCAACCGGCGCATCATGGCCCTGTATGATCGCAACCCGCAGCTGGTGGCTAATCTGGGTGAGCACGCTGCCGACAGTCGCTGTCAGGACTCGGCCATAGCTTCGATGCAAAGCCTGGATAGGCTCCTTGAGCAAGGGAATACGGTTAAACAGCTGACTCAGGAACAGCGCCGGCAAGCCAGGCAGCTGATCCTTTGTATCGATGACAGCACCCGCAAATTGGCCAAGCAGCCATTGCCCGCTGCAGAAGTCAGTCAGTTAAAACATTGGCGTGGTCAGCTTAACGCCATTACCGAATATGCGCCGCTATGGGTCATAGTGGCCGTTGCCCTGGCTTTGGGTTGCGGCACCATGGTGGGCTGGCGCCGGATTGTGCACACGGTTGGCGAGAAAATTGGTAACGGTGGCATGACCTACAGTCAGGGGATAGCCGCGCAGTTGACCGCCGCCGGTTCTATCGGTATCGCCAGTATGACAGGCATGCCGGTATCTACCACCCATATCCTGTCTTCGGCCGTGGCCGGCACCATGGTGGCCAATGGCTCCGGAGTACAGAAAAACACTATTAAACAAATTCTGTTGACCTGGGTACTGACACTGCCTATGACCATAGTTTTGTCGGCCGGGCTCTTTATGTTGGTGCAAACCTTTTTTGCTTAATAAGCACACAAATCATGTCAAGGGATTGGCATGATCCAAGCTTTTGGCAACTTTATCTCAGCGCATTGCGACAGCTTTTACAGATATATGCCAAAAACCCTCACGGATTAGCGAATGTTAACCCCGCGAGTCTTGTGGAATGCCGGAGGCATTGATAAAGTTAGCTGATTTTCATTTCTTCTGACTCCACAGAATACAGGCTAGTTACATGTTCAAGAAGCTGCGTGGCATTTTTTCTAACGATCTGTCGATCGATTTGGGTACAGCTAACACTCTCATTTATGTTCGT
The DNA here is from genome assembly GCF_007636515.1 of Shewanella sp. MSW. Taxonomy (NCBI): domain Bacteria; kingdom Pseudomonadati; phylum Pseudomonadota; class Gammaproteobacteria; order Alteromonadales; family Shewanellaceae; genus Shewanella; species Shewanella sp. MSW. The sequence goes on from NZ_LVDR01000016.1 coordinate 96,836, forward strand.
GAAGAAGGCATTGTATTGAATGAGCCTTCCGTGGTCGCCATCCGTGGCGAACGAAGCAGCTCTGGGCAGAAATCCGTGGCCGCAGTCGGTACTGAGGCGAAACAGATGCTGGGACGTACCCCCGGCAATATTCAGGCCATCCGCCCAATGAAAGATGGGGTTATCGCAGACTTCTACGTGACCGAGAAGATGCTGCAGCACTTTATCAAGCAAGTGCACAACAACAGCTTTTTCCGCCCAAGCCCTCGGGTACTCGTGTGTGTGCCTGTAGGTGCCACTCAGGTTGAACGCCGCGCGATCAAGGAGTCAGCGATGGGCGCCGGCGCCCGTGAGGTTTACCTGATTGAAGAGCCAATGGCAGCAGCCATAGGGGCCGGCTTGCCGGTTTCCGAAGCCACAGGCTCCATGGTAGTGGATATCGGTGGTGGTACCACTGAAGTGGCTATCATCTCGCTCAACGGCGTAGTTTACTCCTCTTCAGTGCGTATTGGTGGTGACAAGTTTGATGATGCCATCATCAACTATGTGCGCCGCAACTACGGCAGCCTGATTGGTGAAGCCACAGCCGAACGTATCAAGCACACAATCGGCACGGCCTATCCAGGCGATGAAGTACTGGAAATTGAAGTGCGCGGCCGTAATCTGGCCGAAGGGGTACCGAGAAGCTTTACCCTGAACAGCAATGAGATTCTCGAAGCGCTGCAAGAGCCGCTGTCGGGCATTGTCAGTGCCGTGATGGTAGCACTGGAGCAGTCGCCTCCAGAGTTGGCGTCCGACATCTCTGAGCGCGGTATGGTGCTCACAGGTGGTGGTGCCTTGCTGCGGGATCTGGACCGTCTGCTGATGCAGGAAACCGGGATCCCTGTAATGGTTGCCGAAGATCCGCTTACCTGTGTGGCCCGCGGCGGCGGTAAAGCACTGGAGATGATCGATATGCACGGCGGTGACCTGTTCTCAGAAGAAAACTAATACTTTCCAGCACAGGCGGTATCTTACCGCCTTAGCTTTTCTATGAAGCCTATTTTTGTTCGCGGTATTTCAAATCAGTTCAGGTTGACATTGGCAGTGGTCATGTCGGTGATCCTGCTGGTTGCCAATGATCGTCTCGAACCTGCGAGACAGTCGCTGGCATCCTTACTGAGCCCTCTACAGTACCTGGCCAACGTGCCCGGTGAGCTGCTGGATTGGTCTGCCCAGAGTCTGGCGACCCGTGACATGCTGGAGCAGCAAAACAAAGAACTCTTGCGCCAGCAACTGCTGATGAGTGAAAGACTGCAGCGTTTTGAACACCTGCGCCAGGAAAACCAACGCCTGCGTGAACTGCTGGGCTCGCCGGTGCATATGGACTCGCGCAAAATGGTGGCCGAGGTGATGGAAGTGGCCAGCGACCCCTTCCATCATTATGTGGTGATCAACCACGGCAGCCGCAACGGCGTGTTTGTTGGTCAGCCGGTGGTGGATGCCCAGGGGGTTGTCGGCCAAGTGGTGCAGGTCAGCGAACTCACCGCCAGGGTGTTGTTGCTCTCCGACCCCAAACACGGCTTGCCGGTGCGCATTACCCGCAACGATGTGCGCCTGATAGCCAACGGCATAGGCGAACTCGATGAGATAGAACTCAGACACGTGGCCAAGAGTACTGACATCAAGGTCGGCGATTTGCTGGTGACTTCTGGGCTTGGCAACCGCTTCCCGGAAGGTTATCCGGTGGCGCGGGTGATTTCGGTTTCCCGCGACGATGGCCAGAGTTACCTCAAGGTCACGGCGCAGCCGCTGGCGGCGCTGGACCGAATCCGTTATCTGCTGCTTATCTGGCCTGAAGACCATCCCGGCGCCAAGCCCGAGTCACAAGAGCCGGCTGCAACCGACGCCAACAGTGGAGCCGAATCATGAGCCTGGAAAATGCCAATGGCCGTTTGGCGGTATGGCTGACCCTGCTGCTGGGTATGCTGCTGCAGATCATGCCTGTACCGGAAATGTTCAGCGCCTGGCGCCCCGATTGGCTGGTGCTGGTGATGATCTATTGGGCCGTGGCACTGCCCCACAGATACAATATTCTCACCGCCTGGGTGTTGGGGGTGCTGCTGGATATTCTACTGGGAGCTACCCTGGGTATCCGCGCACTGGCCATTTCCCTGGTGATTTATGTGGTGGTACTGCACTTTCAGAAGCTGCGTAACTTCCCCATGTGGCAGCAGTCTTTGGTTATCGCCAGCCTGATCTGCTTCTATCATCTGATTATTTTCTGGGCCCAGTTTGTGGTTTCGGGGGCGCATTTCACCTTGGAGCTATTCCTGCCTTCCCTGTCTAGCCTGGCTATTTGGCCCTGGGTTTTCTGGATACTGCGCCGCATCAGGCGCCACTACAAGGTACGTTAATATGCCGCTGATTTTGGCCTCAGCCTCCCCCAGACGCCGCGAGCTTTTGGCGCAGCTGGCGCTGGGAAATCCGAACTTTGGTTTTGAGATCCTGCCCGCCGATATCGATGAGAGTCATCAAGCCGGGGAAACCCCGCAACAGTTTGTCAGCCGTTTGGCCGAAGAGAAGGCGGCAGCGGGCTTAGCCCTGTGGCACGGGAACCCTGAACATCAGCAAGGGTCTGATACTCTAGTGCTGGGCTCAGATACTCTAGTGCTGGGCTCAGATACTCTAGTGCTGGGCTCAGATACTCTAGTGCTGGGCTCAGATACTATAGTGGTATTGGGCGACAGAATTTTGGGTAAACCCGTGGACAAGGCCGATGCCTGCGCCATGCTCAAGAGCTTGAGTGGCCGCAGTCATCAGGTGATGACCGCCGTGGCCTTGACCGATGGCAAGCGCACTGAGACGGCTTTGGTGGTCACCCAAGTGTACTTCTGCGACTTGAGCGATGCCGATATTCAGGCCTATGTTGCTTCGGGCGAGCCCATGGATAAGGCGGGAGCTTATGGCATTCAGGGGTTGGGTGGCAGCTTTGTCGCCAAGATTGAAGGCAGTTATTCGGCGGTAGTGGGCCTGCCCATGGCTGAAACCCGGGCGCTGTTGCACAAGGTCGGGTGTTTGTAAGCTCGCTTACACAAACTGACGAATTTTTAGCAGCTTTAACGCCCGCCAGTCGATAAAATCAATGAATTAACATCCAACAAGGGTAAATCGTGAATACCAGTCGCACAGTCAATAGCAAGGCTCCGCGGAAGATGGGGTCAGAACTGCTGATCAATGTGACGCCCACGGAAGCGCGAGTCGCATTGGTAGAACACGGTGTCCTGCAGGAAGTGCATATCGAGCGGCGTATGAAGCGCGGCCTGGTGGGCAATATCTATAAGGGCAAGATCAGTCGGGTTTTGCCCGGGATGCAGGCGGCATTCGTCGATATCGGCCTGGAAAAGGCGGCCTTTTTGCATGCCTCGGACATAGTGCCGCACACAGAGTGTGTTGCCGATGTGGAAAAGGGCAACTTCGTGGTGCGTGATATTGCCGAGCTGGTACGTCAAGGCCAGGACATCATGGTGCAGGTGGTCAAAGACCCCCTGGGCACCAAAGGCGCGCGGCTGACCACGGACATAACCCTGCCTTCCCGTTACCTGGTGTTTATGCCGGGCTCAAGCCATGTGGGGGTTTCCCAGCGAATAGACTCTGAAGAGGAGCGGGCGCGGCTGAAGAAAATTACCCTGCCTTTTGTCGACGATGACGGCGGCTTTATCATTCGCACTGCGGCCGAAGGCATAGGTGAGGATGAACTGGCGCAGGATGCCGCTTTCTTGCGGCGGGTGTGGGCCAAGGTCAGCGAGCGGCGCAAAAGGCCCAAGACCACGCTGTTGTACCAGGACTTGGCCTTGCCGGTGCGAATTGTCAGGGACTTTGTCGGTGCCGAGCTCGATCGCATTCAGGTGGACTCGGGCCACACCTTCGAGGAGCTGCTGCATTTCGCCCAGGAGTTCATGCCGGACATTGCCGATAAGATAGAACACTACAGTGGCCCGGCGCCGATTTTCGATCTCTACGATGTGGAGAATGAGATTCAGCGGGCGCTGGAGCGTAAGGTGGAGCTCAAGTCCGGCGGCTATTTGATCATCGACCAGACAGAAGCCATGACCACTGTGGACATTAACACAGGGGCCTTTGTCGGCCACCGTAACCTCGAAGAAACCATATTCAACACCAACCTGGAAGCGACCCAGGCGATTGCCCGTCAGCTGCGGCTGCGCAATCTGGGCGGCATCATTATTATCGACTTTATCGATATGTTGCAGGATGAGCACAAGCAAAGGGTGCTCAACAGCCTGGCCACGGCGTTGGCCAATGATAGGGTCAAGACCAATATCTCTGGTTTTTCCGGCCTCGGCCTGGTAGAAATGACCCGCAAGCGCACCCGCGAGAGCCTGGAGCATGTGCTTTGTGGCGAGTGTCCTGCCTGCCGTGGTACCGGCTCGATGAAAACAGTGGATACCGTTTCCTTTGAGATCTTCCGCGAGATCATCCGTCTCAACCGCACCTACGATGCCGATGAATTCCTGATTTACTGTGCCCCAGCGGTACACGCCTGCCTGTCCGATGACGAGAACCACCTGGTGGCTGAACTCGAAGTCTATATCGGCAAGCGTATTCGCATTCACTGCGAGCCCATGTATGTGCAGAGTAAATATGATGTGGTGATGGTCTAGTGCGGCTGTCTTTTTGCCCTCGAACCCTCGGCCGCTATTGCTGGCGCACCTTGGCCGTGACCTTGGTGCTGTTTGCCTTGATGGTGAGCCTCATCCGTGGGCTATTGCCGCAACTGGATGAAGCCAAGCAGCAACTGGCCGACTATGTTGAGCGCGAATATGGCGTCGAGGTCAAGATAGGCAGCCTGGCTGCCCGTTGGCAGGCTTTCGGCCCGGCGTTGACGGTTGAGGGCTTGGTGTTGCCGCCGCAGGAGCGTTTGCCGGTGACACTCATGGTCGACAAGGTCGATGTTAAGCTGGATTTCTGGCAGAGCCTGATGACCGCCGGCCCGCAAGTGGAGGATGTGATCTTCGACGGGGTGCAACTGGCGCTGGATCTGGATCATCTGGGGCAGAAATCGACCGCGACTCTTGATGCTGAAAGTAAATCTGCCCCTGCCACCAATATCGACTGGCTCTATGCCTTGCTGCTGGAACAGTTGGACCGTTTCTCTATTCGCGATGCCAGTGTGCAGCTGTTGTCCAGCAGCCATGATTATCGCCCCATTCATCTGCGGGACCTCAGTTGGCGCAATAGCGGCAAGTTGCACCAGGGCCGCGGCGCCCTCTATCTGGATGAGCTGGCAACGGCGACCGAACAACTCACTCTAAGGCTGGATCTCAAAGGCGATGGCTACAAGCCAGATAGTATCAAGGGCCAGGCCTATCTGCAGGCGCAGTCGCTGGATCTTGGCAAGTGGGCCTCACGCCAACCCAATCCTTATAACCCCCAGGCCAAGTTGCCGCTGGAGGGGGTGGTCAACCTGGAGGCCTGGGTAGGCTTTGCCAACCGCGGCCTGGAATCCGGGGTGATCAAGCTGTTGCCCAGCTGGCTGCGCTGGTCGCTCAGAGACGAGCCACAAAAATTTGCCATAGATGGCGGTGTGATTGCCTGGCAGCCCATAGCCGACGGCTGGCGCCTGGACAGCAGTGAGCTCAAACTGGCAACCAATGACAAGCCTTGGCCCAAGCTGGAGTTCCATGCCATGGAAACCGCCGGGGAACTTTATGGCAAACTCAATGAACTGCAATTTGATAGTCTGTTACCTCTGTTGCCGCTGATTCCCGGCATGCCTTTGGACGGCCTTTATAGCTGGCAGCAACTCAAGCCTCAGGGTAAGCTCGGGCCTTTGGCTATCTATCGGCCCAAGGACGGTGAACTGCAGGCCAAAGTGACGCTGGAGCGGGTCAGCTGGCAGCCTTCCGAGTCCATCCCTGGCAGCACGCCAATCGATCTCTCCCTGGGTTGGCGGAACAACTTCCTCAGCGCAACACTGCCTACCCAGGACTATAAACTGGACTTTGGCGACGGTTTCAAGGCGCCGCTCAGTTTTCGCGCCGATGCCTTTGAGCTGGGCTTCTCGCTCGATAGTCAGGCGCTGATGGTGCCGGCACTGCATCTGGGCAATGACGACATCAGCCTGGACGCCTCTATGCGTTTGCTGCTGGCCGACAAGCCACACCTGGCGCTGTCTTCCCGGGTCAAACTGCTCAACGCCGCCAATGCCGGGCGTTATTTCCCGCGCCATGCCATGGGTGAGTCACTGGCCGATTATCTGGAAGGCGCCATCAAGGCCGGTCGCAGCGATGATGCCGCCGTGGTCTGGCACGGTGAGTTGGCCGGATTTCCTTATCAGGATCATTCCGGGGTGTTTCAGGCAGGGTTCAATCTGACCCACGCCGAATATGCCTTCCAGCCGGATTGGCCGGCGGTGACCGACTTGAGTCTCAAGGCGCTATTTGAAAATGCCCGGATGGATCTCTGGGTCAACAAGGGCAAGCTGTTGAATGTGGCGGCCGATGGCGCCCATGTCTATATCCCCAAGATGGATCACCAGAGTCTGCTGCGGGTTGAGGCGCAACTGGCGACTCAAGGGCAGGATGCCACCGAGGTGTTGCAGCGCTCGCCGCTTAAAGACAGTGTCGGTATCACCCTGGATGTGGTGCAGGTTCAGGGGCCTGTCAGCGGTAAGCTGGATCTCAGTATTCCGCTCTATGACGGTGAAGAGGCGCAGATCCTCGGTGATGTCCAGTTCGCCGGGGTGCCGATTTATATTCGTGAGCCCGGGGTGCTGCTGGATAAAGTCAACGGCAAGGTGAGTTTTCATAATGAGGTGGTCAAGGGCGAAGGCTTGAGTGCCAGCCTGTTTGGCCAGCCGTTGCAGTTTGGTTTTGATACCGGCAAGGTTAACCAGAATATGGGGCTCAATGCCAGGCTCAAGGGCCAGTGGAACCTCGCCAACTTGCCGTCCGAGCTGGACAACCCTCTCAGCGATTTTTATCAGGGCGCGTTGGATTGGCAGGGGAATTTGAAGCTGATCTTTGATGAGATAGGCTATCGAATTCAAGCCAATGTCAATGCCGATCTCAAGCAGACGGAGTTGCTGCTGCCGCCGCCTTATCAAAAGGCGCCCGGGCAGGCGCTGACGCTCAAGGCCGAGCTGCTTGGTGACAACAAGACCAGCTCCCTGGGCGTGCGTCTGGGGGATAAGGCCGAATTCTGGGGTGGCTTTGATGCCGATTCCGGCAAGGGTCTGAAACACTATGACCTGCTGCTGGGGCGCCTCTATCGCAGCGGTGATCAGTTGCAAAAACAGGATGGTCACTTACGGCTGGCCCTGGATGAGGTGGATTTTGCCCAGTGGCAGCCGTTGATCAATGCCTTTGTCGGCAGTGGCAACCATGACGAAAAGGCTGCTGCCGAGAGCCAAAACCCAGTTCAAGCCGCGACTCAAACCGAGAGTACGGCCGGTGCTACAAGCATTGCAGCAGATAAAGCTTTTTTCCCGCCGCTCAAGGGGATAGAGGCCAGAGTGAAACAGCTCGAGCTGCTGGGGCAGCGCTTTACCGAGTTGCAACTCAGTGCCCGCCCCGGAGAGCATGCCTGGCAGATAGAGGGACTGTCGCCGGAGTTTGCCGGTCGGGTAGAGATCTACCCGGATTGGTACAGTCAAGGATTGAAGCTGGTGGCCTCGCGCCTGTACCTGAATCCGATAACGGCTGAGCCTGAGTCCAAAGCGCAATCCGAGCCCGAGCCTGAAACCAATCTGCCTCAGGACAGTGACCTGCCGCCGCTGGCGGTGGAGGTGGATGATTTCCGCTATCAGGATATGGCGCTGGGGCGTTTGTTGTTGCAGGCCAACCCGTCGGCGACGGGCTATCAGATCCAGACTCTGGCGCTCAGCAGCGACGATGCCAGTTTGCAGGGCAAGGGGGAATGGCTGAGCCGTGACGGTAACAACCGGACCCAGGTCGAACTCAATCTCAAGGGAGATAAATTTGATCTGTTGGCTACTCGCTTGGGACTGGATCCCGGCGTGAAAGATTCGCCGCTGGAGGTCAAGGCCGAACTCAATTGGCAGGGGGCGCCATCGGAATTCAATCTGGAGAGTCTCAGCGGTAAAGTGAGGTTCGATCTCGGCAAGGGGCATATCGAACAGCTCAGTGACAAGGGGGCGCGGATCTTCTCTCTCTTTAGTCTGGACTCGCTTTTACGCAAGTTGTCACTGGACTTTACCGATGTGTTTGGCAAGGGCCTGTATTACAACTCCTTTGGCGGCGATCTGACCCTGGAGAACGGGGTGCTCAAGACCACCAATACCGAGATGGACGCCATTGCCGGTAACATGAAGGTGCGCGGCTATACCGATCTGGTTACCGAGAGCCTCAACTATGATATTCGCTTTGTGCCGCAACTGGCCTCCAGCGTGCCGACTGTTGTACTGCTCAGTACCAGCGCCTGGACCATGGGCCTGGGGGCTTTTGCCCTGACCAAGGTGCTGGAACCCGTGATTGAGATTATTTCAGAGATACGTTTCCGCTTGACCGGCACCATGTCAGACCCCAAGCTGGAAGAGTTGGAGCGAAAGAGCAAAGAGATAGAGATCCCTGAGTCTGTATTGCCACGGCAACCCAAGTCGGCGCCTGAGAAAGACCAGACTCAAGTACAGGACGATGAGCCTGCGGCCACGGATGCAGGCCAAGGAGATCAAACCAAGGCGGATAACAAAGCCAAAGCGCTTAACAAAGCCAAAGCGCTTAACAGTAACCCAGTGAGGGCTGTTGAAGAGGGTGGCGCTGAGGCTGAAAAACCTTTGCCTCAAACCGATAAAGTCACGCCGCTGCCGCTCAAATCGCTGCGAGAACCCAAGACAGAAGTGCCAGTGAAACAGGGAGTCGAACATGCAAGTCAGTCTGCTACAGTGTCAGAGTTGCCGCGAGCCGGAACAGAACCTGCAATTTATCGTCTCGCAGCTTGAGACTCTTCCCCGCCAAGACAATGAACCCCAACTCGTGGTGCTGCCCGAGTGCAGCCTGCTGTTCGGCGGCCATGAGAGCATGCAGTTGGCCTGGGCCGGTGAGCCTGGGCAAAGCCCGCTCAAACGGCAGCTGGCCGAACTTGCCACCCAGTTTCAGGTATTCCTGCTGGCCGGCTCTATTCCGGTAGCCAGTGGCGATGGCCGGGTTTACAGCCGCTGTTATCTGTTTAATGATCAGGGGCAGGTACTCGGCGACTACGACAAACTGCATCTGTTTGACGCGGAAGTGACCGACGGTACAGGCCAATACCGCGAGAGCGATACCTTTTGCCCGGGTGAGCGGATAAGCGTGGTAGATACCCCTTTTGGCCGCATCGGCCTGGCTATCTGTTATGATCTGCGTTTCCCGGATCTGTTTCGGGCGCTGCGTTTGCAAGGCGCCGAGATCATCGCCTTGCCGTCGGCCTTTACCAAGGTGACAGGCGAGGCGCACTGGGAAGTGTTGCTCAGAGCCAGGGCGATAGAAACCCAGTGTTTTATACTGGCGGCGGCGCAATGGGGCCAGCATAATCAAGGAAGCCGCGAGACCTGGGGTCAGAGCATGATAGTCGACCCCTGGGGACGCATTCTGGCGCAGAAGGCCGAAGGCACAGGCTGGGTGCAGGCGCGTTTGGACAAGGCCGAGTTAGCGCGGGTACGTAGCGCCATGCCCGTAGAGACACACAATAGATTTTTGCCGCCGCAACTGGGCGACGGCAAGCGGAAATAACCAACAAGGCCACAGGGCCGGATTGAGAGAGACCCAATGCCATTTTTAACCCAAGTGGGACAGAGTTTACTGCAAGAGGGACTGCACCTCGACGATCTGCAAACTTACCTGGAGCGAATCCACCAACACCAGGTGGATTTTTCCGATCTCTATTTTCAGGGCAGCCGTCATGAAACCTGGGTGCTGGAAGATGGCATAGTCAAGGAAGGCAGTTTTCATATTGAGCGTGGTGTCGGTGTCCGAGCCATCAGTGGTGAAAAGACAGGTTTCGCCTACGCCGATGAGATAACCCCCAAAGCCTTGGCTGCCGCCGCCGATGCCGCCAGAGGCATAGCCCAGACTGGGGGCAGCTATCAAACTCAGGCCTGGAAGCGCCGCGGCGCCAAGGCGCTGTATCTGAGTGAAGATCCGATAGCGGCACTGGAAGAGGGCCGTAAAATTGCCCTGCTCAAGGAAGCGGATGCCTATATCCGCAGCCTGGATAGCCGCATCATTCAAGTGGTGGTCAGCCTGGCCGGGGTGCATGAAGAGATACTGGTAGCTGCCAGCGATGGTACTCTGGCGGCGGATATCCGGCCGCTGGTCCGCTTCAACTGCTCGGTGATCCTCGAAGAAAACGGCCGCCGTGAACGGGGCGGCGCCGGTGGCGGTGGTCGTCACCACTATCAAACCCTGATGGCTGCCGCTGATGACGGCTTGCCCATGTGTTTTGCCTTTGCCCGCGAGGCCGTGCGTCAGGCGCAGGTCAACCTAAAGGCGATAGACGCCCCTGCCGGTGAAATGCCTGTGGTTCTGGGCGCAGGTTGGCCCGGAGTCTTGTTGCATGAAGCGGTTGGCCACGGTCTGGAAGGTGACTTCAACCGTAAGGGCAGCAGCGCCTTCAGCGGTAAGATTGGCCAGCAGGTGGCCTCCAAGTTGGTCACTGTGGTGGACGATGGCACGTTGGAAAACCGCCGTGGCTCGCTGACCATAGATGATGAAGGTACCCCGGCGCACAAGACAGTGCTGATTGAGAACGGCATTCTCAAGGGCTATATGCAGGACAAGCTCAATGCCCGCCTGATGGGGCAAAAGCCCACCGGGAATGGCCGCCGCGAATCATATGCTCACTTGCCTATGCCGCGGATGACCAACACCTATATGCTGGCCGGTGAGTCGGCGCCCGCCGATATCATCAAGTCGGTGAAAAAAGGCCTCTACGCCCCCAACTTCGGTGGCGGTCAGGTGGATATCACCTCGGGTAAGTTTGTGTTCTCGGCCTCTGAAGCCTACCTGATTGAAAACGGCGAGATCACCAGTCCGGTGAAGGGCGCGACCCTGATAGGCAACGGCCCGGAAGCCATGGGGCAGATCTCCATGGTGGGTACAGATCTTGAACTCGACAAAGGCGTCGGCGTCTGCGGCAAAGACGGCCAGAGTGTCCCGGTCGGGGTTGGGCAGCCAACGCTTAAACTGGACCGTCTGACGGTCGGCGGCACAGCCTGAGAAATGCTGTCGAATCCCTGATTCGGCAGCTGAGTTTAGCGCTGGTTCATGCATTGCTCTTGGGCGAAGTTGATAGCCGCTGTGGCGGCCTAATGGTGCAAATAACTATCGCTTCAGACGCTCAGAGTCACATCTATGTGACTCTGAGCCAGCTCAACATCCTGTTTCACACACGCTAGCTCGTCCGCGAGGTGATACTCGCTCTGGATTCGACTGGCGTTGCTTTTGGCATCCAAATTCATCCATGGATAAGGTCTGCTCGCCATCCTTGGCTCACGCCCATAAGCCCACTCACCGCTGGCCATGTTATTTGCGTTAATGGATCTCGGCGATATTGAGGGTGACAGGGCAGTTCTTTTGGCACTGAGTAGCTTGTGAAACATTTGAGAGATCTGCAGATATACGCTTAATTCCAGGCACAGGTGGAACTGTGACCGTCGAAAACAGGGTCTAATTTTGTTCCTGACAGATTTTGTATTTCCTGCGTCCCTGTAAGTCAGATGTTTTCGTCGAGCGCCTATGGATGGGTTTATAACAGCTTGTTTTACCACAAGCACCCCATACAGAGTACGGTACGGATATAGCAAACAAAACCACATAATGTACGTTACATAGAGCTTGATTTACTTTTAAGTTGCAAGTGCAAAACAAAATGTAATCAAATGATTTGCAGGATGGTAGCTTTTTTGATACCTATTAAGTAAGGTTGCAAATATTAATGATTCAATGGAAGTGGAGTTGTTATGAAAAGGACGTCATTCTTGGTATTTCTCACCATGAGTATCAATTTTTATGCATGTGAGATCCAAGCCTCAACAGCGGTGTCACCTTATGCCGATAGAGTGGGTATAGATCTCATCGATACTTTCAATATAGAGCCTAACTTGGCTTCCCATACGACTGGGTTATTGGGAGATCAATTCGATCCCGCTATGGGAGGAATTAGCTTTACCCAAACAGACATTAACATTCCTGGTAATAGTAAACTTCCTGTGCAATTAGTAAGGGTATTATCCGGGCCCGATAGTTGGTTTTCAGACTCTAGGGAATTTGCATCTTGGAGCTTACAAGTACCTCATATTAGATCGTCCTTTGTTTCGGAAAAAGGTAAAACACCCGAGACTAGTGGCTCTGCTACCCGCCAATTCAATGGTTGGTTAAGGGGAACCGCTTGTTCTTCTGATCTGAGTGGCAATGGATTTACCATCACAAGTGGAGCTGGAACTGCTCATGTTAGAGAAAGAGATTATTGGGGTGGGGATTCAATATCTATCCCAGGAAAAGGCTCACAGAAAATTCTACTTGACTCAAATGGTAAAAAAATCACTGCAAATGACTATTCTATCTCTTGTTATAATACTCCAAATGGACATGAAGGATTTAAGGTTGTAGATGATAGTGGTATTATTTACTATTTCGACGTAGAAAAAAGAGTTAAAAGCATTAAAGAAATGGAGTATCATCCCAGTACTCCTTCTCAACCTTGTGGAATATATAATCCTTGTCCGCCACCAACTTTACCAGATTCAACTTCTTCCCCTGGTGTTTTAGTAAACAAGTTCACTATTTTTATGTTGGTGAGTAAAATAGAAGATAGAAGTGGGAATTGGGTAAAGTACTCATACAATGGAGGTAAAATAACAACCATCGAGGCTAATGATGGTCGAAAAATAAGCTTTGGCTATAACTCTTTGGGATATATTTCAAGTGCAAGCCATGCAGGAAAAACTTATAACTACGCTTATGATCTTAACGGAATAGCAACTCTCAATAAAGTGACTCAGCCTGATGGAAAATTTTGGCTATTCAAGCATGAAAAGACGGCAAACCAACCAGGTAATAACTTTTGGAACCCCAGAGTTATGGGGGAACATACACAGGCACCCATGACCAGTTTTTGTCCGGCTGTATATTCCGGTCCTTTTATTGAAATGATTCACCCTGATGGGATGAAAGGCAAATTTGTACTATCAGAAACTTATCATGGCCGAACCGAAGTCCCCAAAATTCCCAGACCCAACCCCAATAGATGGCCTCAAAATATGGTTGGTTATTATATACCAAAATGTAGCGCCATGTTTTCCCTCACTCAAAAACAGTTAATTGACCTAGAAGGAAAAACTCTAACATGGGATTACTCATACTCCCGTAACATAGGGGCCTTCCAAGGAGAGGAAAAACATGCCATTTATGGCCTTGATGCGGCAGACTTTCCATCCGTTGATATAGGAGATCTTAAGCGCACGACTATAAAATCACCAATAGGTGATAAGCAAGAAATGTATTTTTCAAGACGTTTCGACTGGAGTGAGCAGAGTTTACTGTTTGAAAGAATTGTAAGTGCTTCTGGCGAGTTAATCTCGCATCGAGAATATACCAAGCAAAAAGGTAAATATCGAGGAAAAAGCAATGTTTACAACGATTACACTTCTTCTCAAAGAGTATTGGAAAAGAAAATTATTAACAAACAAAGAGAAAGTTCTACCACAACAAACTATTTGACTGAGACTGTATCGTTTAATACCTATGAAGCTCCTTTGATAATGAAAGAGCATTCATCTTCACAAGGTGATACTTTGTATTACAAAAATTTATATCACCATAATACGGGGTAGTGTTCATAAATCTGTGTCATTTGAGTAATATACACCCAAAAGGATATTCAAATGACCAAACCTACATTTGACATGGAAGCCGCCATTGAAGCTCTGCGTGCAGGTAAAGACCTGACCGGCAAAGATGGTATTCTCACACCACTCATTAAACAGCTTACTGAAGCGGCCCTCAATGTTGAGCTCGACCAACATCTTGAAGATAAGCAGCCTGGTAATCGCAGAAATGGCAAGACCAGTAAGACACTGAAGACCGCTACCGGTAGCTTTGAGCTGCATACTCCGCGTGACCGAGATGGCACCTTCGAGCCTCAGGTTGTAAAAAAGAACCAGACATACCTGACCGATGAGAT
>NZ_LVDR01000017.1:0-100458 GCF_007636515.1 Shewanella sp. MSW
CAGGGCGGGATTCCACTTTGCTTATATCTTAACCAAATAACAACTCTGAGCGAAATGTAGGACTCCAACCAGCACGGCGGCGCTTACCTGCCAGACTGTCTTTTTTGCCTTGGTGCTGCCTTATCGCACTCAGAGCCGCTCGGTTAAATAGGGCGAGATGCTTTGCGCCATCAGGATCCGTTACCTTCAGCGCATCTTCGCGGAAGACCACATCCAGCACCCAATGGAGCTGATTTTCTACCCCCCAATGCTCTCGAATAGTCCTCGCGGCCTCTTCGGCATTGAGCGGTAAGGAACTGACATACCAGCGTGAAGAACATGATGTTATTCCATCGACTGTCCGTTCACTGGCAACTTCGATAAATGAGGTGATGTGCGGCCACTTTTTCTTAAGTTCCGCTGATAATTCTGCTTCTATCTGCATGACTGTTCGGCGCTCCCTGCGGCCATGACCCATGTTGAACTGCTCAAATATAGCCAGTTCTGGCTGCTCATACGCTTTACTGAAGCTGGTTTTGACTGCTTCAAATAATCCCGGCTGGTTCGACTTGAGCTGAATAATGAAATCACCGTTCCCCTGTTTAATTTTGTTCATGGTAGACACCTGACAATGCAGTGCATCCAGCGTCAGAACGGCATTATCCAGTGCCATAGCATCAATCATGTTGCGGGCGACTTCAGCTTCTTTCCCTTTAGAATGTGAACTGTCTTGGTAAAGTGTAATGCCGTTGCCGACATCAAATGCGCTGACAACATGGAGTGCATTCTTAGCATCCTCACTCCACGCCCCGCGCAGGGTTTTTCCATCCAGCGCGATAACGGTTTTCCCTTCCGTTTGCCGTTGCTCATTGATCCAGCCCAATATGGCTTGAAGGAGCAGTTCGCTGTCCAATGCTCTGATTATATTACTGATACAATGCCTTTTAGGGATGCCATTTTCAAATTTTCGGTACAGACGGAGCCAATCTAGCTGTTCTTCTCCGAATTCCTGAATGGACTTCCACCCAGTCGCACCGCTGAGGATAGCACTGAGTGTCAGGAACACCACATCCACTAAATTATGCTTTAGATTGATGTCCTTACGGGGATCGGTAATCTGTTCTAGTTGTTTCAAAAGGGTCATGGTCATCTGTGGATTAAGGGCAAGGCAGATCAGATCATGACCAACCGTAAAAGTTCAATTTAAAGTGGGATCCCGCCCTGACCAACATTCAGGTATAGAGAGTTGAAACATGTAACTTTAAATGGGCCATTAGAAACCAAAATAATGACACAGCCAGATGGAATAATAACAGCAACTGTGAAAGGATTTACAATATCGACTGAGATAAAAATTGACATATCTGGCCTGACATTATACACAAAAATCAAAACATCTGAGTTAAATCTTTCTGCAGATTACAACCCTATTAATGGTCAAGTCTATAATATTAGAGATAATGGAAACCTTAGAGTCCTTGTAGATATTGACGGAAATGAAATATTCAACAAGTTAGCAGCAAAGGTAACAAAGTCCTTGCTAAAGGTTTTTAAGCCTAACTTTTTCCAACAAGAATTGAACTCAATTTTAAGCAGTATTCACAACCATAAATATTATGTAGCTGGCATTGAAAGCGTTATACCTGATAACACTTAGATTATTAATGGTATGGACTTAGGTTTTGAAATAAAAAACACACTTAAAGGAATACATCCTGAAAAGTATATATCAATAGCAATATCTGAAAAAACCATAGATATTACACTGGTTGGAATTACAGAGAGTACTACATGAACAAAGTTGATTTTGATATATCAGGAAACTATAAAATATCTTACGAAAACCAAGCCGTTTATGATACAGGAAGTTGGATAAACCCATGCGCAAGACCAGGTGGCGCAAGCCATGGATGTTATGAACCATAAAGTTGAGGTTACTATGAAAAATTTAACCATGATCTTCTTAATCAGTTTGATGTTATCTGGCTGTACATCATTGAACGAAGTTAAACTTGATTCCACCCCCACATCAAACTATATAGGAAAGGATATCAAAATAACCACTACCTCAGATGAAATAATTGAGTTTAAAGTCGAGAACACAACTGATTCGACGTTATCCGGAGAAGGGAAGTCTGTAAAAATGGATAATATCAAGAAGATAGAGATGAAAGAGTTTAGCGTGATTAAATCAATTTCATTAACTAGTGGCCTATATATACTAGGTGCAGCAATTATAGCCGTTATGGTATTGTGAAATTAGAGCCTAAGGAAGATACAAGCAAGTCCCATGTGTGATCTGCTTTGTGTTTAATGATGGGATTGTTAGTATGCAGCATGAGAGTTACCTCTTTTGTTTTGATTGAAGCTTTGACACCTTTATCAAAACGGGTAACTCTCACCTTTGAGGGTGTTCAAGATAATGTGTCAGATCAAGTCGCGACTAAAATAACTTAGGCCGGAGGCCTATTATTGAGCTATCCCCAAACGCTCAAAATAACAATATATTAACCCCCTTGTAAATGGGCGACATTTCAAACAGTTTCAGGCTAATTTTTGGATTTTTCATTTAAATTGCTAAATGCACCATTTAATTTGCTCAGTAACTCAAGCGGCAGCGGAAACAGGATAGTCGAGTTGTTTTCTGCCGCCACTTCGGTCAGGGTATGCAGATAGCGCAGCATAATGGCATTGGGTTCTTTGCCCAGCGTCTGCGCCGCTTCCACCAGTTTTTCCGAGGCTTCCATCTCCCCCAGAGCATGGATCACCTTGGCCCGCCGCTCGCGCTCGGCCTCGGCCTGACGGGCAATAGCGCGGATCATACTTTCATTGAGATCCACGTGCTTGATTTCCACATTGGCCACCTTGATGCCCCAGGCATCTGTGTGGGAGTCGAGGATCCTTTGAATGTCGGCATTGAGCATCTCCCTGTTGGCCAACATCTCGTCCAACTCATGCTGACCGAGCACGGATCTCAGGGTGGTCTGGGCCAGTTGACTGGTGGCGGCGAGGAAGTTCTCCACATTAATAATCGCCTTTTGCGGGTCGACTACCCGAAAATAGAGTACGGCATTGACCCGCACCGAGACATTATCACGGCTGATCACATCCTGAGAGGGCACATCCATCACTATGGTTCGAAGATCCACCCGCACCATCTGCTGCACCACAGGGATCAGTATGATAAGCCCAGGCCCCTTGACCCGGTAAAAACGCCCGAGAAAGAAAATCACCCCGCGTTCATACTCCCTGAGGATGCGAAACATGCTGATAAGCAAGGCCGCAAACAGCACCAACAACACCCCAAAAGAAATGTTTAAACTACCACTGATAGCTTCACCCATGTCAGTCTCCTCTGCGTTGATTTTCAGTCGGCTCGATATCAGCGCTTTTCACCTCAGCCAGCTTAAGTACTAACCCATTAAGCCCCAAAATCCGCACCCGCTGCCCAGGGCTTAAGGCCTGCTCACTGCTCCCTTGCCAGTCTTCTCCCATAAAGTGCACTCGGCCGCGCCCGGGAAAGCCGTCTATCACCCTGGCATATTCCCCTACCATCCCCTCGGCGCCGGCCACCCCGGACAATTTGCGAGTCTTGAACACAAAGCTTATCAGCAGCAGGAAAAACAGCAGGCTCACGACGCTGACCAGGGCTATCACGGGCCAGGCTATGCGAAAAGCCTCAACTTCACTGTCCACCAAAAATACCGACCCCAGCACGAAGGCGACCAGGCCACCGAATCCTAAAATTCCAAAGCTTGGTAGCATGGCCTCGGCGAGCAGCAAAATAATTCCCAAGAGCAATAAACCGCCACCGGCATAGCTGATAGGGAGCAGCTGGAAGGCATACAAGGCCAACAGCAGACAGATCCCCCCTACTACGCCGGGCAACATGGCGCCAGGACTGTAAAACTCCAGCAGCAAACCGTAGATCCCCAATAACATCAGTATGTAAGCGATATTGGGGTTGGTGAGCAGATTGATGAAACGGGCACGCCAATCCGGGCTGCGATCCAGCACTATGGCGTTTTCGGTTTTGAGTATCCGAGCACCACCTTGCATGGCTACCGACTTGCCATCAAGTATGGCCAGGAGTTGCTGCGGCGTATCGGCGATATAGTCGATAACATTGGCCTCCAGCGCTTCCGAGGCCGTCAGGGTTGCCGCATCACGTACCGCCTTCTCGGCCCACTCGACATTACGCTGACGCAGCTCCGCCAGTGCCCGAATATAAGCAATGGCATCATTGAGCTGCTTGCGCTCAAGTTTTTGACTGTTGCTGTCACCCACAGGTTTTTCGGCTTCATTATCGGACGGCTTGGGCTCCGGTGGTTCATTTCCCATGGGACTCAGTTGCACAGGAGCGGCCGCCCCAAGACTGGTGGCACTCGCCATGGCGGCGATATGACAGGCATATAAGATGTAAGTCCCGGCGCTGGCTGCGCGGGCACCGGATGGATAGACCAGGCAGGCAACCGGCACCCTGGAACCGAGAATCGCTTGATTGATATCCCGTAGGCTGGATACCAGGCCTCCCGGGGTATCCAGAGTGATCAACACCAACTGACTGCCTGGGGTTGCAGCTGCACTCTCTATCCCCCGGATCAGATAGTCGCCGACACCGGGCCCTATGGCTCCTTTGACACTGAGCAGGGTAATGGTCGGCGCTGCGGCCGGGGAGTAAGGCTTTGGCCGGACGTGGTCTGCACCTAAGCCAGGCAAGATCCACAACAGAGCCAAGAGTCCTACACAGCCGCAGCGCCGGAACAAAGTATTGGCCGGCCAGCCTTTCATAACGCCCCCGGGTGGGTTTCCCCATACCTTAAGGATAGTCGGCTTTGGGGATTAGGCATAAAGCACTCATGTGACGGCCTTAAACCGAGCCGGTAGATATGAGCAGAAGGAGAGACCAATGAAAAAGGCGCCGAATCAACGGCGCCTGGTATTCAATGAGGGTTAGCGGACTATGCTGAGTCAACGGCAGGAATCAAGAGATTGAAACCCGCCACAAGGCTTATATATTTCAGCTCAAGGCTTATATATTTCAGCTCAAGGCTTATACGTTTCAGCTCAAGGCTGTTTCAGCCTACCGCCCAAACAATCGCCTGCAGTGATAGCATTGAGAAGATACCGGCCAGAATATCATCGGCCATAATGCCAAGACCGCCATGTACCTTGGCATCCAGCACCCGAATGGGCCAGGGCTTGAAGATATCGAAAATGCGGAACAACACAAAGCCCAGCAGCAACCAGAGTACACCGGCGGGCGCTGCAATCATGGTGATCAGTAACCCTGCTACTTCATCCCAAACTATGGCGCCGTGATCGTGCACCCCCATATCTTTGGAAGTCTTGCCGCACAGATAGATGCCACCAATACAGGCCAGCAGTGTCACGGCAATATACACCCCCAAACTGAACTGGGACAGCAACAGATATACAGGCAGGGCTGCCAAGGTTCCAAAGGTCCCCGGCGCCTTGGCCGCGAGGCCGGAGCCAAAACCGAGTGCCAGAAAATGCACCGGGTTCTTGAGGCTGACCCTTGCGAGCGCCTCGTCATGAGCAAACCACTTCATCTAAAAATGCTCAAATCCTGTCTGTTGCGGCTCGAATACCTCGCCGTGATATTGTAGCCTGAGTTGATTACCGGCAAGTATCTGGCCGACTTGATAGAACTTGACTCCGGCATGGCCCAAGGCGGTTTCCAGCGCGCCGCGCTGCGCCTCCGGCACAGTGAACAGCAGCTCATAGTCTTCGCCGCCACAGAGGGCATAGTCGAGTGCCGCATCCGCTGTGACAGTATCTTTCATCGCCTGGGACAGCGGCAGCTTATCCACTTCAATAACCGCACCGACGGCCGATGCCTTGAGGATATGCTTGATATCCGACAGCAAGCCATCTGAGAGATCTATGGCGCTCGATGCCAAGCCCCTCAGGGATTGACCAGCCAGGACTCTGGGGGAGGGATGATAATGGCGGTTAACCAGATATTCCTTGTGCTCTGCCCTCGCCTTCAATTCACCGCGGATAATATCCAGCCCCAGGGCAGAATCACCCAGGGAACCTGTGACATAAATCCAATCACCGGCGCGGGCACCGCTACGGGTGAGCGCCTTGCCTTCCGGCACTTGGCCATGAACCGTGATATTGATGGCTCTCGGGCCGCGGGTGGTATCGCCTCCGACCAGAGAAATACCATAGTAATCAGCCGCTTCAAATAAACCGGTACTGAATTGCTCCAGCCAGGTTTCATCGACACTGGGCATGGTCAGTGCCAGGGTCATCCATGCGGGCTCGGCCCCCATGGCAGCAAGATCGGATAGGTTGACCGCCAACGCCTTGTAGCCCAATGCCTGGGCCGGCATGTCCGGCAAGAAATGGACATTTTCCACCAAGGTATCGCAGGAGATGGCAATGGATTTGTGTTCGGCGGGGTGCACCAGGGCACAATCGTCACCTATGCCGAGGCGGACATCTTTGCGCGCTTGGCCACGACCATGGAAATAGCGCTCGATAAGTTGAAATTCTTTCACTGTTGACTTGGCCACTGGTTCGCAGCCTCCCGGTTTTCCAATGAAAAAACGGTATCTTACGATACCGTTTGTCTAATTTCTTTCTGGTTCAGCGACGAGCTACCAGCTTGTCCAATATGCCATTGACAAACTTGTGGCTGTCCTCG
This sequence comes from Shewanella sp. MSW, assembly GCF_007636515.1. Taxonomy (NCBI): domain Bacteria; kingdom Pseudomonadati; phylum Pseudomonadota; class Gammaproteobacteria; order Alteromonadales; family Shewanellaceae; genus Shewanella; species Shewanella sp. MSW. Next base: position 6,656 of record NZ_LVDR01000017.1, read on the forward strand.
GCGCCGAACGCCTTGGCCAACTCGATAGCCTCGTTGATTACCACTTTGTAAGGCGTATCCTTGCGGAAAGTCAGCTCGTAAGCCGCCAAACGCAAAATGGCCTTCTCCACAGGATCGACCTCCTCCATGGGACGCTGATCCAGATGGGGGGCAATTAACTCGTCCAGTTGAGCCTTTTTGGTTGCCGCTCCGGTGAACAGTTCACGGAAGTAGGCGACATCCACGCCGTCTATGTTTTGCTCGGTCAGAAACTCGTGCTCCACATCGGCAATATTGTTCCCGCTCAGTTGCCATGAATAGATGGCTTGAACCGCTAAACGGCGGGCTCTGCGGCGCTCTGAAGGCTTCATGCTTTTTCCTGTATTACAGCTGTTGCTCAAGTTGTTGCAGCACGTTCACCATTTCCAGCAGACCCAGGGCAGCTTCGCCGCCTTTGTTGCCAGCCTTGGTGCCGGAACGCTCAATGGCCTGTTCGATAGTGTCTGTGGTCAGTACCCCGAAAGAGACCGGGATATCGAATTCCAGACCCACTTGAGCCAGACCCTTGTTGCATTCACCTGCAACGAAATCAAAGTGTGGTGTACCACCACGGATCACTGCCCCCAGGGCGATGATACCGTCGAACTTGCCACTGGCGGCAACACGACGGGCGGCCAAAGGCAGCTCGAAAGCACCAGGTACGCGTACCACAGTGATGTTGTCTTCACTTATCTGACCGAAACGCTTAAGAGTGTCTACGGCACCCTCCAGCAGACTTTCAACCACAAAGCTGTTGAAACGGGATACAACGATCGCGACTTTGGCGTTTTTTGCTTCGATATTACCTTGAACTATGTTCATTATCTTACCTAACTTAGCTAAAGCACCCGGCCGGGGGCAAAAAGTGGCGCTATGATAGCACGCAATTTACCCCTCTGCCCTATGCAATTATTCGGAAATGGTTAATTAATTCTGTCGGCTCATTCGCCGGGAATATACTCAGTGACTTCCAGACCAAAGCCCCCCAAAGAGTGATAACGCTTGGGCGAGCTGAGCAGGCGCATTTTGTTGACACCAAGCGTCGCCAGAATCTGTGAGCCTACGCCAACCCTTTGGGAGGTTCCCTGCCATTTGGCGGTCACCGGCACTTCGCCCTTGTCTTCGGCTTCGAAAGCCTTGACCTTGGCGATAATGCTCTCGTTAGGCTCCTGGTTACCCAGCAGCAACAGCACGCCACCATCGGCGGCAATCCGCGCCATGGCTTGCTCAAGCGGCCAGCTGCGCACTTCATCGCGCTCAGAGAACAGCAGGTCATTAATGGTGTTTTGCAGGTGTACCCGCACCAGAATATTGTCAACAATCTCGCCCTTGACCATGGCAAAGTGCAGTTGATTGTCTATGGTGTCGCGGAAGGTGTGCAGTTCAAACTCGCCGAAACGGGTAGGCAGCTTGCACTTGGCCTCACGCACCACTGTGGTTTCAGTGTTATTACGGTAGTTGATCAGATCGGCAATGGTGCCCATCTTAACGCCGTGCTCCTTGGCGAACACTTCCAGATCCGGACGGCGTGCCATGGTGCCATCCTCATTGAGGATCTCCACGATCACTGCCGAAGGTTCCAAACCAGCCAAACGCGCCAGATCGCAACCGGCTTCGGTATGACCGGCGCGCACCAGCACCCCGCCATCCTGCGCCATCAAAGGGAAAATATGCCCGGGCTGAACTATGTCGGACGGCTTGGCATTTTTAGCCACAGCCGCCTGCACTGTCACGGCGCGGTCATGGGCGCTAATACCTGTGGTCACCCCTTCAGCGGCCTCGATGGAGACGGTGAAGTTGGTCGAAAACTGGGCGTTGTTATTGCTGACCATCAGCGGCAGATTCAGCTGCTGGCAGCGAGCCTTGGTCATGGTTTGGCAGATAAGACCACGGCCGAAGCGAGCCATGAAGTTGATCGCTTCCGGGGTGACTTTCTCCGCCGCCATGATGAGGTCGCCCTCGTTTTCCCTGTCCTCATCGTCCATCAGGATAACCATTTTGCCCTGACGAATATCCTCGATGATCTCTTCGATACTGTGTAGCGCCATTGTAAGACCTTTATCTCTTGTTCTGTGTAATCAATGAATTCTAACCTGTTAGCGCGCGATAACCAGTGTGCTTGCGCACATCTAGCGCATGAAACCGGCCTTGGCGAGCATAGCCAGAGTCACGCCTTCGCTCGGCTGCCCTTCCTCTTTATGCTGCATTAAACGTTCAAGATAGCGGGCTATCTGATCCACCTCCAGATTCACCTGAACTCCGGGACGCAGATCAAGCAAAGTGGTTTCGCTGGCGGTATGGGGCACTATGGTGAGGCGGAAATTACAGCCATCGACTTCGTTGACCGTGAGGCTGACACCATCTATGGTAATGGAGCCTTTATGGGCAATGTAACGGGCCAGCTCAGCAGGCGCCTCGAGCCAAAACTCCAGCGCCTTGCCCCTTGGGGTCACGCTGATGACCCGCGCCATACCATCCACATGGCCACTGACCAAGTGCCCGCCCAAGCGGGTGCTTGGCGTGACCGCCTTTTCCAGGTTAACTTTGGCGCCGACACTGTAGCGGTCAAAGCCGGTGAGGCTAACGGTTTCAGCCGAAATATCGGCCACATAACCATCCGCCAGGCGTTCAACCACGGTCAGACACACACCGTTGGTGGCAATGCTGTCACCCAATTGGACATCGCCAAGGTCCAGCTTGCCGCTGGCCACCGTCAGACGAATATCATCACCACGGCGCTCTAGGGCCCGTATTGTACCGACAGCTTCAATTATTCCGGTAAACATTCAATCACCTATCTTGAGAGTAAGCCGGGTATCATTGCCCAGCTTACGTTGATCTGTTACCCGTATCGCCGGGGTATCGGCTATCTGCTGATAGTTGGGCAAGGCCAGCAGGTTTCGGCCAGCGGCGCCAAGCAGTTTCGGGGCTTGGTAGAGCAGCAGCTCATCGGCCAAACCGGCACTAATAAAGGCGCCGCAAAGCGTTGCCCCGGCCTCGACCAACACCGCATTACAGCTCTGGCTCAGGTGTTGCAGCAGCGCTGTGATATCGACTCTGTTGTCTTCACCGGCCAGCACCAATGTGGTGACATAAGGCGGCAAAGCGGCCAGGAACTCATCCTCATAGGGGCGGCAGCTGACCAAGAGTACCGGGCTGACAATTTTCAATAACCTGGCATCGAGCGGCATACGGCAGTTACTGTCGAGTATCACTCGCAGCGGTTGAATAAGCTCCTGCTCACTCAGGGTTTCACCCAGGCTGCCAAGCTCAGAGTGCCGGACATTCAAGGAAGGGTCATCGGCCAATACGGTTTCAATGCCGGTGAGCAAAGCGCAGCTGCGGGCCCTGAGCCTTTGCACGTCGCGGCGCGCCTCGGGGCCGGTTATCCACTTGGACTCGCCGTTGGCCAACGCCGTCTTGCCATCGAGACTCGCCGCCAGCTTGAGGGTGACCCAGGGACGATTTCGCTCCATCCGCGATAAAAAGCCCGGATTCAACGCTCTGGCCTGCTCAGCCAAGAGACCGCTCTGCACCTGAACCCCGGCCTCCTGCAGCATGCCGATACCTCGGCCGGCCACCTGAGGGTTGGGATCTGTCATAGCCACCACCACCCGCTTGAGGCCATGTTTAATTAAGGCTTCGGCACAGGGCGGGGTGCGACCATAGTGACTGCAGGGTTCGAGGGTGACATAGGCAGTAGCGCCGCGGGCCTTGTCAGCGGCCATTTTCAAGGCATGTACTTCGGCATGGGGCTCACCGGCACGCTGATGCCAGCCTTCGCCGACAATCTTGCCATCGGCATCTATGATGACGCAGCCGACATTGGGGTTGGGGCGGGTTGTATAACGGCCACGGCGAGCCAGCATTATGGCGCGGCTCATCATGGCGATATCAGTATTGGACCACATGGGGGTTTCCGTTACTTAACAGTTGGCTGTGACTGACAGCCTATTTTTTCTCCAGCTTGGCAATCGCTTCACCAAACTCTGACACATCTTCAAAGGCACGATACACAGAGGCAAAACGAATATAGGCCACCTTATCCAGCTCAATAAGATGATCCATCATCAGGTTGCCGATCATTTCCGAGGTCACTTCCCGCTCGCCCGTGGCTCTGAGGGTGGACTTGATCTTGCTGATCGCCTCTTCAATCTTATCCATGGAAACCGGACGTTTCTCGGCGGCGCGCAGCATACCGCCGCGCAGCTTATCCTCATCGAACGGTTGCCTGCTGCCATCGCGCTTGATCACTCTGGGCATGACGAGCTCGGCACCTTCAAAGGTGGTAAAGCGTTCATGACACAGAGTACATTCCCGGCGACGGCGCACCTGATGACCGTCTGCCACCAGCCTGGAATCTATCACCTTGGTATCCGTCGCACTGCAAAATGGACAATGCATTATGCCTCCTGGTGCTCAGTTGCCGGCAGCGGCTGCTGCTAAATGGCAGGAACAAAAATGGCCGCTGAATTCAGCGGCCATCGAAGTTTATCCTATTCCCTTGAAAAGGTTAACCGTAAACAGGGAAGCGAGCGCACAGTTCCAGCACCTGGCTCTTCACGCGCTCGATAACGGCGTCATCGTGAGCATTGTCGAGCACATCACAGATCCAGCCGGTCAGTTCACGGGCTTCGGCTTCCTTGAAACCGCGGCGAGTGATGGCCGGTGTACCGATACGCACCCCGGAGGTCACAAATGGTGAGCGGGGGTCGTTAGGCACTGAGTTCTTGTTAACTGTGATGTTGGCGCGGCCCAGAGCGGCGTCGGCTTCTTTACCGGTCAGCTCACGGCCAATCAGGTCCACCAGCATCAGATGGTTGCTGGTACCGCCGGAAACTATCTTGTAACCGCGCTCGAGGAACACCTCAACCATGGCCTTGGCGTTGTTGACCACCTGCTGCTGATAGGTCTTGAATTCCGGCTCCAGTGCTTCTTTGAAGGCCACGGCTTTACCGGCGATAACGTGCATCAGAGGACCACCCTGACCGCCCGGGAATACTGCGGAATTCAGCTTCTTGTACAGATCTTCATCGTCGGCAGCCGACAGAATCACACCACCGCGGGGACCGGCCAGCGTCTTGTGAGTGGTCGAAGTCACCACGTGGGCGTGCGGCACAGGGTTAGGATAAACACCGGCAGCGATAAGACCGGCCACGTGGGCCATATCGACAAACAGGTAAGCGCCAATTTTGTCGGCGATTTCGCGCAGCTTGGCCCAGTCAACTATGCCTGAGTAGGCCGAGAAGCCGCCGATGATCATCTTGGGCTTGTGTTCCAGCGCCAGCGTTTCGAGTTCGCTGTAGTCAATCTTGCCGGACTCATCGATACCGTAAGGGATGATGTTGTACAGCTTGCCGGAAAAGTTAACCGGAGAGCCGTGGGTCAAGTGACCACCGTGAGCCAGGTTCATCCCCAGTACGGTATCGCCGGGTTGCAGCAACGCCATATAAACCGCGCTATTGGCCTGTGAACCTGAGTGTGGCTGAACGTTGGCGTAAGTAGCGCCAAACAGCTGCTTGGCACGCTCAATTGCCAGAGTCTCCACCACATCGACATACTCACAACCACCGTAATAACGCTTGCCTGGATAACCTTCGGCATACTTGTTGGTCAGTTGTGAGCCCTGGGCTTCCATGACTCTGGGGCTGGTGTAGTTTTCGGAGGCGATCAGCTCAATGTGCTCTTCCTGACGACGGGTTTCATCCTCAATCGCCTTGAACAGCTCAGGATCATAGTCGGCAATGTTCATACTTTTCTTCAGCATCTGTCACTCCAGCTGGCAAATCTTATTGGTAGGGTTGCGCGGTATTCTACTCTGAGTGTGACAAATATCCCAGTCGCAGGATGATGAAAATCCTTGTGTCAGCAGATGACTATGTTTCATTTGCTGAACAATGGTGCCGCTATCCGGCCGCATCTGGCAGGAGCCCTGGCAAATTGGTAAACTGCCGCCAGTTTAGGAAAACTCAGTTCAGGACAACAGAGAAACAATATGGCTCAGTTTGTATACAGCATGCTGAGGGTCGGCAAAATAGTGCCGCCCAAAAAGCAGATCCTCAAAGATATTTCATTGAGTTTCTTCCCCGGCGCCAAAATTGGTGTCCTGGGTCTCAACGGCTCGGGTAAATCCACCCTGTTGAAAATCATGGCAGGTCTGGACACAGAAATTGAAGGTGAAGCCCGTCCCATGCCGGGACTCAAGATAGGTTACCTGCCCCAGGAGCCCCAGCTTGATCCCAACAAGACAGTACGGGAAACCATAGAAGAAGCCGTCAGCGAAGCCAAAAACGCCCTCAAGCGTCTGGATGAAGTCTATGCGGCCTATGCTGAGCCGGATGCCGACTTCGACGCCCTGGCCAAGGAGCAAGGCGAGCTGGAAGCCATCATTCAAGCCCAGGATGCCCATAATCTGGACAATATTCTCGAGCGCGCCGCCAACGCCCTGCGTCTGCCGGAATGGGACGCCAAGGTAGAGGTGCTCTCCGGGGGTGAACGGCGCCGGGTGGCCATCTGTCGTCTGCTGCTGGAAAAGCCGGAGATGCTGCTGCTGGACGAACCGACCAACCACCTGGATGCCGAATCCGTTGCCTGGCTGGAGCATTTCCTGCAGGAATACTCAGGCACTGTAGTCGCCATTACCCACGACCGTTACTTCCTCGACAATGCCGCCGGCTGGATCCTGGAACTGGACCGGGGTGAAGGTATCCCATGGCAGGGCAACTACTCCTCCTGGCTGGAGCAGAAAGATGCCCGTCTGAAGCAGGAAGCCGCCAGCGAAAGCGCCCGCCAGAAGACGATTGCCAAGGAATTGGAGTGGGTGCGTCAGGGGGCCAAGGGACGTCAGTCCAAGGGCAAGGCCCGTATGGCCCGCTTCGAAGAGTTGAACAGCTCAGATTATCAGCGCCGCAACGAGACCAATGAGCTGTTTATTCCGCCCGGTCCTCGTCTGGGTGACAAGGTGATTGAGGTGCGTAATCTCACCAAGAGCTATGGTGACCGGATTCTGATAGACAACTTAAGCTTCAGCGTTCCCAAGGGCGCCATCGTCGGTATTATCGGTGCCAACGGTGCCGGTAAGTCGACCCTGTTCAGAATGCTCAGCGGCGCCGAGCAGCCGGACAGCGGTGAAATCGAGATAGGTGATACGGTACAAATCGCCTCTGTGGAACAGTTCCGTGACTCGATGAACGACAAGAACACGGTTTGGGAAGAGATTTCCGGCGGTCAGGACATAATGCGGATCAACAATCTGGAGATCCCGAGCCGCGCCTATGTCGGTCGCTTCAACTTCCGTGGTGGCGATCAGCAGAAGATCATCGGCTCACTTTCCGGCGGTGAACGTAACCGGGTGCATCTGGCCAAGCTGCTGCAAGCCGGCGGCAACGTGTTGCTGCTCGACGAACCGACCAACGATCTGGACGTGGAAACTCTGCGGGCACTGGAAGAAGCGCTGTTGGAATTCCCCGGCTGCGCCATGGTGATCTCGCACGACCGTTGGTTCCTCGACCGTATCTGTACTCACATCCTCGACTACCGTGACGAGGGGCAGGTTAACTTCTACGAAGGTAACTACACAGAATACTCGGCCTGGCTGAAAAACCAATTCGGTGCCGATGTGATTGAGCCGCACAGACTCAAGTACAAGCGGATGACCAAGTAATAGAAAAACCGTACAAAAACGGAGGCAAACGCCTCCGTTTTTTATTTCCTTTAACCCAGGCCGGCTTCAGAATCGTCCAACTGCCTGCCACTGTCCGAGCGAAACGCCTGCTCTCTTGGCACACACTCAAACACTTCACGCACATAATGGCGTTTGCCGCGGTTACCTATCCGCTCCAGCTTCATTCCCGGCATCTGCCGCTGGTAGAGCTCGGCCTTGGCCGGATCCCAAGAGACCCGAATAATCTCCTGCGCCGCTCTTGTTGTTTCCACCAGGCACTTATAGTCCTGACGTTGCCCCTTGGGCTGTGCGGCAGCCAGAGGCAGGCTCAAGAGTATGGCCAAAGGCAATATCAGCTTGTTCATCATCCGCTCCTCAATTGGCCTGATAGTAATAAATCTTGTTGGTAGACGGGCCGCCGCCGACACACTTGTGATCGCCGGGTGGGCAGCCGGGATCCGGCATCACCTTCTCCATCTTTTCGCCGGCATTGCCAATGCCTATCAAATACATATAGCTATCGGCCACAGTACCATCACTGCTGATATTGGGCGGCACAACCAACTGCGGTGTATCCGGGACACTCTCTCCCATCTCCAGATAGGTTTTTGTGTAACTGCGGGTGCCCTTGTGCAGATCAAAGCCATAGAGGTAGCCCTGCCCTGCAACCAAACACTGGTTGCTGGAGGTCTGCGAGCCGGGCACATAGGAGGTAAAGAAAACCCGCCCTTTAATGATACTGGCATCGGCAAGGCTTTTTTCACCATTGCGGGTAAAGTCGTAATACCAACCGCGCTTGCGGCCAAAAGCAATATGTTCTTTCTCTGAAGCCGGCGCCTTGGCAGTCACATCGTAAAGATCCGCCAACGTCAGTGCCTGAGGCACTGCCTTGCCCTTGAAACTCTGACTGAGGGGATTTCTGTCCTGCAGAACAAAGAACATGTCCGAGCGACTGGTGTTCGATGGAGATGGCCTGAGTCCGGAGCCGACCACCACGGCATCGTAAGGGACTTGCTGCGCCGAAATCACCATCTTTGACTGGCCATTGACCGTGACACGGTTCTCGCTCAGATTGCCAAACATGGTTTGCGCCACCACAGGGGCGGCAAAGAAGCGCCTGTCGGTATTTTCTGTGCTGCCGCCAAGAGAAGCAAACTTGAAGGCACTCCATTGTTTGCTGTCGGCACCGGCCATATCCAGCCGCCAAACATTGGCCCCGGTATCTGTGGCATAGATACGGTCAGTAACGCCATCACCATTGCTGTCAAGAATCGCGACCGAATTGGGAATGCTGTCCCTCAGCCCCGGCATTGGCGTATCACCGCCGGGGCCAAATCTGTGCAGTAACTTGCCGGTTTCGGCATCCAGAATGAACACCCCGCGGCCCTGGCTATCGGCGCCACCGACCTCAAGAGTATCCTTGGCCGGAGAGTACCCTGCTCCAAAGATGAGTACCGGCTTGTCACCCTGACCTGGAATGGTGGTCACCACAGGCTTGGCCCAGCTTTGCCCCAACTCACTCATGCCGGCCGAGTCTGCGCTGATATGCCACATCAGACTAGGCTTATCCGGATTGGTCACATCCATGGCGTAGTAACCACGGCCGCCACGCCGCAGCCCCATAAATACCCAGGCCTTCTCCATCTTGTTGCCGCTGCGCTTGATATAAGCTGCGGGTGAGCCATCAAAACCATAAACCGAATGCACGCCGGAAGGTACGTTGGCCCTGAGCGTTGCCAGATTGGGTAAAAACTCCCAGGGCATAAAGGCCCAGCTCTCATTGACCGAGTCCCCTTTGTCCTGAAACATATGCAGCATGCCGTGGTTACTGCCCAGCAGAATACGGATATCCGGGTTCTTTGCGGACGAACCGAAATCTATCGCCAAAGGTTTGGAATGCAAGGGGTCGCCAAGAAGGTCACGGCGCTTATCGCTGTGGCTGTTATTCTGGTTGTCATCGTCAATATCCTTGCCGATAACCCAGTCGAACAGATCCTGCAGTTGGCTTTTATCTACTCCCATATGCTGCGCCAGCTTGGCCTCGCCGCCGGCGTAACTGCTGGCCGCGACCTTGGTCAGGGGCGACAAACCACCTTTGGCAGCAAAATTGCCGTAGAAAGTGCGCTGCTGTTGGTTATAGAGGGCCTCGGCCACCCCACCTTTGGTAACATCGTCGCCATCACCACCGGCGTTGCAAACGGCCTGAGAACTCCAGAAAGAGCAGGCCGAAGTATTGATATTGCCATTGTCGGCAATGGCCGGATTGCCGTTTTTGTCTACCACATCCCCTGTGCCTGTCACCCTGAATTTCTTGAGATTGCCACGCCAACGGGGGCCCTTGTTGGGCAGGAACATGGAGTAATACACAGAGTCAAAGGTCTGTACCTTGTTGAAGTTATTGCTGGCCACTGAGGGCGAGGTGAAACTGGCATTCTTTTCCAGAATTTGATTGACCACCAACTGAATTGCCGACTGCAGCTTGCTGGCATTCTGGGCATCGAAGTAACGGCCGCCGCCTTTTTCAGCAGTCTTTCTCAATAAGGCTTCCGCCCTGGCCGCCCCCTCACTGAAACCTATGGTAAAAGTATTGACCGTCTGTTTGCCGGCCATATTGGGGTTAACGTCATTACGGGCCATCCAACTGCTCAGGGCACTGAGATAACTTCGGCGACGATTACTGCTCACATAAGCATCCTTGCCCCCGGTCATACTCTGCACCAAGCCGTCGGCGGCCTTGTCCAACGTCGGCTCACCGTCTGTGATATAGACTATATAGGCTTGGTTCTGACACTTTTTGAACGGCGACTCATAAATGCCGTTCTTGATAATGCTCATATCCTGCTGCGGGGTATTGGCGGAATCATAATAACCTACGACTCTGAGCCTTCCCCATTCATCACGCCGGTAATAAGTGTAATCACTATCATTATCACCGAAATACACCCCTTGGCCACTAAAGTATCGATAGGCTTCATAGAGAGTTTCACACAAGGGTGTATTCTGGGCGAAGGTAATATCATTGACGCTTTTAATAAGCGCTATCTTACTGTCGGCACTCTGCGGTTTAATCCCGGAGATAATCCGCCCACCATCGCGCATGCCTTCCCTATCATGGTTTAAGTTGAAAATGGCCAGACCCAAATCTACCCCGGGAGTTGTCACAATCACGTTCTGAATCGCTTCCTGAGCCAGTTGCAAACGTGTCTTGGTGACCTTTTTCTTATCACTGTGATGCCAGCGCAAATAATCTTCTGTATAGAGGGTTACCACGCGGCCAGTGCCAAAACCTGTACGCCCTGCAGCGTCCTTGGCCGCCTTCTTCTGCGCTTCGGTCGAACGATTGCTGACCTGGGTGTAGCTGATCACCTGATTGCGGTTACCGACGCTATCCAGCGGCAAACCATCGGGTATCCCAGCCGCATTGCCATAACGCTCATCCTGAATATCCTCCAAACAATCTACCAGAGTGATATTGGCGCCATTATTTTCCGGCAACTCTTTCCAGGTGCCATTTTGCCCGGAGAAACTGTACTCACGAACAAACCCGGTATAAATTCCATATTTATTCAGATACTCCCAGGAGGTTTGACAGCCGTTATTGCTGCGCAGAAAACGCCAGGTTTTATCCTGCTTACCCGGAACCGGCATATTATCGGAATCCGGTGCTCCTTTGGTGAAATAAATAAACTCTTTCTTGGGCTCAAGGGCGCCACCACCTGCGCCGGGGAAATAACTCTCATCCACATCGTATACATAATTACCCATACTGACGGAGTTATCGAAAATAATCAGCATTTGCGGTCGAGCACCTGTACGCGATGAAGACTCGTAAACATAGAGCTCTGTGTCATCGGCCAATAACGGGCTGACCAATATAAAACTGCCAATACAGGAAAGCAGTAAGGTTAAGAATTGTTTGCCGTCAAAACGCCAATAAGGACTGATAAATATTTGCTTGTTCATGGTAACCAGCTTGTATTTCACCCTGTGTTTATTCCACTTTTCGATGAGAGACAAACAACACACTAGACTGTAAAATAAGGCTTTTATCTCTTTAGCCTTCTATTTACCACGGCAAAAAACAAGCAAACAACAAATAAATAGATTTATTCACATTATCATCAAAATGTGTCGACCAAACCTCATAAAAAACAAACAATATTGACCTTAGCCAAATATCTGACTCATCTATTAAGGTCACTTTATGTACTTACTTAGGGAATGCTTCTTGCGAAGGACTAGACCATTTGCTGCGAACCACGCCTTACATCCATGCCTGTAAGTCGACGCAGAGCACACATGGGACTTGTTCGCACCTTGCTTTGTTCGACTGATGACAAACATTTCCAAGATAAGTTTTTCAGTCACATTTTCGCACCGGAATTTGCGCTTTTTTACACTGATTTACCAGTTTTATGCTCGAGGCTCCCGTAAAATAGGCGGCAATCAGATCCTAGCGGATCTCTAACGGCATCAGATGGGACACAATGAAAAAACCTTATATCGGACTCCTGGTCCTTGGCCTTTGTGTGGCCACCTATCTCCTATTAACTCCAACGGCAGAAAATACCGTCAAAAAGCCCGGCTCAGGCATGGGGATGGGCAAAGCCGCCGTTCCCGTAATTACCGCCACAGTCACAGAGCAATCCCTGGCGCAATCCCTGACTCTGATCGGCAAGCTGGAAGCTGAACGCTCGGTCACCATAGCGCCTCAAGTCGCCGGCAAGATAGACGCTATCGCGGTGCGCTCCAATCAAGAGGTGAAGGCGGGTGATCTCTTGCTGGTTTTGGAAGAATCCAAGGCCAAAGCGGCGGTGATGGAAGCCGAATCTTATCTGGCCGATGAGCGGCGTAAGTTGGGCGAATATGAAAAACTGATCGGCCGCAACGCCATTACCCAGACAGAAATTGATGCCCAACGCGCCAGCGTCAGCATCGCCGAAGCCAGACTGGCCTCGGCCAGGGCCGAACTTTCCTACCATCATCTGCGGGCTCCCTTTTCCGGTACAGTGGGCCTGGTGGATTTCAGTAAGGGCAAGCTGGTGAGCCAGGGAACCGAACTCTTGAGTCTCGATGATCTGAGCTTGTTGCGGCTCGATCTGCAGGTACCCGAGTCTTATCTGTCGCAACTGAGTGTCGGCATGCAGGTTCAAGGCAGCAGCAGTGCCTGGAACGGCCAACTATTTCAGGGCAAGGTGGTTGCCATAGATCCCAGAGTCAACCCGGATACCCTCAATGTCAGGGTGCGGGTAGAATTCAACAACCCAAACAAACGCTTGAGACCGGGCATGATGCTGTCGGCCACCCTGACCTTCCCACCACTGCACCAGGCGGTAGTGCCGGTGCAGGCGTTGGAGTATTCCGGCACCAAGCGCTATGTCTATCGCATAGATGAAAACAACATAGCCCACCGCACCGAAGTGCATCTGGGCGCCCGGGTCGAACATCTGGTGCTGATCACAGATGGCGTCAGCCTGGGAGATCGCATTGTGGTGCAGGGGCTGGTGAATATTCGTGATGGCGCCAGCGTCAAACCCTTGACCGCCGAAGCAGTACAGCAGACCGGGGAGCTTCACTGATGTTGTTATCCGATGTCTCGGTCAAACGGCCGATCAGTGCCATAGTGCTGAGCCTGCTTTTGTGTGTCTTTGGTCTGGTGTCTTTCAGCAAGCTGTCGGTGCGGGAAATGCCGGATGTGGAGAGCCCGGTCGTCACTGTGATGACCACCTATGAAGGGGCCAGCGCCTCTATCATGGAGAGTCAGGTCACCAAAAACCTTGAGGATGAGCTGACAGGCATCAGCGGTATCGATGAAATCACCTCGGTGAGCCGCAACGGCATGTCGCGGATCACTGTAACCTTCAAATTGGGCTGGAACCTCACCGAAGGGGTGAGCGATGTCCGTGATGCGGTGGCCCGGGCGCAGCGCAGGCTGCCGGAAGAGGCCAACGATCCGATAGTCTCCAAAGACAACGGCTCGGGCGAGCCCTCCATCTATGTCAACTTGAGCTCCAGCGAGATGGATCGTACCCAGCTCACCGACTATTCCCGCCGGGTGCTGGAAGACAAGTTCAACCTGATCACGGGGGTCAGCTCGGTGGATATCTCAGGTGGCCTCTACAAGGTGATGTATGTGCGCCTCAAGCCTGAGCAGATGGCCGGTCGCAATGTCACTGTGCAGGATATCCTTGCAGCCCTGAAGGCGGAGAATATGGAATCCCCCGGCGGCGAGCTGCGTAACGACACCACAGTGATGACGGTGCGCACCGCCCGCCTCTATCTGAGTCCTGAACAGTTCGACTATCTGCAGGTCAGCAGCGCAAACGGCTCGCCGGTTTATCTCAAGGATGTGGCCGAAGTGTTTGTCGGCGCCGAGAATGAGAACTCCACCTTCAAGAGCAACGGCATAGTCAACCTCAGCCTGGGGATAGTACCGCAATCGGATGCCAACCCGCTGGATGTCGCCAAAGATGTCTACAAGCAGGTGGACGCACTGCAAAAGTTTCTGCCGGCCGGTACCGAGCTGTATGTGGACTACGACTCGACCGTGTTTATCGATCAGGCCATAGACGAGGTGTATTACACCCTCTATATCACGGCGGCGCTGGTACTGCTGGTGCTGTATATTTTCATCGGCCAGCTGCGGGCAACGCTTATTCCTGCTGTGACTGTGCCGGTCTCGCTGATCTCGGCCTTTATGGCCGCCTACTTCTTGGGCTTTTCCATCAACCTGCTGACCCTGATGGCACTGATCCTGGCCATTGGCCTGGTGGTGGATGACGCCATTGTGGTGGTAGAGAATATCTTTCACCACATAGAGCGCGGGGAAGAGCCGCTGCTGGCCGCCTACAAGGGCACCCGCGAAGTGGGCTTTGCCGTTATTGCCACCACGGCGGTATTGGTGATGGTATTTTTGCCCATCTCCTTTATGGAAGGCATGGTCGGCTTGCTGTTCACCGAGTTTTCCGTGCTGCTGGCGGTGTCTGTACTGTTCTCATCCCTGGTCGCGCTGACACTGACACCTGTGCTTAGCAGCCAGTTGCTCAAGGCCAATGTCAAACCCAACGCCTTCAACCGCGCCTTGAATCGCTTCTTTGCCGCGCTCGAGCTTAAGTATCGCGCCATGGTGGCCATTGCCATACGTCACAAGGTTGCGGCGCCCTTGGTGATCCTCGCCTGTATCGGCGGCAGTGCCTTGCTGGTAAACCATATCCCTGCACAGCTGGCGCCACAGGAAGACCGCGGGGTGATCTTCGCCTTTATCAAAGGCGCCGAAGGCACCAGCTATAACCGCATGACAGCCAACATGGACATAGTACAGGATAGGCTGATGCCGCTGCTGGGCCAGGGCGTGCTCAAGTCCTTCAGTGTGCAGGCGCCGGCCTTTGGTGGCCGCGCCGGTGATCAGACAGGTTTTGTGATCATGCAGCTCGAGGATTGGAAAGACAGGGATATCAACGCCGATCAGGCGCTGGTGATGATAGCCCAGGTATTGAAAGATATTCCCGATGTGATGGTGCGGCCCATGTTACCCGGCTTCCGTGGCCGCTCCAGTGAGCCGGTGCAGTTTGTTATCGGCGGATCCGACTATAAAGAGCTGTTCAAATGGGCACAGCTGCTGCAACAGGAGGCCAACAGCAGTGGCCTGATGCGCGGCGCCGATCTGGATTATGCCGAAACCACCCCTGAGCTTCTGGTCACGGTTGACAGACAAAGGGCGGCAGAGCTTGGTGTCAGTGTTGCCGATGTTTCGGAAACCCTGGAAGTGATGCTCGGCGGCCGCAAACAAACCACCTATGTGGACAGAGGTGAAGAGTATGATGTCTACGTGCGCGGAGATGAAAAACAGTTCAGCAACATGAGCGACCTCAGTCAGATCTATATGCGTACCAGCAAGGGCGAGCTGGTTACCCTCGACAGCCTGGCGCATATCGAAGAAGTCGCCTCGCCGCAGCGACTGAGCCATACCAATAAACAAAAATCCATCACCATCAAGGCTAACCTCATGGATGGCGCCACTCTGGGGGAAGCACTGGATTTCCTCGACGCCAAGGCGATTGAATCCCTGCCCGGTGATATCAGTATCAGCTACACAGGTGAGTCGAAAGACTTCAAGGAAAACCAGAGCAGCATGCTGCTGGTATTCGGTTTGGCCCTCTTGGTGGTTTATCTGGTACTGGCGGCTCAGTTCGAAAGCTTTATCAACCCACTGGTGGTGATGTTGACCGTCCCTATGGGGGTATTCGGCGGCTTCCTTGGTCTGTGGCTGACACAACAAGGACTCAACCTCTATAGCCAGATAGGGATGATCATGTTGATAGGCATGGTAACCAAGAACGGTATTCTGATAGTCGAATTTGCCAACCAACTGCGAGACAAGGGACTGGCCTTCGAACAGGCGGTTATCGATGCCTCGGCGCGGCGTTTGCGGCCGATCCTGATGACCTCCTTCACCGCGATTGTCGGCGCGATTCCCCTTATCTTCTCCACCGGTGCCGGCTCTGAGAGCCGTATTGCAGTGGGTACTGTGGTGTTCTTCGGTATGGCGTTTGCGACCTTTGTCACCCTGTTGGTGATCCCGGCCATGTATCGACTCTTGTCCTATAACACCAAGTCGCCCGGCCATGTCAAAGACAGGCTCAATGCCGCTATCGCCCGGCAGCAGGCGCAGATAAACATAGGCTCAGGTTCAGATTGATTCTGTCTGGGTCAATAAGGAGCCTCAATAAAACAAGGGATGCCAAACGGCATCCCTTGTTTTATTGAGGCGTCAAAGAAAAACTACTCCTTGAGCAGCATCTCAAAGCCGCCCCAGATCATTCTCTTGCCATCGAACGGCATATCACCGAGAGTCTCGGGAACGGAAGGATCTGTCATGATGAACTGCATGCCTCTATCGCGCGTAGCCTTGTCCGGCCAAACGATCCAGGAAACCACCACAGTCTCGTCATCCTGGCGCTTTACCGCCATAGGCATGGAAGTAAGCTTACCTTCCGGGACATCATCCCCCCAGCATTCTACCAGCTCCAAAGCGCCCTGAGACTTAAACAGCCCCGCCGCCTTGCGTGCATGCTCAAGATACTGCTGCTTCTTGGCCGTTGGAACCGGAGCGACCATCACATCGATATAACTCATTTTCGCCTCCTTTGCTCTGTTCTCCCTGAACTTGCATCTTCCCTTGCAAGTGTAGGAGGCGCAACGGCATTTTGCCGTCTGAGTCAGTGGTTATCTGTCAGCCTGTCAGTATTCACGCAGCAGGCCTGGTTCAGCGCTTTATTTTATTTAGCCCGGGCTTGGTCAGGATTGGCTGTGCTCAAGCCAAGAGCAATTGAAGCTTCAGGCCTCAGACGCTTTGATGCTCTACTCTGGAAGCGCTCAACAGGTTGTCATGCACGGGACAACGATGGCAGACAGTATCGAGAAACTGCTGCTTTTGTTCTGCCGTCAAGTCGGCATCGATATCGGCATCCAGGGTAATACGGCGAAACCCAACAGGATCCTCACTGGGTTTCCCAAGCAACCCGTCGGAATTCATCTCGCCACGCACCTTGATATTCATTCCCCGGAGATCGATTTTCTGCTCTCTGGCTACCATTCTGGCAATAGCAGAAATACAGCCGCCCAGAGAAAACAGGAAGGTCTCCAGCGGATTGGCTCCTTCGTTACCGGCGGAAGCTTGGTCAATGACCAAGGTATGCTCACGCACCTGCGCCGTCACTTTCCAGCCTTTGCCCATTTTGGTTTCGAGTTCAATGATCTTTTCTGGCATGGTACTACCTCATCCATTAGAAAATTTTTAATGAGATTAATCTAATGATTATTGTAATGCAAACCCGTATAACGTAAATGTCGCCAAGCTCACAACTCAAAAACTTGTCTCGCTGAGACTATCGAAAAGACTAAGACTCAGGTACTATTTTTAGTCTTTATAACCGGGCCGCTCAACCCAAGGACGAGAATGAGATCTGGAATAATAACTGTATTAATTTGTTTTCTTTGCATATTACCTACCGAGTCAACCAGGGCAACCCCTCAGAATAAAGTCTTACTCGCCGCCGAAGACAGTTGGCCCCCTTTCGCCGACAGAACCGGGCAAGGCTTATCTCACCAACTGATAGCCGCGGCTTTTTCTATTGAACATATCCAAGTGGAAAGCTTGGTGGTGCCCTACTCCAGAGCCTTGATGATGGCCCGAAAGGGACAGGTTCAAGGAGTGTTCAATGTGACTCGTGAGCGCAGTACTGAGGCGGCTTTTTTGTTCGGTGAAGAGCCATTGTTTATTGCCAACGCCTCCTTCTACTACAACAAAAACCGGCCACTGAGTGCCAAAAACAAATGGCAACTTCCGAGGGGGAGTGTCGTTGGGGTTATCAAGGGTTATGAATATGGCGATGAGTTTTCCGAGCTGAGCAAACAGTTGCAACTGGTACAGGTTGCCAGTCAGGAGCAACTGCTCAATCTCTTGCTGCTCAATCGTATCGATGCCGCCATTATGTTCGACAAGGTAGCCGAAGGCGTTATCAAACGTATGGGGGTGAAAGAGGAGATCCTGCCGGCATTTCCCAACCATCAGAGCCGAATATTCCTGGCATTCTCACTGCAGGACGCCGATTCACCTGCGTTGGCCAAGGCATTGGATAAAGGGTTGCGACAGATGAAACAAAGCGGTCAATATCAGCAAATAATCAACAATGGTCGCTTCTGAGTGCTCATCTTTGCCTATCACAGTGTTAAACTGCCGGGCACGAATCTACCACAGGTATCCGCATGCAACTCAGCTTCAGCCCTTGGTTTCATTTTCAATTGCAGATCTACTACGAAGATACGGACTTTTCCGGCGTGGTGTATCACCCCAATTTTCTGAAATATTTCGAACGCGCCCGCGAGCAAGTCATAGGTGCCAACGAATTAAAACGCCTGTGGCAATCTGAGGGAGTGGGCTTTGCCGTTTATCGCTCCGAGCTTATTTGTCAGGAGGGAGTCGAGTTTGCCGATATCCTGGATATCCGCACCCGTTTTGCCTTCGAAAGCAAATATCGCACCGTGTGGGAGCAAGAGATCTGGCGTGAAAACGCTGTCAGAGCTGCAGTCAACGGCAGAGTGGAAATGGTATGCATGAATAGTCAGCGCCAACTTTGCCCCATGTCGGCAACGCTGCTTGAACAATTGGGCGCTCAACTACAACAGATTTAATTCCTTTGAACTCAGCCTGCGGTCTTGGCATGAATGCTGTGTTTAGCGTACCAGTATTCCAATTCCGGCGCCGTTTTGGGTTTGGCGATAATATCTCCCTGTAGTTGGTCGGCCCCCATAGAAATTAGCACCTGTTTCAGCGCCATCGACTCAACCCCCTCAACTGTAACCTCAAAACCCAATGACTTGGCCATCTGGATACTGGCGCGCATTATATGCTTGGCATTACTGTTACTGAGCAGCTCTTCATTGAACGCCTTATCGATCTTAACTTCATCTACCGGCAGATTCTTCAAATAGGCCAATGACGAGTGCCCGGTACCAAAATCATCTATCGCCAGACGAATATCCAGTTGCCGCAAACGTTGTAAAATTTTAATCGCCTGCTCAAGGTCGGCCATCAAGCTGCTCTCGGTGATCTCAAGCGCCAGCACATCACCCGGCAACTGGTATTCTTGCAATTGGCGTTCAATCTCCTGCAACATACAGCCATTGTTGAGATCCTGCGCCGATAGGTTAAGTGCAATTCGTACTTTAAAGCCGCCACTGCGCCACTTACGCTGCTGTAACATCACTTGCTCAAGCGCCCAATGACTCACCAGGCCTATCATGCCGGAATACTCGGCCAACGGAATAAACTCGGCTGGAGAAATGGCGCCGAATTTAGGATGTTCCCAGCGAATAAGCGCTTCGACCTGGCGGCAAAGGCCGCTGCTCACTTCTTCTTTGGCCTGATAAACAAGATACAACTGACCGGTTTTCAACGCTTTGGGTAGACTATTGATGATCTCCAGCTCGCGCATTTGAATGCTGTCTTCACCCGTCTGATAACCGGCCAGCAGATCACGGCTATTACGGGCTTTTTTCAGCGCCAGATCCAGGCGGCGCAACATCAAGCTGAGATCGGTATGATGCGCATGCAAATCCAGATAGCCCATCTGGATGCGGAGGCTCAAAGGCGTACCTTTAATATCAAAAGGAACCTGTAACCGTCCCCGCAACCGATGAAGATCCTCCTCTGTCTGTTGTTGCTCAAAGTACAGCAAAAACTCATCTTCATTCATTCGCGCCAATAACCTGGGCGCATGTTGCAACCCCAGCAGGCGATCTGCCATCTGCTTGAGCAGTTGATCGCCAAAGGCAAAGCCAAACAGGTCGTTGACGTAACGGAAACGGTAGATGTCCAGCAGCACCATAGTCCCCTGCTGCAGCGGCATCAAAGCGGTCACGCTGCGCTTGAGCCCTACCCGATTGGCAAGGCCTGTGAGTTTATCTTTCCCCACAGGTGGCGGAAGCGCCTGCAGCAACTTTTCCAGGCTATTAACCAAATCATAAAAAGCGACCGGCACCCAAGGGAGATCGAGTGGCGCGCGGGCTTTTATCTGATTGTCGAGTTGTTTGCCGAGCTGTTTGATAAAACGCCGCTCTTTTTGACGCTGGCGGCGCCACAAAAGGAGAATAAACACAGTAATTAACGCGATAGAAAGCAACCATGGGCCTATCATCAAAGCGGTATTCTCCCGTTAATGATCGAAATGAATTATTTTAACTTTTACTCATAGCTTTGCTTGATTGAGTGATATTTGTCCAAAAACTCATCACAGCCAAGTAGTTCGGCACTGACGGGTAAGCCTCTGTCGACAAAGACTTCCAAACGCTGTTCAAGCTCGGCGCCGGCTCGTAACTCACCGGTATAAAAAGCCGCCGAGCGAATAAAATCCAGGTAAGTCACATGATCCGGCAGATAGGGCAGATCAGCCCAACGTTCGACCACTTCCATCACATCCGGGGCAAAGTCCCAGCTCTTGAGTACCGCTCTCCCTATCGGCCCTTGCATCTTGCGCACCAAAGCTCTTAGCTGATCTATACTGCCAAAAAGCTCTGGGTGAGCCTCGGCCTCGGTCAGTACCGGCAAGGCACCGATATTGTGCACCAACCCGGCCAGGGTCAAAGTATCATAATTCAGGCCGCTACCCGGATGGGTCTTGTTATAGATAAGTAACATGGCTCCGGCCGCAGCAGTAACATCTATTGAAGTGCGCCACACTTCGTCCATGACCTCCCACACCATCTCGTTGGTGGAGATAAACAACTGCTCCATGGCGATAGAGGTAGCGATAGATTTTATCTGCGCCAAACCTATACGGGTCACCGCGCTGTTGATGTTTTCCGCCGGGATCCCCCGGCTGTAGAAAGCACTGTTGGCTACCTTGATCATACGCGCCGATATGGCGGCATCCTGACCTATGATATCGGCAACTTCCCTCAAGCTTGAATCGGGACGACTGACGACTTCCTGCACCCGCATGGCTACTTCCGGCAAGGTTGGCAGCACCAGGGTATCGTTCTTGAGTTTCCGCAACAAACCAACCAAGAGTTGATGTTCGGTAGACATGCACTCTCCAATGTAAAAAAACTGTTCAAATACTGTGACTCAGTATATCAGTAACCCAGGTGGCCGCGAGCGTAAAAAAGCGTCAAATGATATCAATTCGTTTAAAGCCAACACCTGAAATCGACAGTAGGTCACAGATTAATACTAATTTATTTAGGTAATAAGTTATCTCTAGGATTTGTGCCAAACAGTGGCGGAGAGTATCACCAGGCCGACGACGCTGTGGGGGGAATATTGATTTATAGAATAAAATACCCTTAGCAGATATTCCCCGGCGAGATGAACTGCTGCTCCGAAATGCTATAATCAACATCCTTTACTAAAACACTTATCTTGCGATGTTTGCATAGCCCCACTTTTATTAAGTAAAATGCCGCCCCTGCTGCCAAGTCGCGCAACCGCCGGACTGCCGTTAATTGAGAGTAAATTATGTTTAAACCAGAGCTTCTGTCTCCCGCCGGGACCCTGAAAAATATGCGTTATGCCTTTGCCTATGGTGCAGACGCCGTATATGCGGGCCAACCCAGATACAGCTTAAGGGTACGTAACAACGACTTTAAGATGGAAAATCTGGCTACAGGCATTCAGGAAGCCCATGCTCTGGGTAAAAAACTCTATGTGGTCAGCAATATCGCTCCCCACAATGCCAAGCTCAAGACCTATATCAAGGATATGGAGCCAGTGGTTGCTATGCAGCCGGATGCCCTCATCATGTCAGATCCCGGTCTCATCATGATGGTTCGTGAAGCCTTTCCCGAACAGGTTGTACACCTTTCAGTACAGGCCAACGCCATCAACTGGGCCTCGGTTAAATTCTGGCAGTCTCAGGGGATCAAGCGCGTGATCCTCTCCCGCGAGCTATCACTGGATGAAATTGAAGAGATCCGTCAGCGTTGCCCGGACATAGAGCTGGAAGTGTTTGTTCACGGCGCACTGTGTATGGCCTATTCCGGCCGTTGCCTGTTGTCCGGCTATATCAATAAGCGCGATCCCAACCAAGGCACCTGCACCAATGCTTGCCGCTGGAAGTATGATGCCCACGAGGCCAAGGAAAATGAAACCGGCGACATAGTCGCAGTCAACCCGGTGCAGATAGAGCAGCCGACTTTGGGCCAGGGCCCTAGCAGCGATCAGATTTTCCTGCTGCAGGAAGCCAACCGTCCCGGCGAATATATGCCGGCCTTCGAAGACGAGCACGGCACCTACATAATGAACTCCAAAGATCTGCGCGCCATTCAGCATGTGGAGCGCCTGAGCCGTATCGGCGTGGATTCATTGAAGATTGAAGGCCGCACCAAGTCCTTCTACTACGTGGCCCGCACGGCGCAGCTTTACCGTCAGGCCATAGACGATGCCGCAGCCGGAAAAGACTTCGACCGCAGCTTAATGAATCGCTTGGAAGGCTTGGCCCACAGAGGCTACACCGAGGGCTTCCTGCGGCGTCACGTTCACGATGAGTACCAGAACTATGAATACGGCCACTCTATCAGTGACAACCAGCAGTTTGTCGGTGAGTTTACCGGTAAGCGTAACGCCGAAGGCCTGGCCGAAATCGAAGTGAAGAACAAGTTTTTGCTGGGTGACAGCCTGGAGATGATGACGCCGCAGGGCAACATCAACCTGATATTGGAAAGCTTGCAAAACCGTAAGGGTGAAGCCATTGAGGCAGGTTTAGGTTCGGGCCATACCGTCTACATGCCGGTACCGGCCGATTTGGAACTGGACTCAGCCATCTTGCTGCGTAACTTGCCGGAGGGGATGGACACCCGCAATCCCCACGCCGCAACCAAGTGAGTCCTGTCTTCCTGAGTATATTCCCAACCTTACACGAAAGGCTGCCTTCAGGCAGTCTTTCGTTTTACGCAAGTCATAGTGCTCTATAACAATCCCGTTGTAGTCATGCGTATTGGTTATCAATAATAGTGCTGCCGACAGAGGTGCTCCCCCTGTGATAAAATCTGTGCTATGACTTAGTTTGGGCTGCACCTGCTACTGTTTTGTGCGCCAAGCGTTGACCGAAAACCTGCTCGGCAGGATAAGTAATTCCGAGGTAATACAAGGCAATGGCCTTAATCATTGATGACAGCTGCATTAACTGCGACATGTGTGAGCCCGAGTGCCCCAACCAAGCCATTACTATGGGGGAAGAGATCTATGAGATAGATCCGGCGCGCTGCACCGAATGTGTTGGCCACTACGACAACCCAACCTGTGTTTCTGTTTGCCCTATAGACTGTATCGACAAGGATCCCGAACATCAGGAAACCCAAGACGAATTGCTGGTAAAATACGCTCAACTGACCGGCAAGCTATAAGGATAAAATGATGAAAACATTACTGCTTATTGCTGCATTACTCAGTCTTGGCGCCTGTGCCGAGCTCAAGGAAACCGGCCGTACCATAGGCCACACCACCAGAGACGTGACCAAGGAGATAGGCCACACCACCCGGGATGTGACCCGTGAAATCGGCCACGCCTCCCGTGATGCCGCCAAATCGGTCAAGGAAGAATTAAAAGACTGAGCCATCACGTCCAAGAAGTTCAAGCCCTTTCTCGCCAGCCAACAGGGCAAAGCTCTGCCCGGTTGGCAAGCACATTCAAACATCAGAGTTATCAGGCGGCATTGGCCCTCATACCGTGAGGCACGGGCAAACCGGCTTCATTCACATTAACGAAGACCATCTTGTCAATACTGACAATAGGCGCCAGATTCAATTTATTGCGCACTTCGCAGCGAATAGTGATGGAAGTATGTCCCAGGCTGATAAGCTCGAGGCCAAACTCAATCACATCCCCAAGCTTGGCCGGGGTCATAAAGTTGATTTCCGAGATAAGCTTGGTCACATGGCTGACACTCTTCATCTGGCATGCGGCGAAGATGGCGGCTTCCTCATCAATCCAGCTCATCAACTGTCCACCGAACAAGGCTCCCGCCGGGTTGAGATGTTCGTGTTTAACCAAACGCCGACTGTAGTATTTCATGTTTGCGTCCTCGCATTCACCTGTGATTGGAATTCTCACTTGAACTAAAGCAAATTGGACGCCAAACATTCAATCAATATAATTCAATAAGTTACAACACACTTATGCTCATAAATGCCATTACGGTGCACCAGGATAACTCCTGCTGCACCGTAATGGACCATGCTCAAACCTGACTGAGCACCCGCTTGAAGGCCTGCAGAGTCTTGTCGATATCGGCGGCGCTGATATCTTTGTGCGTCACCAAGCGTAGTTGCCGAGCGCCGCTGATACGCACTCCTTCCTGCAACAAGCCTTTGACCAGAGCTTCAATATCCACTTCATCGGCCAAAGTGGCAAACACCATATTAGTTTGTACCTGGCTCATATCCAGTGCCAGCTCATCCAACTGACTCAAACCTTCGGCCAAAGCCTTGGCATTGGCGTGATCTTCCGCCAAGCGCACCACCTGCTCAGTCAAGGCCAACTCAGCGGCAGCAGCCAGGATCCCGGCCTGGCGCATTCCGCCACCCAGCATCTTGCGCCAGCGACGCGCCTTGTGAATAAGCCGCTCATCCCCGAGTAATAAAGAGCCAACCGGTGCCGCCAACCCCTTGGATAGACAGATGGATACCGAGTCGAAATACTGGGTTATATCGGCTATCTCCAACCCCTGCGCCACAGCCGCATTGGCCACCCTGGCGCCATCGAGATGGATTTTCAAACCGTGATTGAAGGCCAGCTGCTGCGCCTTGGCCAGGTACTCCTGCGGCAATATCTTTCCGCCTATGGTGTTTTCCAGGCTTAATAGACGGGTGCGGGCAAAGTGAAAATCATCGGGTTTGATGGCAGCGCGAATATCTTCAAGCGCTATGCTGCCATCGGCCTGATTATTCAGTGGTTGAGGCTGAATACTGCCTAACACGGCCGCACCACCGCCTTCAAACTTGTAATTGTGGGCTTGTTGACCACACAGATATTCATCGCCCCGCTCGCAGTGGGACATGAGTGCCAACAGGTTGGCCTGAGTGCCCGAGCTGGTAAACAAGGCACTGTCAAAGCCGAACATCTCGGCGGCCATAGCTTCGAGGCGATTTACCGTAGGATCATCGCCGTAAACATCATCGCCCACCTGCGCGGCCGCCATGGCCTGACGCATCGCAGCAGTAGGTTGAGTCACGGTATCGCTTCTGAAATCTATCATCTATCCCCCATATCACATCCAGTTGCCCCACATTAAGATACATGAGGCCAAAACACTCTAGCGCTGCTCGGCTTGACTGTACAGCACCAGGAGCGCAAAGCGGAATAACTGGAGTTTTCACCTAATTGGGAGCAACAATAAACCCAAACAAACCGACAGCAAGACAAACATAAAAATCAATCAGCAATCCTCATGCACAAAAAATACAAAACCATTTAAAATCATAAAACTACAAAACAAGAATCCAAACAACTCAAATAAAACATAAATAAAACTAATCCAAATATTTAAATAAAATCACTATTAAACTGCGGTGTTTTCCGGCAGAATTCTGATCCTCTGTTATTTTGATGCGAATATTATGCAAGAAGCTCAGTTTATCGCCATACTTTGGCTGATTGGTGTACTGGCCGAAGCTATGACCGGTGCCTTGGCGGCGGGTAAAAAACAGATGGATCTCTTTGGCGTGGTAATTATAGGTTGTGCTACCGCCATAGGCGGCGGCACGCTCAGAGACATCTTGTTGGGTAACTACCCGTTAATCTGGGTAGAAAACTGGCATTATCTGGTGGCTATCGGCTTTGCTTCACTGCTGACGGTGATAATCGCCCCTGTGATGCGTTACCTGTCAAAGCTGTTTCTGGCAATCGATGCTCTTGGCCTGGCAGTGTTTTCCATTGTCGGAGCTCAAAAGACCCTGCTGCTGGGCTTCAGCCCAGTTGTCGCTGTGGTGATGGGAGTGATTACCGGGGTTTTTGGCGGTATTATTCGCGATATTCTCTGTAATCAGATGCCGCTTATATTCCGCAAAGAGTTGTACGCTGTGATCTCCATTATCACGGCTGGGCTCTATGTATTTTTATCGCAATGGCAACTGACAGAATGGCTAAATCTCAGCCTGTGCCTCACTCTAGGGTTCAGTTTGCGGATGCTGGCTATAAAGTATCACTGGGCCATGCCAACCTTCGACTACCAAACCGGCTCAGATCCACATCCGGATTGATAATACACTTGGTAGGCACTGCCAAGCCAAACACAGATCCAACGTATTGTTTATCAGTTGGATCTGTGTTTATTAACCTACAGCTGTAGATGTTTCATCTAGCTGTTAATTTTGGAGGCCTGCTTGGCTTCCAAAACCAGACTATAATTCCTCATCCAGAACCGCAAACATGTGCTGTTTAAGGCTATCAAAATCGGCCGGCAGAACAGCCGACAGCAACGCCTTATCGGCCACTCTTTGCAATGCCTGAGGCAGTGGCAGACTGGTGTTCAGCTCGCGGTCGACCACATCCTTGAATTTGGCCGGATGCGCGGTTGCCAGAAAGATCCCCTGCTCTTCCTCCTTCAATGACAAGCGCAGTGCCTCGGCAGCCACCGCCGCATGGGGCTCGGCCAGATAACCTGTCTGCTCAAGCGCTAACATGGCCTGACGGGTTTGCCCCTCGGACAGCGCCAGGCCGGACAAGTCAGACAGTGGCCATTTCATCTCTGCAAAAATCGCTTCCACTCTGGGCCAGTTACTCGGCTCGGACACATCCATGGCGTTGGACATGGTCGCAACGGTCTGCCGCGGTGCCCAATCACCAAAACTCAAATAGCGCGGTACAGTATCATTGCTGTTGGTGGCCGCCACAAAGCGCTTGATGGGCAATCCCATGGCTTTGGCCAGCAGACCCGCGGTCAGGTTACCGAAGTTACCACTGGGAACACTGACAACCGGCGCCGATTGATGCTGCTTTCTATATTGGGCAACCGCTTCAAAGTAATAACAGATCTGCGCCAGCAAGCGGCTGATGTTGATGGAGTTGGCCGAGTTCAGGTGTAAACCGTCACGAATATCACTGTCTTCAAAGGCCTGCTTGACCAAATGCTGACAGGCATCGAAGTCAGCTTCGACCGCAACTGTGTGAATATTGCCGCCCAGAGTGGCAAACATCTTCTCTTGCAACTCACTTATCTTGCCTTTGGGATAGAGCACCATCACCCGCACCTTATCCAGGCCAAAGAAGGCATCGGCCACCGCCGCACCTGTATCCCCTGAGGTAGCGGTCAAGATAGTCAGAGGCTCTGAGCCGCCAAGCTGATTGAGACACTGAGCCATAAAGCGGGCACCGAAGTCCTTGAAAGCCAAGGTTGGCCCATGAAACAGCTCCAGACAACTGCGCTGTTCGTCTACCTGCACCAGCGGCAGAGGGAAATTAAACGCCTTCTCCACCAGCTTGTCGACACAGTCCTGCCCCAATTCATCGGCGAGCCAGGCACCGAGTATCTGCTTGCTGCGCTCGACAAAAGGCAGGGCCAACAGGGCATCGACATCTGCCAGTTTCGGGATCCGGGTTGGGAAAAAGAGCCCTCGGTCCATGCCAAGACCCAGCTTGAGCGCTTCAGTAAAACTTACCCGCTGTGCCGGGTGCTTGAGGTTATAGAGTTCCATATTGATGCCTTAAATTCTTTTTTGGATGAAAATGCGTTTCAGGACAATACCCGGGTGCCTTGCATATCCAGGCGGCAGATGTGGGCAAAGCCGCTCGCTTCGGTTAAATAGTGTTGTTCCAGGTAGCGTTTGGCCTGCTCGGCGCGGGCCAGATCAGCGCTGATGGAAAACAGAGTTGGGCCGCTGCCGGAAATCCCGGTGGCCAACATACCCAGCTCAGACAATCCGCGCCGCGCCGCCAGATACCCGGGGATAGCCTCGGCTCGATAGGGTTCAGCCAACACATCTTTCAACACAGTCAGCGCCAGTGCCTCATCCTGGCGGTAACAGGCATGAACAAAGGCGCTGAGATTGCGACCAAATTCTATGCAGGTTCCCTTATCGTATTGGTTCGGCATCAAGGCGCGCATGGCCGCCGTCGACAATGAAATCCCGGGATAGGCCACCAGCCAGTACCAAGAATCAAAGGCCGGCAAGGGTTCACAGATACGCCCGGGCAAATCCAGCATCAGTTGCAATCCACCCAAATAGCAAGGCGCCACGTTGTCATAGTGCACCGAGCCACTGATCTCCCCTTCAAAACGCCCCATCAACGCCAGCAAGGCCTGCTCATCATAGGGACGGCTGAAATATTCATTGAGACCATAGAGCGCTGCCACCACTGAACTGGCACTGGAACCAAGGCCGCTGCCTACCGGCAGGTTCTTGGACAGGGTCAAGGAAACGCCTTGATTGATCCCGGCCTCACCTAGGAAAAACTCGGCGCAGCGATAGACAATATTCTGCTGCGGCTCCTGCGGCAGCTTATGAGCCCAAGGGCCAAGTTGAGTCAGAGAAACGCCGCATGGCGCAGGGCCCACTGTGACTGTATCCCCCAGTAAACTGCCATCAATGGGGGCCAGTGCGGCGCCCAGCAAATCAAAGCCGACACCGACATTTCCCATAGAGGCAGGCGCATAGACAGTCACGGGGGCATTGGCGGGAATAAACTGACTCATGCGCTGACCTCCCGAGTCCAGTTGAGGGTTCTGAGTAAGTCGGCAAACACCCCGGCGGCCGTCACTTCAGTACCGGCGCCATAGCCTCTGAGCACAAAGGGGATCGGCTGGTAGTAGCGGCTGTAGAAAGCCAGCGCATTCTCACCACCTTTGACGCTGAACAGGGGATCATCAGCCGCCACTTCGGCGATACGCACCCTGCAACCTGATTCATCTATCTGGCCGACATAACGCAGGCGTTTACCCTTGGCATGGGCAGCAGCCACTCGTTCGGCAACGGCGGCATCCAGCTGTGGCAAAGCCGCCATAAACTGGGCTACATCGCCTGATGCATCGAAGTCATCCGGCAAGACAGACTCCACCTGAATATCATCCAGCTCCAGCGGCAAGCCCACTTCCCGGGCCAAAATCAACACCTTGCGCGCCACATCCATACCATTGAGGTCGTCTCTGGGGTCCGGCTCAGTGAAGCATTTTTCCCGGGCAATGGCCGTGGCCTGTGACAGACTCATCCCCTCATCCAGCATACCGAAGATAAACGACAGCGAACCCGAAAGTATCCCCTGGAAACGCAGCAGCTTATCACCGGCAAACAGCAGCTTTTTCAGGTTATCGATAACCGGCAAACCGGCGCCGACATTGGTTTCATAAAGGAACTGACGCCGCTGGGCCAGCGCGGTTTGCCGCAGCGCGCGGTAAAAAGCCAGCTCACGGGTATTGGCCTTCTTGTTGGGTGTCACCACGTGTAAACCGGCATTCATCACATCCAGATAACGGCCGGCAATGACATCCGAAGAGGTACAATCCAGCAATACGGGATTGAGTAACTGCTGCTCCTTGGCCCAGGCCAACATCTGTGTCAGATCAAAAGCGACGGACGAGTCGTTGAGCCTTGACTGCCAATCGGCCAGAGAGATACCGGCGGCGTCGAGCAACATCTTGCCTGAGTTGGCGATGGCACAAACCCGAATGCTGATATGTTGCCCTTTGAGCATGGCTTCCTGCTGTTTTATCTGCTCCAACAAGCCAGCACCTATGTTACCGGCACCAACCAGGAAGACATCGAGATACTGCTGCACATCGAAAAAGCCCTGGTGACAGGCCGCCACCGCATGACGCGTCTTGCGCTGCTCGACCACGGCAGAAATAGAGCGCTCGGACGAGCCCTGGGCAATGGCAATGATATTGACACTGGCCTGAGCCAGAGCCTGAAAGAAGCGCGCGGCCACGCCCTTGTGGGTACGCATACCGTCACCTATCAGGGATACTATCGCCAGTTGATCCCGCATCTCCAGCGGCTCCAACAGTTCACTCTTGAGCTCTAGTTCAAATTCCTGCTCCAGCGCCCACTTGACTCTGGGGGCATCCAAAGTGGCCACACAGAAACTAATGCTGTACTCACTGGAGCTTTGAGTGATTAGTGATACCGAAACCTTGGCTCTGGCGATAGACTCCAGAATACGCGACGCCATACCCACCATGCCTTTCATTCCCGGGCCTGAAACGTTGAACATGGTTTGGTTGTCCAGATTAGAGATCGCCTTGACCTGCAGCCCGGTCTGATCCGGCTGATTGGATACCAGAGTACCCGGCGCCTGGGGGTTGAAACTGTTTTTGATGTAGCAAGGAATTTGGAACTGGGCTATGGGTGAAATGGTCTTGGGGTGCAGCACCTTGGCGCCAAAATAGGAAAGTTCCATTGCCTCCTGATAACTGAGCTGAGAGAGCAGCTTGGCATCGGCAACCACCCGGGGGTCGGTATTGTATACCCCATCGACATCTGTCCAGATTTCGCAGCTGTCGGCATCCAGACAGGCTGCCAGAACTGCGGCCGAATAATCCGAACCATTGCGTCCCAGAGTCACCACCTTGCCATCGGCACCGGCGGCGGTAAACCCGGGCATAACCCACACTCTCTGCTCATCGAGTTTGAGCAACGCAAATCTGGGCTTACTGACGGCGATATCCACCACAGACTCCAGGGGTGTACCGACACCTAGGAATAATTCCCTCGGATCGAGTAAACCGGCGCTGACTCCCTTATTTTTGAGCACTTCAACCATCAAGGCGGCCGAGAGTCGCTCCCCGGCTACCAGGATCTCGGCCCGCACACTGTCAGGACACTCCCCGAGAAGCTGAACTCCTGCCAATTTTGCGCGCCAACTCGCCAGTTGCTGTGCCAATACCTTCTTCAGCTGCTGTCTGGCTTCCTCTGCGAGAGATACAGATGCATCGGCATACAAGGCTTCAAATACCTCAGCCACCTTGGCAAGGGCCTCGTCAACATCCCCCTTGGCCAACACCATATTGACCATGGCCAACAGATTGTTGGTTACGGTTGCCGGCGCCGACAGTACTGTGGCCACTTGCTCTTCTCTGGCACTGGTCAGAACAATTTCTGCTGCCATTTCAAACCTTTGCCAGTTTGCCAGCGAGGTACCGCCGAACTTCATCACTTTCATCTATCTCTCCTTTAATTACCGCGCCCGCCCAGGAAACAAAAAAGCCCGCTCCTGGATGGGAGCGGGCTTCTTGTTTGCAATTCTTCAGGGTATAGTCAGCCCGCCCCCACACTGGTAATGGTGGTGGTTGTAATGGTGGTAATTACAACTGAGCTTAGCTGATACATTAGGTTTCTATACTCGTTCGTTCTCTTTTATTCAGGCCGGTTCATTCAGGAGTCAATCTCCCAGGAATGGCAGCAATGCAAACAGGATTGCTTTTTTATGTGGCGCTTGTCAAGGGGCGTTTTCATGAAAGTTTTAATAAAATGCCAATCTCATTAAATAAGTCTCACCAAAGTCTGTTTTTAACTGGATAAGTATCAACAAAACTCCCTTATTACCTTTAACCTTGACGTAAAGTGTATTGGATTAAAAGTTGAGTATCAGCCAAGCAAGCGCAGTCAAGCACACCAAGATTCAAGTCAGTATCCTCAAATAGAAATTTTAGAAAAGACGCCTGAACAATAATGGCTTTTCTAATGCCAAGCTGCCCCAAAATGTCATCTTGGTGGCAAAACTCTGTGCAACAGTTGGCATAAGCAACGCTCGGATATCGCCAGCGCGGAAAAAGCACGTTATCATGCGGCCACATTCTGAACGGGAGGCGATATGCAAATCACCCAACACAGCGCGGTTACCATTCACTACCGCCTGACTGACGCCAAGGGTCAGTTGATAGAAAGTTCTTTTGAGGCAGATCCTATGGTCTACCTCCACGGTATGGAAAACCTGATCCCGGGACTTGAAAAAGCACTGGAAGGCAAGAGCAAAGGCGATACGCTGGAAGTGACCATAGATGCCGAGGAAGCCTATGGCCCATACCATGATGGTCTGCGTCAGGAAGTTCCTCTGGAAGCCTTTGGCGATATCCAGGACATAGTACCTGGTATGCGCTTCATCGCCGAAACTGAAATGGGCCAGCGCCCGGTACAAGTGACCGAAGTACTGGACAACAGTGTTATCGTTGATGGCAACCACCCTCTGGCAGGCCAATCACTGACCTTTAATGTCGAAGTGATGGACGTGCGTGAAGCGACAGCCGAAGAGATTTCTCACGGCCATATCCACGCCCATGGCGGTTGTGGTGGTCACGGCCACGATCACGGCGGTTGCTGTGGCGGTCACGATCACGAACACGGCGGCTGCTGTAATTCAGATGCCGAAGAAGACGCCAAGAAAGAAGGTTGTGACGGTAACGGTGGTTGCGGCTGCCGAGGTTGATAGCCAGTCATACTGACGCCTAAACATATTACTGATTGCAATCGAGAGTCCGGCCAATGCCGGACTCTTTGTTTATGGCACTTGGAAAAACAAGGCCTGGTGCCCTGCTTTAGACTAAAATTAATAGATACTCCCGGATGCGAAGAAATGCCCCGTGATCTTATCCAGATTGGTCTATGAGAGCCTGCCCTATCTGTATTTTTTAACCGGTAGTCTGACGCTCTATTTACTCGAATCCTTACTTGGGATCCTGGGATCAGTTTTGCTCATATTGGTTGCGGCCCGGATTTACAACCTGCGTTCGAGTCACAGACGCAGCGATCCCAAACGCCTGCGACGGGGAGGAGTTTGGCCCGCCCCCCTGTATGCAGGATTGCCTTTCCTCTGGCTGTTGTCGGGCATGTTGCTGTTAAGGTTTGCCGACCAGGAAGTATATCAACTATTAGGACTGCTCATCTGTGCCTGGGGCGGCTATATTTTGAATCAGCGCCATCTATACCGCCGCCACAAATTGCCGCGACAACCCCTGATGTGACTCAAAGGATCAAGGCGCGGATTTTTTCTCTAAGCGCTTCGGGCATATGCTTCAAATAATTGGAGCAACGGGTTATGGTTGCTATGCTCACCTCGAACTCGGCCGCAATCTGCCGCTGACTCATCTCACCTTCAAGCAATACCTGAAACACCTTCAAACGGCCGGCGATGGCATGTCTTTCATCATCGGTCAGCAGTAATTCAAACAGGCAATTAAGATCTTCGGGATTATTGTGAGTCAGTACTTTCTCCAGTACTGATATCCAATCAGGGCGCATAGCAACTCTTTCGTGTTCACGTAATGGTACGTGAACACAGTATAGCGTTGTTTTCTTGCGAAAAAAAGTCGTGTTTTAGCAGCCAGTTACTGACAAAACTTTACATGTAAACTGAAAAAGTCTACTCCCTAGGTCAAACAAAATGTGTACAATAGCCAAGCAATGTCACATTAACGCACAAACTTGTGAGAATGATAATGAAAAAATACTTACTGATGTTAGCCGCCACCGCGGCGCTTAGCGCTACAGCTGTTCAGGCCCACAACTTTGAAAGCAGCGATGATGCCATCCAGTACCGTCAGTCTGGTTTCAGCCTGATGGCCTATAACTTCGGTGATATCGGTGCCATGCTCAAAGGCAAGAAAGACTTTAACGCCGATGTTGCAGCTATGCGTGCAGCCAATGTGGCAGCCCTGGCGAAACTGCCACTGGAAGGCTTTATCGATGGTTCAGACAAAGGTGATACTGAAGCCCTGGCCAAGATTTGGGCCGACAAGGCTGACTTTGAAGCCAAGTTCAAAGAACTGCAAACCAATGCCGACGCCCTGGCTATTGCAGCCAAAGGCGGCGACAAGAATGAGCTGAAAAAAGCCTTCGGTGCCGTTGGCAAGAGCTGCAAAGGCTGCCACGACGTATACAAGAAAGACTAATCTCTTTCGTTGATTACATTAAAAAAGCCTGCATCAAGCAGGCTTTTTATTGTTTGGAAGCTTACAACATACCTATCACGGGCATCATCAAAAAGTGCACCACAGGCACGGCGACTACCAATAAAAGCACCAATGCCAGTATCAAAGAGGCAAACCTGGGTTGCTGCGCTTCCGCAGCCGGTAAGCGCTTATAGCCACTGAACATTGCCCCCACCAGCTTTTCACCTTTGAAGCGGTGCAGCAAGACGGCGGCCACATGAATCCCGGCAAGGATCAATAAAAGATCAAAATTTTTCTTGTGTAGCCAGGTAAACCAACTGGCAGTTTCACCGCTAACAAAAGAAACCAAGGGTCCTTCGGTAAATATCTCATCTGTGGCAAATAACCCCGACACCAGTTGCAGACTGATGATGGTCAGCAAGAGTATTACCATATAACCCCCTAGAGGATTATGCCCCAGAGAATGAGGAGCCTGCTTGGCCCGCATTTTGGCAAGATAATCCAATGCCTGACGGGGATGGCGAACAAAATGACTGAAGCGGGCGGTGTCACTGCCGATAAAGCCCCAAATAAGCCGTACCACCAACAAGATCATCAGACTATAGGCGAACAACTGGTGATAGCTCATCTCGCCCTGATCGGCACTCCACCACAGCCCGCCCAAGAGCAGCAACATGCCCCAATGAAACACCCGCACAGGTATATCCCAGACCTTCACTTTAACTTCGTTGTTATTCATAAAGTACTTCCTGTTATCACCCGTTTTGGCCCGAACGGCATAAGGGTAAAGAGTTGTAGATAATACACATGATGATATTTAAAGCGACGGGAGGAGGCAATCGGAAAGGACTGATACTCAGTGATCTCATCAAATATGGCCCTTTATCAACCAGGGTTCAAGACTTTTCAGGGCAAAATAATCCAAACTTGTCTAAGTGATCAAATAAGTGACAAACGCTCTCTGACTCGCCACAAATATTGATCTGGATCACATTTTTAAGTCTGGGGATTGTTAATCTGAAGCCAAGGAAGCAACAGAGGGTTTGACAATATGCTAAAGATCACCAGCAAGCAATTTGAAGTCACAGCTGCCATCCGTGAACGCGTTGAGAGTCGCCTTACCAAACTGGACCGTTACGATACTCAGCTGATTAATCCCCATGTCATCATCCTCAAAGAAGGGCCACTCTTTAAAATAGAAGCATCAATTAAACTGGCCAACGGACAACTTTTTGCCCAGGCGAAACATGAAAATCTCTACGCAGCCATAAATGCAATGGGACAAAAGCTGGAAAAACAGCTCAATCGCCTGACCCACAAACCCGCAGCTCAGCGTGGTGCCTTTGAACCCGAAGCCACCGAACCTGAGTTCGAATACGATTACAAGGAGGACTACGCAGCTTGATATTTCAATCTCCCACTAACCAGCGCACCTCCGGGTGCGCTTTTCATTATTGAAGCCTAGGATTTTTTGATTGACAGCCCAAGGGGATAGTTTTAGCTTAATCGTCATGCCATACCTTAATCGCTCGTTTTTTATTTTCTTTTTTACACCTTATTCCCGGAGGCGGCCCTGACGTGTAAAAACGAAAATGAAAATTGCCAAGCCTCCCACCAGGGAGGCTTTTTTGTCTGTATCATGCACTGAGTATTACTGGTTTAGAGGTCTGAATGAATAAAGTACCGCCGCTGGAGCGAATAAGGGATGACATCACTACCCTGGACAGGGATCTGTTGGCGCTGTTGGCCAAACGTCGACAACTCAGCCTGGAAGTCGCCCGCAGCAAAGAGGTGGACATTCGCCCTATCCGTGATACCCAGAGAGAAAAAGAACTCTTGGCAAGGTTGGTTCGCCAAGGGCGGGAACAGGGGTTGGATGCCCATTATGTCATCAGTCTGTACCAGGCCATAATTGAAGATTCAGTGCTGAACCAGCAGGCCTACCTCCAGGGCAGAGCCAATCCCGAAACCCAAAAACAGCAATACTGCATCGCCTATTTGGGCGCCAGAGGTTCATATTCCTATCTGGCCGCCAGTCGCTACTGTCAACGCCGTCAGGTAGAGATGCAGGATCTGGGTTGTCAGAACTTCGATGATATAGTGCAGGCTGTCGAGTCCGGCCATGCCGACTATGGGTTTCTGCCGATAGAAAACACCTCATCCGGCTCCATCAACGAAGTGTATGATGTGTTGCAGCACACCAGCCTGGCTATTGTGGGTGAAACCACTATAGAAGTGGGCCACTGTCTGCTGGCCAAAGCGGGAAGCAAACTTGCCGATATCAAAACCGTCTACGCTCACCCCCAACCCATCAGCCAATGCAGTCGCTACCTGAGCCGCCATCCCGACTTTCGTCTGGAATATTGTGCCAGCAGCGCCGAAGCGATGGAAAAGGTTCTCCAGGGCGATAGCACTGTGGCCGCTATCGGCTCCAGTGAAGGCGGCGCCCTCTACCAATTGGAACCTCTGGAGCAGGAACTGGCCAATCAAAAAATCAACCAGAGCCGTTTTATCGTAGTGGCCCGCAAGGCGATAGAAGTGCCGGAGCAACTGCCGGCCAAAACCACACTGATTATGGCAACCGGTCAAAAGCCAGGCGCCTTGGTGGAAGCTTTGCTGATCCTCAAAGATCACAACCTCAATATGAGTAAGCTGGAGTCACGCCCTATCCCGGGCACGCCTTGGGAAGAGATGTTTTATCTGGATGTCGATGCCAATCTGGCATCCATAGCTATGCAGCAAGCACTTGCCGAGCTTGAGCGACTCACCCGCTTTATCAAGGTACTTGGCTGTTACCCTTGTGAGACGGTCGAGCCAACTCAGCTGAGTCACAGCCAACTGTTGATTGAACCTGAGAGTTCCAGGCAGGACAGCGCCAAACCGTCACCCCAGAGACATTCCCGCCACTATAAACCGGCAAGCACAGAAATTAGTTGTGGTCAGCTCAAACTGGGACAAGGCCAGTTCGCCGCCTTGGCGCAACTGAACCTCCCCATAGATGCAGACAGCTTTGCCCCAAGCGCCAAGGCCATCAGGGAAGCCGGATTTCAAGGGGTGGTTCTCAGTGCGCTGACGCGTCAGCCCGATGCCAAGCAGCAACTGCCCAAGTTGCAAAGCCTGTTAAACCAAGCCGGGCTGCAGAGCATTATTGCCCTGGAGCATGCAGAAGATCTGGCTCTGGCCCAGACTGCGGCCGACATGCTATTGCTCAGCGGCAAACAGATGTACAACACAGAGCTGCTCAATGCGCTTGGCGGACAGAACCTGCCGGTGATATTGGAGCGTAATCCCATGGCCAGTCAACAGGATTGGCTGGCCAGCGCCGATACCCTGCTCGCCGGCGGGAATCAGCAGTTAATCCTCTGTGATGCGGGGGTCAGTGGATTGAATCAACCAGAACAACTTATGTTGGATCTCGCCGCCCTGGTGGAACTAAAAACCCTGAGTCACCTGCCGCTATTGGTAAATCCAAGCCTGTGCCTCAACCCAAGCAGCAGTGAGCAAACACTGACTGCTCAGGCCTTGGCTATCAAGGCGTTGGGCGTAGATGGTTTAATCATCGCAGCCGATGTCCGTCATCCACAGCAACATGCAGGCTTAATCACCAAGCTGTATCAGACAACCTGAGTCGCTTCGGCTGCGGCGGATCAAACGGGAAACCGTTGAGCCCTGCACCATGATAGAAAAGACCACCACGGCATAAGTCATTACCAGCAAGAGATCCCTGAGCTCCAGCTCGGGGGTCAGCACTATCCCCGCCGGAATACTCATGGCCATAGCCAGCGCCAGGCCACCCTTGAGCCCGCCCCAGATAAGGATCCCCTCCGCGCCTTGGCTGTATTGCCGCATACGCCTGAACCCCAGATAAGGTAAGTACACGCTGACACATCTTGCCAACAACACCACAGGGATACTCAGCAGCACAAACCACCAGAGTTGCATATCCAGATGGGTCAACAGCAGCAGGAGTCCCAATAGCAGGAACAAGAGCGAATTGAAGAAGTGCTCAAGCAGGCCCCAGAACCTTTGCAACAATATTCTCCCCGTGACCCCAAAGCATTTGGGCACTGTGAAATTACCCAGCACGATTCCAGCGGCCACCATGGCCAGAGGGCCGGACACCGAAAGTTTTTCTGCCATCACATAACCTGCGGTAGGCACCACCAAGGTAATCAAGAGTCTCTGGGTTTCTTCATCCGTGAGTTTCATCAGTTGATGTAGCGCAAAGGCCAGCGCCAGGCCATAGGCGATGCCGCCAACGGCCTCATGGAAAAACAGCGCGCCGACATCGGCCAGGCTCAGGGCCTCGGCGGAAAAAGCCAGCTGCGAGACAGCAACAAACAGCACCAGGCCAATGCCATCATTGAACAGCGACTCACCCTCAACCTGAATGGCAATATCCTCAGGCGCGCCGAGTTTTTTCAAGATGGCCAAAACCGCTATCGGATCGGTTGGTGATATCAAGGCCCCAAACAACAGGCAGTAACTCCAGGGCAGTGTCAATCCCAGCAGCGGCATCAAATAGAAGCAAAGCGCCGCTACTGTCAGAGTGGAAATCACAGTACCAAACAGAGCCAGACAGAGAATTTCCCATTTCTGGCTGGCCAGCACCTTGAGCCTTATCTGCAGTGCACCGGCGAAGAGCAGAAAACCCAACATACCGTTCAGCAGCAGCGCCTGAAAGTCGAGCCGCTGCAATACCGAAATGGTTTTGATATGGATATCCAGATCAAACCACTTGCCCACCACCAGGATAATCAGGCTAAGGAGCATGGCCAGGCCTGTGATGGCAATGGTTTCCTGCAGTGAGTGAAAACGGCTGGATAACAGCGAGATAATCAGTGCCAGCGCCGCCAGCACACAGAAGAGTTGATAGTCCGTCATATTTCCTTGCGATCAGGCTGACCGCTTCCCTGGTAGCAGACAAGAGCTACATGGCTTGTCCATCTGTAAGGCTGAGCCAGCCCTTGAAGATCCGGTAGCTGAACCAGATAACTCCCAGGGCGCACAAGCTAAGGCTGAGCCACAGCGGGTTGACCCAGTAGCCCAAAGCCAGCAGCAGCACCAACCCCATAATACTGCGCCTTTGCCAGCGCAAGTGAGAGCCCAGCAGCGACAGAGGTGCAACCTGCCTTTGGCTTAAGTTAATCAACAGGCTCAGGATCACAGGCAGGAAAAACAATGGAAAGGCACACATAAGCGCATATAAAAAATGGCCCATACTGCGATCTTCACTGGCAAATGCTTCTGAGGGTAAGCTGGTCATAGTCTGTCTCCGGCCAACATCTGGAATGCAGGGCCCAAAGCTCTTGCCCTGCTTTAACCATACTGTGAGATCGCCACTTCTGCAATGCCGGAAACAGAATTAGAAGGGGCCGGTTTCCAGTTGAATATCACTCTTCACCCGGCTGGAGCACGCCAGCACCATACCTGAGTCAATCTCATCCTGGCTGAGTGTCTGCTGGCTGCTGCTTTCCACCTCACCGGAGACAACCCGGCACTTACAGGAGCCACAAACACCGCTGCGACAGGCGGCAATAATGGGCAAGCCTTCAGACTCCAGCGCTTCAAGCAGGGTCTGCTCGCCATTGATGCTGAGCTCAAGGCCGGCAACACTCAAACGGTAATTGGCCGAACCGTCACCCGCGGGCGCCGAGGTATTTTCAGCAAAGCTTTCCTTGTGAAAACGCGTCATATCGAAATCCGTTTGCGCCAGCATCTGCTCTGTGGCCGTCATATAAGCCTCAGGGCCACAGACATACACAGTGCGCTGGCGATAATCCGGCACCAGTTGCTCCAGTGCCGCCAAGCTCAGGCGTCCCGGTAACATAGGACACTCGGCAAGGTCCCCGGAGACTGAGGCAGTCTCACTTCCCTGCTCCAGCAGATAGCCCAGTTTAAAGTTATCGTGACGGCTGGCCATGGCCCGCAAACTGCCTCGGAAGATGAGGTCCTGCTCGCTTCTGGCGCTGTGAATAAAGGCGATATCGCTGTCAAGATAGCTGTCAGTCAGAAAACGACTCATGGAAAACATCGGCGTAATGCCACAACCAGCGCTTAAAAATAGATAGCGCTCGGCCGGTATATCGATAAGGTTAAACTGACCGTAGGGCCCTGAAGCCATCAGGCTGTGACCCGGCTTAAGATTATCAATAAGGTAGTTGGAAATTTTGCCGCCTTCGACCCTCTTGATGGTCAACACCAATGAGTTTGGCCGAGATGGCGAAGAGGAGATGGTATAACAGCGGCGATACTCCTCACCGGCAATCTCCAATTGCAATGCCACAAACTGCCCGGGCTTGAAATGAAAAGACAGCGGCTGGGCCGCTTTAAAACGAAAACTCACCACATCCGGGGTTTCCTGCCAGCGGGCGACACAAATGAGCCGCAGCTCTCCGGGAACCCATTGACCAGCCTGATATTGACTGATTGCCGGCGAAACTTGTAATGGATTGAGTGTCATCGAAACTCCCTCTACAGAGAAAGAAATGGCCGGCATGCCGCAGGCATCCCGGCCTCAAGAGATACGCATCAAGCGGCGCCGAGAATCGCCTCCAGGTCTTCCTCAACCGTGCCAACATTGCGCAGGCCGAACTTATCTTCCAGTACCTTCAGCAAATTGG
Organism: Shewanella sp. MSW; assembly: GCF_007636515.1. NCBI lineage: Bacteria > Pseudomonadati > Pseudomonadota > Gammaproteobacteria > Alteromonadales > Shewanellaceae > Shewanella > Shewanella sp. MSW. The sequence goes on from NZ_LVDR01000017.1 coordinate 47,336, forward strand.
CGGTCAGGAAGGCCGGTGGGGTTGGGCCGGTACGTATGTTCTTCACTCCCAGTGACAGCAAGGTCAACAGGACCACTATCGCTTTCTGCTCAAACCAGGACAGCACCAAACTCAGCGGCAGTTCGTTGATATCACACTCAAATACCTCGGACAGTGCCAACGCCAGCTGGATCGCCGAGTAGGCGTCGTTACACTGGCCGATATCCAGCAATCTGGGGATACCGTTGATATCACCGAATTCGAGCTTGTTGAACTTGTACTTGCCACAGCCCAGGGTCAGGATCAGGCTGTCTTTGGGGGCCGCCTTGGCAAGGTCGGTGAAGTAACTGCGCTCAGCCTTGTCACCATCACAGCCGCCAATCAGGAAGAAGTGACGGATATTGCCGTTCTTGACGTTTTCAACCACGGCAGGCGCCGCGTTCATCAAAGCGTTGCGGGCGAAACCTATGGTGATCATATGGGGGATCTCATCATAGGCAAAGCCTTCAAGCGCCAGTGCCTTGTCGATAACAGCACTGAAATCGTCGCCGGTCAGGTGAGTCACGCCCGGCCAACCAACGATACTACGGGTAAAGATGCGGTCGGCATACTGACCGACATTGGGATCGATAATGCAGTTGGAAGTCATCACCACGGCGCCGGGGAAGTTGGCAAATTCCTTCTGTTGATTTTGCCAGGCGCTGCCGTAGTTCCCCACCAGATGCGGGTATTTCTTCAGTTCGGGATAAGCCAGCGCCGGCAACATCTCACCATGGGTATAGACATTGATGCCCTTGCCTTCAGTCTGTTGCAGGATGAGCTCGAGATCCTTCATATCGTGGCCCGATACCAGGATAGCCTTGCCCTTCACCGGCTTGGTGTTGACCTGAGTCGGCTCTGGATGACCAAAGGCCGCGGTTTCACCGGCATCGAGCATAGCCATCACAGAATAGTTGAGCTGACCTATCTCCATTGCGGTGGCAAACAGTTTGTCAGCATCTGTGCTGTCGGTCGCCAAAAAGGCCATGATCTCGTGGAAACGACCGGCCACTTCGCTGCTGGTTTGATCCAGAACCCGGGCGTGTTCCATATAGGCCGCCGCCCCTTTCAGGCCGTAGAGGCACAGAAGTCGCAAACCGAGAATATCTTCATTGAGGTCATCACCGCGGTTGGGCGCAGCGACTTTGGCCTGCTGTAACAGCTCGGCCTTGGATGCCCCCAGCAGCAGAGTCGCCGCGGCGGACATAGGCTCGGGTGTCACGCCCCTTTGTTCGCAAAGCTCCAGATAGCGCTGCTTTAGCTGGTCTCGCAAGCGAGCGGCCTCCTTTGCATATTCGCTAATCCGCTCGTCGTCGAAGTTGACATTGGTCAGAGTGGCGAAAAACGCCTTGGGCACAAAGGTATCGACTTGCGGATCGATAACCTCAAACTCCCGGAGTTTGACAGCATAGGCAGACAGCCCCTGCAACATGTAAATCAACAGATCTTGCAGATCCGAGGTCGCGGCCAATTTACCGCACATCCCCTGGGCATAGCTGCAGCCATTACCGGCCGGGGTTCGAATGGTTTGCTCACACTGAATACAAAACACGGCATATCTCCTTTAATCATGCTTTATTTTTGCATGTTTTAAATCAGTGTACTCTTTCATCGCTCAGACGAAAGAACGTGAGTCATAAAGCTTGAAGGAGATCACCTTAAGCAATTGCTGAATAAATGGCTTTTTGACTTCTATCTTGCTGATACAAATGAAAAAGGAGCCTAAAAGGCTCCCTTGGATAAATCGCGTTGCACTGCCAGCGGAGTTGACCGCCTTGAGATCAGTGACTCTTCATATCATTGACCGACTGCAGCATACTGCGGCTCTCGCTGCGAAACTGTGGTGCAAAGTCACCGAACCATTCGGCCACCTCACGGAACTGGCGCACAAAGCCGTCTCTGTCACCGGCCTTGAGCATGGCCAAAGCGCCGGCATAGTTGTCCAGATAGTCGGAGATAGCACCCAGGCTCTCCTGCTGGGCGAAGATGATATCGGCATAAAGATCTGGGCTTTGGGCAAACAAGCGACCGACCATGGCCAGCTCCAGCCGGTAAATCGGCGAGCTGAACTGCAGCAGGCTATCGAGATCGGCCTGCTCCCGGCACAAGTTGAGGCCATAGACAAAGCTGGAGAAGTGACGCATCGCCTGCACCAGTTGCATCGCTTTATCATGTTTGCCGGCATCCGCTTCCACCAACCGCGCTCCCCAAATAGCTATCTGCTCCAGCAGCCAGGCATAGGCCTCACTCTGCCGACCATGGCATACCACGACAACCTGCTTGGCAAGGCTGCCCACATCCGGGCCAAACATGGGATGAAGCCCCACCACAGGCCCGCTGTGGGCCTCGAGCATGGCTTGCAGCGGCTCCGACTTTATCGAGGTCAGATCCGCAAGGATGCAATCCTTGGGCAAGTGCCGCAAACGGGAGCGAATAAGCTCACAGGTAATGGCAATCGGCACAGTGACCAATACCAGACCGGCACCGTCGAGGATAGCATCGGCATTATCCCAATCATCTTTATCGAGCAGATGCACTGGATAGCCGGAGAGTGTCAGCATCTGGGCAAACAGGGTACCCAACTGGCCACGGCCGCCAATGATCACCACCTTGTTGATATCCGGGTTCACCTGCTTGAAACCCACATCCTTTTCGTTGAGATAGGATTCCCGCATCAGACGCCTGAGCACATCCTCTATCAACTGCGGCGATACCCCCAGACTTTCGGCTTCTACGCGGCGCTTGGCCAACATGGCGGCCTCCCGCTGCGGTGCATAGATGGGCAGGCCGGCATTGTGTTTGACCGCGCCGACCTGGGCCACCAGATCCAGCCGCTGACGCAGCAACTTGAGTAACTCTTGGTCGACGCCGTCAATCAGTCCGCGTAACTTTTCCAGCTCTGCCGTGGTTTTCTCACTCATCTCAAATCTTCCGTCAGCCATTTGCCACCCTGAGCATATCAAAGCGAGTGGGTAAAATAGAACTCAGTTGCGCTGCCCCTTGCCTGAGCAGTTGCTCCGTATCCTGCCAATCTATGCAGGCATCTGTGACCGAAACCCCATAATCAAGCTCGGCAAGCGGCTTGTCACAGGCCTGACTACCGGCAAACAGATGGCTTTCCAACATCAAACCTATGATGGAGCGATTGCCCGCCGCTATCTGGTCAAATACATCCCGGCACACAGGCAGTTGCCGCCGATGATCTTTGTTGGAGTTGCCATGACTACAGTCGATAATCAGTCTGGCATTGAGCCCGGCACCATGCAGCTGCCGTTCACACTCAGCCACCGAATCGGCATCATAGTTGGGGCCAGCACCACCCCGCAGGATCACATGCCCATCCGGGTTACCGGCGGTTTGCAGCAAAGCCACCTGCCCTTGTTGATTGATCCCCATGAATCTGTGACTGCTGGCCGCCGACTTGAGGGCGTTAATGGCCACCCCCAGATTGCCATCCGTACCGTTTTTAAATCCTACCGGCATGGAAAGCCCGGAGGCCATCTCCCTGTGGGTTTGTGACTCTGTGGTTCTGGCGCCTATGGCTGACCAGGTCACCAGCTCGGAAATATATTGCGGACTGATGGGATCCAGCGCTTCAGTGGCAACCGGCAACTCGAGTTCGGCCAGAAACAGCATCAACTCCCGCGCCATCCGCAACCCTTTTTCAATATTGAAGGACTCATCCATATCGGGATCATTGATCATCCCTTTCCAGCCCACAGTCGTTCGGGGCTTTTCAAAATAGACCCGCATCAGGATAAAAAACTGATCCTTGAGCTCGTCATGGAGCTTTTTCAGTTTCAGGGCATATTCCTTGGCCGACTCAATATCGTGAATAGAGCAAGGGCCGGTAACGACCAACACCCGGTTGTCACGCTTGTGAACTATGTCAGAAACCGTCTTGCGAGCGCTGAGAATATAGCGATAGCCGTGATCAGAAAGTGGCAACTGCTGCTTGAGTTCTTCGGGAGTGATGAGGACTTGTTCGGCACTGATGTGCACATTCTCTATGTTACTGGACTGCATTCTGATCACCTGAAATTATTTTGTGCGGCATACCTGAACGCATCACTGTAGCGGTACACCATTACGGCATTACACTATGCCGAGACTGAAGCGGGAGATCAAGGGCGAAATCGGAAAAATTTTCATCTTTATTGCAAAGGAAACAGCAAACGGTTTCAGTTTGTGTTCTGTCTAGGTTTAAATGCCAAGCTTGGCTCCTTGTGGTAACCAACAAAATCGCCAAATCATCAAGCCATGAGAATGACAAAAAGTAAAAATCCACCTTGCTTGGAGGTTTCTTTATCCTGTGTTTGTTGTACCTTCTCGCCAAAGAGAGGCCAGATAAACAAATGCTATTCTCACAAAGCAGAGAAGTCATCGCTCTATCCAGGTTTCAAACAGTACAAAAGACAGTGTAAATGGCATGTCACTCAGCGGAAAGAACAGCAGGTAAGTGTCTGGATTATTGGTGACGATTCAATGCTGAACTTTAATCCACTTACTTCAGCCATTGCAGGTACATCTATTCGATTCCAGTTCGTCAGATCCGTGAGCTATTTTCCATATTACTCCTTTCCCACCTCAAGATGCGCTCCCTCGCCGTACAGCCAATGGCGTCCATGACCGGGCTTAAAGAGGGCTTACAATGGCATCCTACCAACACCAACTGAACTGAACTGAACTGAACTGAACTGAAACGAGTTGGTCACTACAGCCTGACGCACAAAGAAAAGGCGCGTCCTAAGACGCGCCCTATTTACTGCTGTCAGCCATCCCGCTGAGTTGTGCTCCCTGCACCTTCCATGCGTATGAATTTCTTCCTGTGGACACCTTGTCTCAGTGATGACAGCTTCCAAGCCATCTTTTCATCCCTGCTTACAACCATCCTGGTGTCTGCTCAATTCCCTTGAGCCTCCTTGTGGCCTCCTGGCACTCATCTTCCATGTTTGCCCATCCACGAGCGGTGTCGTCCATGAGTTGGGTTTTCCCTTAACCCAAAGGCTGGCATCCCTGAGCCTGTCCTCTACTTCATCCTGAACACTTTCCTTCGCAGACCTTCCTGTCTCAAATGGCCTTTCCTGGCGCGGCAATTTCCTTATTACCGGAAAAAATCTCCTGTGGATCCATCCTGGTGTCTGCTTTCCCTGCGAGCCGTTTCCTTGGCTTTAACTTCCCTGCAATGGTTTCAAGACGTCCTGTCTTGATTGTCATCCATGATTAAAATCCATTTATCAGGCTTCCTTGCAGCTCATCCTTGAATAGGCCTTTCCAAAACGTATCATCCTGACACTTGCCCTTCCTTGGCTGCCAACTTAAACTCCTTGGCGTTGCTTTCCTTGCTGCTCCCTCTTCCTTGGAAGCTCTGTCAAAGCATCCTGCCCTGACCACAACTTAAGTGTACCCAAAGACCCCTCTTTGAGATGGTCGATTTTAGAACAGGCTGGGAACAACAAATATTCAGCAGTCACTAATACAAGTCTAATCTCTTGTTTATTAACAATATTTAATTATTCACCAGTAAGAACAGTCAATAAGGCTTATGTTTATCGCACAGCTTTGTGAGACATGTCTCACATTAGTACTGGTAAATAACCAAAAACACTCAGAAACGACGTTTGCCACTGACAAACTGGGCCAACATGACCCAGTCAGCCATCAAGCTATAGACTGGGTATTGAAAGGTCGCCGGCTTATTGTGTTCAAAACCAAAGTGACCAATCCAGGCAAAGCCATAACCCACCACAGGCAGAGCCAAAAGCCATACAAATTGTCCACTAAGCAAGCTGAATAACAGAATAAGTAATACCAGGGTCGAACCTAAATAATGCAAACCTCGGCATACGGGATCGGAATGCTGCGACAGGTAGAAAGGATAAAACTCAGCAAAACTCTTGTACTTTTGCTCCATGCTTAACTCCTGTTATTGGTAGACGTCATCATCAGTGTGACTGTGGTAAAAGAGCAATTCTCCTGTTAACAACCCTATATTGAGCTCAACCACAGGTACAAAGCCTTGCTCTCGAAACAGATGAGAATGACCATCCTCGGTCACAAAGACCCCAACTCCTTCCAGCTCCGGCTGCTCATCACACCAACCCAATACCGCCTGGACGAGCAACTTGCCATACCCCTTGTGTTGCTCGGTTAACGCTACTGCGATAAATTGAATAACGCCGTACTCTGTCGCCGGCAGGTGCTCCAGAATTGAATTTTCCTTCTGCATCAACTTCTGCGTCGCCTGCCAGCCCGTCCCCAGCAGCATTTTCAAACGCCAATGCCAATAGCGCCCTTCGCCTTGGGGAAGTGATGAGGTAACCACGCAGGCAACCCCAATCAAGCGCTCAGCGTCGAACAAACCAATAAGGGGTTGCTCCTGTTGCCAAAGTTCATTGAGCTCTTCACGAATTGCGGCCCTGAGCTTTTGTTCATATTCGGCGGCATTGGCAGCCGGCAAGGTCTGCAGAAAAAACGCATCATCGTGATAGGCGTTATAAAGAATTGATGCGGCCAAGCGTAAATCTTCTGCCGTCAGGTAAACGGCACGCAGGGAATCAGGAGTCTGAGCTTCCATTTGTTGTTGTCCTTGTCAGCCAAAAGGGCACTTTCCAATTTAACAATATTGGATCAGAGTACAACATCTTGCTTACCAACTATCACCACTGTTTCTGCCGGCAGCGTATCTATTCAAATTATAGATGGGATTAACTAAGCTCTTGACCTACAACCTTGCATCCAAGCCTTTAGGCGCTCCTGGTGCACAAGCAATTTAAAGAAATGGATCTGCTGTTCAATTGATATAAGCTAAGGAAGCGATAATACTTACTTTTTTTATGAAGGCTTGTTCGCCCATCACTCATCACCTTGGCAATATGCCGGGATTTCAGGAGGTCAGAATATGGATACCACCCACACAGACTTGGCCCATTTGTTTGAGCAATTGGGACTCCCCAGCGGCAGCAAGGCGATAGAAGGCTTTATCGACGCACATTCTATCCCCGAGGGAGTCAAACTGGTGGATGCACCATTCTGGAATGATGCACAACGCACTTTTTTAACAGAGGCTCTGGCCGAGGACGCCCAATGGTCAGATACCATAGATCATTTGGACGCCCAGCTCAGGCGTTGATTGAAATGAGTTTGAATTACAGCTGCGCGTAAGCCTTATCGCCCCAGCCTATCAGCTGTTGATCGCGAAACACCAAGGGGGTGCACTCATCCTTGGTGGTCTTACCATCACTGTGTCTGTGGCGGGTACGATAAAAGAGCACCTGTACTTGCTGATCATTGGAGAGAAAGGCTTCATTAAAGTCGGCCTGCCCCATGAGCTGCTGCACCTGTTGCTGATCCATCCCCAGGTTCAACTTGGCCAGTTGTTGCTGATTTTGCTGTTGTTGTAATTGCCAGGATTCCTTTTCATCCCAGTTGGCTTCGTGATCGCCGACATTGACCACACAAGCACTAAGCCCTAAGCTTGCAATCCCCACTAGTGGCAGTAATAACTTATTCATTGTCACTCCTTGTTATATTTATCAAATGTTGACTTTTGTTAAGCAAATGCAGCAAACGCAATGCAACATGTGGGCCAATAAATAATTCAATAAATATCAAAAAGATAAAAACAAACGCCAGCTGCACTATGTAGCTATTGGCGAAAATGTGAGGTTTTTTACCAAGATGTCCACTCCACTGGAACAGGTCATGGCCGCAGCTGCGGCAGTAGCCCAAAGCGGCCATACTCCCTCTCTGGCATTGATTAAGGCAAGACTCGGCAATAAGTTACCAATGCCCGTGCTGGTTGAAGGACTGCTGCGCTTCAAGTCCCTGCCTGAGAGTGAACGGGAAAAACTGTCTCAAAGCCAACCTCAACAGGATGAAACTGCACCACAGCAAGCAGTGCCCACAGTAGAAGTTCTTCAGCAGGAAATCAGCTGGCTACGCCAGGAACAACAACAACTGAAACAAGAATTCGCGGACTTGCAACAAAGGCTCGCCAAGCTTGAGGAGCAGCAATAATGTTTGTCTGCGAACTCAGGTTTGAATGCTTTGCCAACACCACGATCAGTGCCGCAGAAAAAGCCATCAACACCCTGCTTGAAGCCTGGCGAGCCAATGGTCAGGTATTGGGGCGGGAATTTGCGGTGGCCTTTAGAGACGGGGAGTTCAGAGTCAGGCTGCTGCTGCCGGAAGAAACCAGTCTGGCCAACAGGCATAACAGTCCCTGGGCCAAACAGGCGTTGCAACTGTTAACCGAGGCCAAATTGCTGGCCCCCAAGGAAAAGCTCATAGGTCAGGATATCAATTCCGAGGTCAGCACCCTGGAGCCCCCAAGTTGGCAGCTGCTTTATACCAGCTATGTGCATATGTGCTCGCCACTGCGCAGCGGCGATAACTTGCTACCCATTCCCCTCTACCGTATTCCCGCGACCTTCAACGGCGATCACAAGCGGGTGATCCGTTGGCAAACCGAGTGGCAAGCCTGTGATGAACTGCAGATGGCCGCAGCAACCAAGGCCGAATTTGCCGCCCTTGAGGAGCTTTCCTGCCCGGACAGCGATCTGTTTCGCCGCGGCTGGGATTTGCGTGGCCGTATCGAATATTTGACCAAAATTCCTACCTATTACTACCTTTACCGGGTCGGGGGAGAGAGTAAGCAAGCCGAATTAACTCGTCCCTGCCCCCGCTGCGGCAACCCGGATTGGCGCCAACCCAGCCCGTTGCTGGAGCTGTTTCATTTCCGCTGTGACAACTGCCGGATAGTCTCCAACCTCTCCTGGGATCATCAATAAACTGGGACAATCAATAGCCTAGGATCATCAATAGCAGTGTTCATCAATCAATAGTGACTGTGGCAACCCCGACTGTCAGCGTCGGGAAAACAGGTGTTGCCACATAAGCTTCATTCGCGCCCAGAGACCGGGATGGTCGACATCCGCCATGGCCGGCTCCACTGGCTCGACCGCCGGCGCCACTCTGGGGCGCAGCATAACAAGAAACTCTTCCAGGCTGTCTGCCAGCTTCTTTGAGGGAAGCTCACCCGGGACCTCACGCCAGACAGCACCGGTTTCATTATCCACGCAGATCATCTCATCACCTTGCCCCAATAGACCGATAAACCAGGTCGGTGGCTGTTTGAGCTTGCGTTTCATCATCAAATGCCCAATCAGATTCTGCTGCAGAAACTCAAAATCATCCTGACTCCAGGGCTGCAATAGTTCCCCTTCGCCGAAATCGGCTTCAAACAACAGATGCGCGGCAAAAAACTGCCCATAAAACTCGTCGATATCGGCATGCAGCGGCAACTCCAGCGCATGACTGACATTGGCAAAACTGCCTGGCTGTTCACGGCGAATAGTCTGCCACAGTAGTGGATCTTCGCCATCCTCCTGCAGCAAGCAGGGCGAGGCTTCTCCCCTGGCATAATATCTGGGGCCTTCCCCCAGACTCGACTGGTAACTTTGATGATAACGGCTGAGAAATTGCTCCAACGCCTGGGCACAAGACACTTATCGCACTTCCAAATTCAGGTATAATGGTAACCTATTTTGACACGGAAACCCGCTTGATGACACAGAATCACGACCCTTACCGGAACGCTGAAGCCTTATCTGGCCTGACACTGGGTCAGCAGACAGATTATCAAGAGCATTACGCCCCAGAGCTGTTGCAGGGAGTGCCCCGCAAACTCAACCGTGATGCAATCAACCTGAGTGCACCTCTGCCGTTTCAGGGGGCCGATATCTGGACCGGCTATGAGCTCTCCTGGCTCAATGCCAAGGGCAAGCCCATGGTAGCCATCGCCGAGTTCCAGCTGGATCTCAACAGTGAGCATTTAATTGAGTCCAAATCATTCAAGCTCTATCTGAACAGTTTCAATCAAACTCGCTTTGACAGTACTGAAGCCGTCGAGCAGACCCTGACCCAAGATCTGAGCCGCTGTGCCAATGGCGAGGTAAAAGTCAGAGTGATTGAGCCCAAGCACTTCAACAGCCAGAGAGTTGTTGAGCTGCCGGGGCACTGCATTGACGATCTGGATATTGAAGTCAACGACTATGAGTTCAACCCCAAATGGCTCGAAGAAAGCACAGACGACAAGCAGATAGTCGCCGAGACCTTGAACTCCAACCTGCTTAAGTCCAACTGTTTGATCACCTCGCAGCCTGATTGGGGCAGCGTGATGATCCGCTACCAGGGCCCCAAGATAGACAGGGAAAAACTGCTGCGTTATCTGATCTCTTTCCGCCAGCATAACGAGTTCCACGAACAGTGTGTGGAGCGAATATTCACCGATCTGAAGCGTTTCTGCCATTGCAGTAAATTGACCGTCTACGCCCGCTACACCCGCAGAGGTGGATTGGACATCAACCCTTTCCGCAGTGACTTTGAGCACGTGCCGGAAAGCCAACGCCTGGCGAGACAGTAATCGAACATAAAGCGGCTTTAAGGCCGCTTTTTCATTCTTGCGCGTTACCTATTTCAGAGTGCTACTGGCCAAGGTGCCACTGCAATTGCCAGTTGATGGCTGCAGGCGCCCCTATGGTCAGGGCCAATCGATAACCCGGCTCCATATGGCCAAGCCAACTCTGCCATCGGGTGTTTTCCTTAGGCTTTAACAAAAGCCCGCGGCGCATCGAAACAATCTCGGCAGGCCGCTCGGCCGAGCATGCTTCCCCTGAGCTCAAGTCGAACGCAAACCCATCAAGCGGCTGCGCCAACCCCTTGCCGGTCGCCTTGATATAAGACTCTTTCAAGGCCCAGAGGTCGAAAAACGCCTCTCGCCGCGCGGCATCATCCAGATTTCGTAACTGCTGCAGCTCAAAAGGCGCAAAATAGTGGCCCATCACAGTATCGATAGCCGTGCGCATCCGTAAACGCTCTATATCGACGCCAAGTTGCAACTCAGGAGAAGGATGTTTCAGCAATGCCAACAGCAGCCAATCACCGCTGTGACTGAGGTTAAAATGCAGCTGAGTCTGTTGAAACTGCTCATCACAAAGGCGCGGCTTACCCTGGGGACCATAATCGAAACACCACTCCCGGGCTGCAAGCGGCGCTTGAGTACTCAGGGTCTTTCTCAGCAAGGCGCGGCTTGTTATTGCCCGTTGCTTTACCTCTTTATGGCTTATTCGGGCAAACTTTTCCCGCTCGGCCGGCGCTAGGCACAGCGCCAGATCTTTGAGTTTTAAAGGCTCACTCGGGCGTAAGGGATACAAAAAGAGCTGAACGGCGTTGATGGGAGGCTCCAAAAAAACCAAGGGGGAGTAGGCTATTTTGCCCTGGCCTCCCCCTCGGTCTCAAGTGCCTTTAACGCCAATTGCTGTGCAAGCCACTCTCTACAAAAGAGAAGGCCACGAAGACTTATTAGCACCTTCCTTAATCATTCATGTTTTGCTGATTCATTTTATCGACATAGGCTCTCGCCTCTTCCCGCTCTCTGTCCCGCTGCTGGGCGGTTGTACAGCGGCGGTTGGGAATATTGCTTCCCGTAACCCTAACCCGATCGCAGCGGTATCCCTGTTCATCGAGTCTTTGTTGGCGGGCCGCGTCCTCTGGCGACAACTCGGCGGTCGTGGCTCTGGTACCACTGCAACCGGCGCCGAGTACTGTAAACAAGGCCGCACTCGCCATTCCCAGTAGATTATTTTTTGTTAAATACACCTGACACTCTCCATTTCTGTTGCTGATGCCAGTTCATCCAGCTGCCCTAAAGGCAGATACCCAGGTTGCAACATAAGCTGCAATATAAGCGGCAACACACCACAGGGGATTAGGGATAAATAGGTATCAGATATCCATTTTTACAGCACAAAAAACCAAAACAACCAAACTACATCAATTTAAAAACAAATCAACAACAAGTCATTCCGGACTCATTTGCGAGTAAGTGCCTTAAAACAAAAACAGGATTTTCAGTCCCAGATGATTGTATCGAGTGGCAGGCACTGGTAATCTGCTTCACCTGTTACTGAAATAACAGCCTGACGCTCAGTATTGTGGAAGTTTGCAACCATAGCAGACAGGCGAGAAAGGAAGCCCAAAGGCCCAGTCCCAGCTGATTATGAAGCAAACTCAAACCGGAAAACGGCGCCATCGCAATGCCACCACCACCCCGGAAATGCGCCGCTTTATCCAGGAGTCGGAGCTCAATGTCAGCCAACTGGCACGGTTACTGAATATCAGTGAAGCAACCGTTCGCAAGTGGCGTAAACGCGAGTCGACCCAGGATCAATCCCATACCCCGCATCATCTGAATACTACCCTGAGCGATATTCAGGAATATGTGGTTGTCGGACTGCGTTGGCAGCTCAAGCTGCCATTGGACAGGCTGTTGCAAGTCACCCAAGAGTTTATCAATCCCCATGTTTCGCGCTCCGGGCTGGCCCGCTGTCTGAAACGCCACGGCGCGTCCCGGCTCGACAATATTGATGCTGCGCACTCGCTGCCGCCGAAACACTTCAATAAGCTGCCGGTCTACAGCGGCAGCAAGATGCAAACCTACACCCTCAACAGCCAAACGCTCGCCGATGCGTTGATGCTGCCCAGTACCGATGAACACACTGTGGTTCAGGTCGAAGCCATGAGTATTCCCATTGGCCAACAGACCCATTCGGTACTCATAGGGATGGATCCCGTCAGCGGCTGGGTCTATGTCGACATCTATCAGGATGACGACACCCACGCCGCCGACCGCTACATAGCCTACGTCCTCAAGCGAGCCCCGTTTGCACTGCGCCGCTTGCTGGTACGCAACTATCATATTTTCCAATCCAGGTTTCCCGCTGCCGCCAAGGCAGGGCGCAAACCCAGGCCGCAACTTGCAGCCACCAATGGAGATGCTCAATGAGCCAAGCACAAGCCTCTCAGATAGACAAACGCCTCAACAAAAGGCTGAAAGACACGCCGATTGCCATAGTCGGCATGGCGAGCCTGTTTGCCGGCAGTCGTTATCTGAACCAGTTTTGGGATCTGATCTGCGACAAGATAGATGCCATCACCCAAGTGCCCGCCGACCGCTGGCAAGTGGCAGACTATTTTGACCCCGACAAGAAAGCCGCCGACAAGAGTTACTGCAAGCGCGGCGGCTTTATCCCGGAAGTGGATTTCAACCCCATGGAGTTTGGTCTGCCGCCTAATATCCTCGAACTGACCGACACCTCACAGCTGCTGTCGCTGGTGGTAGCCAAAGAGGTGTTGGAGGATGCAGGTATCCATGAAGGCTCGGACTATGACCGCGACCGCATCGGTATCACCTTGGGGATTGGCGGTGGCCAGAAGATCAGCCAAAGCCTCAATGCCAGGCTGCAATACCCTGTGCTGAAAAAGGTGTTTCGCGAGAGTGGCGTCAGTGAGCAGGACAGCGAAATGCTGATCCGCAAATTCCAGGACCAATATATACACTGGGAGGAAAACTCCTTCCCTGGGTCACTCGGCAATGTTATCGCCGGTCGGATTGCCAACCGTTTCGATCTCGGCGGCATGAACTGTGTGGTCGACGCCGCCTGTGCCGGCTCGCTGGCGGCAATGCGGATGGCGCTCACCGAGCTGACCGAAGGCCGCAGCGATATGATGCTCACCGGAGGCGTCTGCACCGACAACTCTGCCTATATGTACATGAGCTTCTCCAAGACCCCGGCCTTTACCAGCGACGAGCAGATAAAGCCGTTCGACGCCGACTCCCGCGGCATGATGATAGGCGAAGGCATAGGCATGGTGGCGCTGAAACGCCTGGAGGATGCCGAGCGCGACGGTGACCGCATCTATGCGGTGATCAAGGGGGTTGGCGCCTCCAGCGACGGTAAGTTCAAGAGCATTTACGCGCCGCGCCCCGAAGGCCAGGCCAAGGCGCTGCAGCGGGCCTATGATGATGCCGGGTTCCCGCCCCATACTCTGGGCCTGATGGAAGCCCACGGCACAGGTACGGCCGCCGGTGATGTGGCCGAATTCAGCGGCCTCAACGCCGTAATGAGCCAGGATAATCCTGAGCTGCAACATATCGCCCTGGGTTCAATCAAGTCACAGGTGGGCCATACCAAGTCGACCGCCGGCACCGCCGGGGTGATCAAGGCGGCATTGGCGCTGCATCACAAGGTGTTGCCGCCCACCATCAATGTGAAGCAGCCCAACCCCAAGATGGCAGTGGAGCAATCGCCCTTCTATCTCAACACTCAAACCCGCCCCTGGATGCCAAGAACCGACGGTACGCCAAGGCGCGCCGCCGTCAGCTCCTTTGGCTTTGGTGGCACCAACTTCCACCTGGTATTGGAAGAGCACAGCCCCGAATTACCCAAGCACCCCTCGCGCCTGAGACGCACGCCTTTGCCGCTGCTGTTTTGCGCGCCGGACAAACCTACGCTGGAGCAAGAGATAAGCGCTCTGCTCAAGACGCTGGAGTCAGATGCCCATGACGACCTTGAAACCCTGTGCGCGCCCTATCGCCTCGGCAGCCAGACACAGGTACAAGGCCCCAGGCTGGGACTGCTTGCCTGCGACACCATAGAGCTGCAGCAAAAGCTGCAACAGGCCTTGAACAAGCTGCAAAGCACGGCGGAAGAACAGCCGCAAACCCGTTGGCTACAGCAGGGAGTCGAGTACCGCAGTGGGCCTTTGACTGAGGCCTTGACCGCCGCCCTGTTTGCCGGTCAAGGCAGTCAGTATCTACAGATGGGCTCTGGGCTAACCCAGCTCTATCCCGAGCTTCGCGCCGAATTTGCCGCCGCCGACCGTGAGTTTTCCCGCCAGGGCGTAGCCGACAAGTACGGCATGGGCCCCTTGTCGGCACGGGTGTTCCCGATAGCCAAATTCTCACCCCAGGCCAGCAAAGAGGATGAACTGGCACTGGCCAATACCCGCTTTGCCCAAAGCGCCATTGGCGCCCTCGGCATGGGACAGTTCACTCTGCTTTGCCAGGCCGGATTCCAGGCGGATATGCTGGCCGGTCACAGCTTTGGTGAGCTGTCGGCACTGCGCGCCGCTGGTGCCTTGAGCCGTGAGAGCTATTACGCGCTGGCCTTCGCCCGAGGCGATGCCATGGCCAGTGTCCCCGAAGATAAAGATCCGGGCGCCATGAGCGCCGTTATCCTGCCTTCAGCCGCTGAGCGAAATACGCTCGAGCAACTGTTGCAGACTGAACCCGAGGTGCAGATAGCCAATATCAACAGCCCGGTTCAGCTTGTGATTGCCGGCGCGAGTGAAGCTGTGGCCCGGCTCAACCTCAAGCTGAACGAGGCAGGTTTGCGCGCCATAGCGCTGCCGGTATCCGGTGCCTTCCACACTCCGCTGGTGGCCCATGCGCAGCAACCCTTTGCCGAGGCGATTGCCCGCCAGGGCTTGAGCGATGCGAAAACGCCTCTGTATGTCAATGCCACAGGTGACAAGCTGGCACAGGATGCCGAAAGCCTCAGAGCCAACCTGGAGCAGCATATGCTCAAGCAGGTGCGCTTCAGTGAGCAGATAGAGAGCATGTACCGGGACGGCGCCAGAATATTTGTCGAGTTTGGCCCGAAAAACACCCTGGCCAGGTTGGCGCAAGCCACCTTGGGCGATCGCGCCGCCGAATGCCTGTTCCTGTCGCTGGACAGCCCAAGCTGTATCGATTCACTGGCCGCCGACACTGAGCTGAAGCAAGCCCTGCTCAGCCTGGCATTGGCGGGCCTGCCTCTGACAGATCCCGATGCCTATCGCGCCGTACAAACCCAGGCCAAACACAAAGCCTCACCGATGACTATCAAGCTCGGTGCCAGTAACTATATCAGCCCGGCGACCGCCCAGAAGATGGCGGCCTCACTCAAAGAGGGCCGGATCAGTCAACAGACAAAAATAGTCGAGAAAGTCGTGGAAAAAATCGTCGAGATCCCAGTTGCGGCCGCAAGCCAAAACCCGAGTCAACCGAGCCAAGCTACAGCGCCACAGGCAGCAAATGGCCACCCAGCGAACAGCGGCGGCAGCGGATTACAGCAGTTTTTCAGCACCCAGCAACAGTTGGCCGAGCTGCATCAGCAGTTTCTGAATATCCCGCTGCAATATGGCAACAGTGTACAGCAACTGCTCGCCGAGCAAGTAAAACTGGCAACGGCAGGTAAAGCGATTCCTGACAGCCTCAACCAGACCCTGGCCATGTTCCACCAGCACCAGGCCGAGACGTTGAAGATCCACAACGACTTTATTCAATCGCAAAATCTCGGTGCCCAGCAGTTGTTGCAACAACTTCAGGGCGGCGCTGTGTTACCAAATTCTGTGTTGACCAATGCTGTGTTGACCAAGATAGAGCAGGCCCAAGCAGTACCAGTGTCTGTGTCTGTGCCCGTCCAGGCCGCAGCGCCTGTAACTCACGCCGCAGCGCCAGTAAAAGCAGCAAGCTCGCCACAGCAACCCAGCCAAGCGCTACAGAGCCGGCCTCAAGCTCCAGCCCCAGCAGTAGCCGAAACCACAGCCAAGCCAAGCACAGGTGTTGAAGAGCTGATGCTGCAAGTGGTGGCCGACAAGACCGGCTACCCCACGGAAATGCTCGAGCTGGGGATGGATATGGAAGCCGATCTCGGTATCGACTCCATCAAGCGGGTGGAAATTCTCGGCACAGTGCAGGATGCCTTGCCTGAGCTGCCACAATTGGATGCCGCCACCTTGAGTGAATGCCGCACTCTGGGGCAGATTGTCGATTATCTGCAGCAAAGCGCCGGTGTGGATTCCAGTGTACAACCCGAGCCAATTCAGCCGAGCCCTGCCCTGTCAAACGCGGCTCAATCAAACACAGCTAGTGATGTGACGGCACTGATGCTGCAGGTGGTGGCCGACAAGACCGGCTACCCCACGGAAATGCTCGAGCTGGGGATGGATATGGAAGCCGATCTTGGTATCGATTCCATCAAACGGGTGGAAATTCTCGGCACAGTGCAGGATGCCTTGCCTGAGCTGCCACAATTGGATGCCGCAACCTTGAGTGAATGCCGCACCCTGGGGCAGATTGTTGACTATCTGCAGCAAAGCGCCGGAGTGAACGCCAGTGTTCAGCCACCCCGGGTTCAATCAAACGCAGCTCAATCAAACACAGCTCATGCAAATCAGAATGATGTCACGGCTCTGATGCTGCAAGTGGTGGCCGACAAGACCGGCTACCCGGCCGAAATGCTCGAGCTGGGGATGGATATGGAAGCCGATCTTGGTATCGATTCCATCAAACGGGTGGAGATCTTGGGCACAGTACAAGATGAATTGCCTGAGCTGCCGCCGCTGGACGCCGCAACTCTAAGTGAATGCCGCACCCTGGGGCAAATTGTCGACTATCTGCAGCAAAGCGCCGGAGTGAATTCAAGCGTTCAGCCAAGCCCGATTCAATCAAACACAGCTAGTGATGTGACGGCACTGATGCTGCAAGTGGTGGCTGAGAAGACCGGCTACCCGGCCGAAATGCTCGAGCTGGGGATGGATATGGAGGCCGATCTCGGTATCGATTCCATCAAGCGGGTGGAGATTCTCGGCACAGTGCAGGACCAATTGCCTGAGCTGCCACAATTGGATGCCGCAACCTTGAGTGAATGCCGCACCCTGGGGCAGATAGTCGATTATCTGCAGCAAAGCGCCGGAGTGGATTCAAGCGCGCAGCCTGAGCCAGTTTCAAATCAGAGTGATATCACGGCAATCATGCTGCAGGTAGTGGCCGACAAGACCGGCTACCCGGCCGAAATGCTTGAGCTGGGGATGGATATGGAGGCCGATCTCGGTATCGATTCCATCAAGCGGGTGGAAATTCTCGGCACAGTGCAGGACCAATTGCCAGAGCTGCCACAGCTGGACGCCGCAAGCTTAAGCGAATGCCGCACCCTGGGGCAGATCATAGATTGTTTTGCCGGTTCAAACGCTGAGCATGCCGCCGAGCCGCTAACCCAAACCGATGAGACGCCAAACACTCAGCCGAGTGTGGCCTTGCCGCCCCATGCGGGAGTCAGCCTAAAAAAGCTGCCGGCGGCAGATAGATTCTCAGGCGCAAGCGCCGAGGCTCTGTTTGCCGCGAACAGCTGTGCGCTGCTGCTCGATGACGGCCACAACGCCGGTGTCCTGGCCAAGAAACTGACAGACAGTGGCATCAATGTCACTCTGGTGCGCCCGGCGGCAACCGATTCGCAATCGGCACTGGATAGCAAACTGCCAATCCTGACTCTGGCCAGCAATGATGATGCCGGTGTCAAGGCGCTCATCGCCGGGCTCAAACAGCAAGTGGCCATCTATATCCATCTGCAGCCACAACTGCCGCGGGAACAACTCGAAGAGTTGATGCCGCTCAACATCACGGCCAAGACTCAGGTACAACTGAGCTTCCTGTTCGCCAAGCATTTGAGCCCAGCCTGGCAAACGCCGACAAAAGGCCGCCGCGCCTTTATCACTGTGGCGCGCATGGATGGTCAGCTGGGTTTCAGCGGTCAGCCCTGTGAATTGAATCAGAGCGCCCTGTTTGGCTTAACCAAGACCCTGGCGCAGGAGTGGCCTCAGGTGCATTGCCGCGCGTTGGATCTTGCTCCTGAGCTTGATGCCTCGGCGCTGGCCTCGCAAGTCATGGATGCGCTCTACAGCCCGAGTCAGGATCCGTTGGAGTGGGGCAAAAGCGCCGCCGGCAGAGTGACCCTGGTAGCGACTTCGGCCGATGACCAGAATGCTGCCGATACAAGCCTGGCGCCATGCAGACTCGATAGTTCAGATAAAATACTGGTGACCGGGGGCGCAAAAGGCGTCACCCTGGACTGTGCCCTGGCGCTGGCCCGCCAAAGTGGTAGTCACTTTATTCTCGCCGGTCGCAGCAAGGCCTTGGCATTGGAAGCATTCCCCGATTGGGCCAAGGGGCTTGAGAGCGGTCAGCTAAAAGCAGCCGCAATCACCGCGCTATTGGCCAAGGGGCAAAAGCCCTCGCCCAAGGAAGTGGAAGCCCTGATAAAACCTCTGGTCAACGCGCTTGAGATACACGCAGCGCTCAAGCGCTTTGAGGCCATAGGTGCCAGCGCCGAATACCTGAGCCTGGATGTCAGTAACCCGGATGCGGTCGCGTCCACACTGGCGCCCATTCAAGCATTGGCGCCTATCAGCGGGCTTATTCACGGCGCCGGGGTGTTGGCCGATAAACACATCGCCGACAAGACCCTCGCCGAACTCGAATTGGTTACAGGCACCAAGGTTGGCGGCCTCTCCGCCTTGCTCAGTACCTTGGCGCCAAACAAAAAGGCCGCCGAGCACTTAAAACTGTTGGCGCTGTTTTCCTCCGCCGCCGGTTTCTACGGCAACACAGGCCAGAGCGACTACGCCATGGCCAATGAAATTCTCAATAAAACCGCTCATCGGCTGCATCATGAGTTGCCAACCACCCGAGTGATCAGTTTCAACTGGGGCCCCTGGGATGGCGGCATGGTCAATGCTGCGCTGAAGCAGATGTTTGAGTCCCGCGGCGTCTATGTGATCCCAAGAGAAGCCGGTGCCAAGCTGTTTGCCGAGGCGATTCTGACCCACTCGGAGCCGCAGCTGTTGATTGGCTCCAGTATGCAAGGCCCGGGGGGCAAACAAGGCCTGAACCACACAGATGTGCCAGAGGCCCAAGCTAGCTCGCAAACCCTGAGTCGCAGCATCAAGCGCCAGGAGCTGGCGCTGCTGAAAGATCACTGCATAGGCGGCAATCCGGTATGGCCGACTGTCTGCGCGCTCCAGTGGATGCTGCAAAGTGCCCAGAGCCTCTTTGGCGGCGATTGGCGCGCCGTGGACTATAAGCTGCTCAAAGGCGTGGTGTTTGACAGTGATGAAAAGCGATTGCAGCTCAGCCTGACTCTGGGAGCCGACGGCGAGCTGCAGGCGAGCATCAGCTGTGATGAGCGGCCTCAGTATCAGGCGACCCTGCTGCCGTTAATGCAGCAACCGTTAATGCAGCAGCCCGCCAGTCAGCCACTGGCACATGTTTCTATGCCCGAAACAGGTGAAAGTGGGCCCGAGATCGGCGAAGGTGAGCTCCAAGTGCGTCAAGGCAGTGAGCTTTATCACAGCGGCGCCCTGTTCCATGGCCCGCAGTTGCAGGCCATTACTGAGGTGCTGCAGTTTGACGATCAAGGGCTTAGCTGCCGATACCGGCTACCGGATGCCGCATCGAGCGAAGAGCGCGCCCTGATCCAGCAAGACGCACTGCTGCAGGCCATGTTGATCTGGGCCCGGCTCAAATACGATGCCGCCAGCCTGCCCTCTTCCCTGGCGGCGCTCTGGCAAAACGCCCTGCTGCCTGAAAATGACACCGGCCTTATTCGCCTGCAGGTGACCAAGCACTCCAGCCGTCAGCTCAGCGCCGATCTGGCCCTGTTCAACGCCGAGGGCCAACTGCAAACCGGGCTGGAAAATGCCAAGGTCACCATTAGCAAGGGGCTCAATGCCGCCTTTGAACCGGCCAAGGCCGCCACAGGTAATAGAGAAAGGCCTTGAGCAAAGCGATAGGCCCTATGCCTCACATTGAAGTAAAGCCAGCTGAGTCTGCGGCCGAAAAGCCGCTGCGGCTGGCACTGTGCCTGGTCGAAGAGGAGCAAAGCCTGGCGCCCAAGCTTAGGGCTGCCTTGCGCACTATCGCGTTTGATAGCAATCAGGCTCCCGACTGGCCTTGGCTGGTGACCGAGGTCAAGGCCGGGGCAAGCCTGAGCCTGGTGCTGCCATCAAAGCAGCGGCTATTGCTGCTAAGCGCAGTCGATGCGGCGCAAGCAAGACTGCATCCCCAAGCCTTGCTGCAGGCCTTAAGCCATGGCGCTCACAAGCCGCAGCAGCTTCTTAAGCAGGCCTGGCAGCAGGCAAAACGCCCGGAGATAGAAGAAAGGGACACTCTGTTTCTGGAGCAATCGCTGGAACTTGAGCCGTTATGCCTGCAACTGGAGGCATTTGCCAAGCGGCGCCTGGCGCAGAAAATAGCGGGGTTGCCTTTTCAAGGCAAGTCTCTGGCGCTGGCCAGTAACTCCCCGGCTATGGCGCTGATCCTCAGCCAAGGCACAGCCTTGAGCGGCTCTTATGATAAAACAGCCTTGAGCGGCTTGGCTTCTGGAAAAGAATCAACCTCTGGCCTTTGCCCCCAAGGAGCGCCCTGGCTTTTACCGCTGACCTTGATTGCCAGCCCAAAGACTCTGCTCAGTGAGGCGCAAACTGCGCTGCAGCAGGCCCAAAGTCGCCTGAGCCAATCGATGAGCACTCATGCTCTGGCGCGCTGGCTGACGGATGAATTAAAAACCCTGGAGCAGAGCTTTTCAGGCACAGCGCCCGAGGGCGGCGAATACTATTCGCTGGTGCTTATTGGCAGAGATGCCACCGAGCTTATTGCCGAGAGCGAATTGCTCATGGGTCAGCTTCAAAAAATAACGTCTTTGGCCGAACTGCCAGAGCTTGAGCTTATTACGCCAAATGGCAGCGTTTTTTGCGCCAAGCCACTGGGCCCTGCTCGCCTCTGCTTTGTCTACCCGGGTGTCGGCACGGCTTACCATGGCATGCTCGGCGCCTTAAAACAGGCCTTTCCCAACAGTTATGCCGATTTTGAGGCCGCGGCAACAGCCGAAAATGTCGCACTATCCACCCTGCTGCCAACAGCCTTGAGCGATGCTTCCAAAGAAACAGCCTTGAGCGATAAAGCAGAGGCCGCACCCAGTCCGGCGCCAACAATGACACTCGCCGAGCAGGCCGTTGCCGGGGTCGGCGCCAGTGTGCTGCTGACGCAGATACTGCGGCGGGAGTTCAAGCTCCGCCCAGCCTTTGCCATCGGCTACTCCATGGGCGAAGCGGCCATGTTTGCCGCCAATGGCGTCTGGGACAAGCCTTTTGCTTTGGTTAAACCTACGCTGGAAAGCCGGATTTTCTCGGAGCAGATATCGGGCGCGCTCACAGCCGTGCGCCAGGAGTGGCAACTCGATGCCAGAGATGCCATCTACTGGAACAGTTTTCTGCTGCGCATTGATGCAGACAGCATCACGCCATTATTGCAAAACCCGGCTTACTCACGGGTCTACCTCGCCATACGTCAGGGGCCAAGCTGCGTGCTGGCCGGGGATGAGGCTCAGTGCCGGACACTGATAAAGACCCTTGGCAAACGCGGCGTTGCCGCCAACCGGGTCACCGCCATGCACACACCGGCGGCCCTGCGTGTAAAGCCCGAATTGACCGCCTTTTATGACAGGCCACTCTCGGGTGAGCTTGAACAGCCGCAGCCCATCTATATCAGCGCCGGCAGCGAGCAGCCGCTCAAACCTGCCAGGCTTGAGCGCCAGCAGATAGCCGAGACAATAGCGACTTGTTTCAGCCAGCCACTCAATCTGGAGTCGCTGCTGCAACGGGCCCGAAAACATGGCGCGCAACTGTTTCTGGAGGTCGGCGCCGACAGCCAAACCAGCAGCATTATTCAGGCGATGGCCGGAAAACAGCTTTCCAGCGATATCAAGGCCTTTGGCTGCGATCGCAAACATAGCGGCGCCGCCGACAACAAAGCATTACTCAAGGCCCTGGCTCGACTCATCAGCCACAGGGTCCCACTGGCCACAGCGGCACTGTATCCACAGCTTGCCCGGCCCGATAACTTAGTGACGTGAGAAAGTGAGAACAGAGTGACAAGTAAACAAGCCGAGCCCATTGCCATAGTTGGCATGGCCGCCCGCTTCCCGGGCTGTGAGGATCTGGACGCCTTCTGGCAACTGCTCAGCGAAGGCCGGGATGCCATCAGCTCCCTGAATGACAGCCAATTGGGCGCCAGTGTCAACGATTATCAAGGCGCAAAAGGCCAGAGCGACCGTTTCTATTGTGATCAGGGCGGTTATATTCGCCAGCTAAACTTCTCGCCCGAGGGCTATGCAAGATCAGCGGATGAGATGGCAACGGGTGCCCAAACCTGGGATCAGCACCTGTTGTGGGCACTCGATTGCGCCCGCAAGGCCCTGCAAAGCGCCGGGCTAACCCCTGCACAAAACGCTTCCGACTTGGCGCGCTGCGGCGCCGTGATGGGCACGCTTTCGTTCCCGACCCGAGCTTCCAACAAGGCCTTTTTGCCGCTGTATCATCACAGTGTCGATACGGCGCTGCGACGGCGTTTCCCCGGCATGCCGCCATTGGCGTCAGCCATAGATGCGGGAACAGACGCAAATACCGGCCCAGGCACAGATGCAAGCATTCGCCATTGGGATACGGATATCGCCGCCCAGGGCTCTGAACTGCTGTGCGATTGCCTGGGCCTTGGCGGCCCCAGCCTGAGCCTGGATGCCGCCTGCGCCAGCTCAGTCTATGCATTGCGCCTGGCCTGCGACTATCTCAGTAACCACAGCGCCGATGTGATGTTGGCCGGTGCCGTCAGCGGTGCAGATCCCTTCTTTATCCATATGGGCTTTTCCATTTTCCAGGCCTTCCCCGAGTCGGGCCAAAGCGCCCCGCTGGATAACCATTCCGGCGGCCTGTTTGCCGGTGAAGGCTGCGGCGTATTAGTGCTCAAGCGCCTGAGCGATGCCCAAAGGGATGGCGATACCATTCACGGCATAATCAGAGGCACTGGGCTTTCCAACGATGGTCGCGGCCAGTTTGTCTTAAGCCCCGCCAGCAAGGGCCAGGTACTGGCGTTTGAACGGGCCGCCGAGGCGGCAAATATCGCGCCATCCCAGGTGGAGGTGATTGAGTGCCACGCCACGGGTACACCTCTGGGTGACAAGGTGGAACTCAGTTCCATGGAGCAGTTTTTCGGCCCTCGTCTGGAAGGCTGCGCCGCGCCTAAAATCGGCTCGGTCAAGTCCAACCTCAGCCACTTGCTGACCGCTGCCGGCATGGCAGGCATCATCAAGTTACTGCTGTCGATGAAACACAAGCTGTTACCTGCTTCGGTGAGAATATCGGCGCCGCTGAGTTCGCCCAACGGCGTGTTTGGCGAGCACAATATAGTGCGCAGCGCCATCCCCTGGCCGACCAAAGCGGGCAATCCCGGCTCGGTTGCCGGGGTATCAGTATTCGGATTCGGAGGCTGCAACGCCCACTTGCTGCTCACAGGGCCAGATACTGCCAAAGAGCTTATTCCGACCAAACCTTCGCCGGAAGCGGCTGAACACCAAGGCACTGAGGGCCTGGCGATTGAGGGCGCCGCCGCGCATTTCGGCGCCGCCGACTCGCTCGAGACGCTCGCCAAGCTGATAACCAAAGGGCAAACGG
Organism: Shewanella sp. MSW; assembly: GCF_007636515.1. Lineage (NCBI taxonomy): Bacteria > Pseudomonadati > Pseudomonadota > Gammaproteobacteria > Alteromonadales > Shewanellaceae > Shewanella > Shewanella sp. MSW. The sequence goes on from NZ_LVDR01000017.1 coordinate 71,522, forward strand.
CCACCAGAGCCCTGCCCCCCAAACGCTGGAAAGGCCTGGAGCGCAACCGCTCTTTGCTCTCCAGCATAGGGCTTGAACAGGCTCCCAATGGCGGCTACATAGACAAGTTTGAACTGGATTTTCTCAAATTCCGCCTGCCGCCCCATCCGGGAGATAGACTGGTGGCGCAGCAATTACTGCTGCTCAAGGTGGCCGATGATGCGATTCGCGATGCCCATCTGCCCATGGGTGGCCGGGTGGCTGTGTTGGTCGCCATGGAAACCGAGCTTGAGCTGCATCAGTTCCGCGGCCGGGTCAATCTGCACAGCCAGATTAGCCAGAGCCTTAACGATGCCGGCATCAACCTAAGCCAAGATGAGTATCTCGAACTCGAGCGTTTGGCGATGGACAGCGTACTGCCCAGCGCCAGCCTCAATCAATACACCAGCTACATAGGCAACATCATGGCCTCCCGGGTCGCCTCCCAATGGGATTTCAACGGCCCGGCTTTCAGTATTTCGGCCGCCGAGCTGTCGGTTCCCCGGGCGTTGGAAGTGGCCGCCAATCTCTGCCGCACCGAGGCGTTGGACGCCGTGGTGGTGGCAGCGGTGGATCTCGCCGGCAGCGCCGAGCGGGTATTGCACTCGGGCAAGCGTCTGCAACAGCTTGGACTGTTACCGGGTGAAGGCGCCGGCGCCTTGGTGCTGAAGCCGTCAGTTGCGCATCAAAGCGGCCGCTACGGCGCCCTGACAGAGCTGAGCTTCAAGCCGTTTTCATCAGAGGCATTAGCAGCTACTGAGACTCTCTCTGCGACAGATTCAAGGGAGCAAGCACTTTGCCGGGACGCACAGCCTGAGATAGATGAGCACAGCCCCAGCTTCAAGGCTTTTCGTCGTCTCGCGGCCACCAGCCACAGCGCCGTCTCGCGTATGGGGCACAGCTTTGCCGCCGCCGGGATGGCCAGTTTGCTGCACTCGCTGCTGCGCCTGACCCAGGATAGGGATAAAGATTCCCACACCCTGCTGATAGATGGCGAGCGCCGCTGCGCCGCGGTTAATTTGCAACAGTCGGCGGAGCAAAAGGCGCGCCTGCAACAGGCGCTCCGCACGCAGAATAAAAAGAGCAGTCAAGGGGCCAGTGAAAAGCCCAGTCCAAAGATAGCCGGCGCAAATGTCCGCCAGCTGTGGCAAACCATCACCCTTGGCGGTGACGCCATAGAGCAGCATATCGCCACCGCCGAGCTTAAACACGAGACCGGCATTCGCCAAAAGCTTGCCCAGGCAAAGAACACTCAAGCCCAGGCAGCGCCTGCAATACACACCAGCAGCCAACAAGTTAACAGTGAACTGACCTTGGAGCTCACTCAGGAACTCATTCAAGAACACTCTCAGGAGCTCAGCCCGGTGAACAATCAGCACGCCCCATCAGCTCTCAGACAATCCGTGCCCGGCGATAAAATTGCGGCCGCCCCCCATAAAGCCGCTACCGAAGCGCACCTGCAGGCACTGGCAGATAATCAACGGCTGGCACGTAAAGCGCACCAGGCCTTTCTCAAGAGCCGTGAAACCGGACTGGCACTGGCCAGCGCCCTCTTGGGCGCCGGAGCTGCGGCCGAAAACCGCTTAAGCGCCGAAAATATCGGCTCAGAAGACAAGCGCTCGGCAGACCAGAGCTCCGCCTCTGTAGCGCCTTTGCCAGCGCGCACGCCCAATGACTCGGTCCAAACGGCTGCTAAAGCTGTTGCCAAAACCATTCCCCCAAAAGCGACATCCCAAGTGCCCAAGGACAAACCCTGTATCTGGAATTATCAGGATCTGGTGCAATACGCCGAGGGCGACATAGCGCCGGTATTCGGCCCCGAGTATGCCGTGATCGACAGCTACCGCCGCCGGGTGCGACTGCCCACCACAGATTATCTGCTGGTCTCCAGGGTGACTAAACTCAATGCCCGTCTTGGCGAATACAAACCGAGCACCATGACCACGGAGTATGATATTCCCGTGGACGCCCCCTATCTGGTCGATGGCCAGATCCCCTGGGCGGTGGCCGTGGAGTCGGGCCAGTGCGACTTGATGCTGATAAGCTATCTCGGCATAGATCTGGAGAACAAGGGCGAGCGGGTCTACCGTTTGCTCGACTGTACCCTCACCTTCCTCGGCGATCTGCCCCGTGGCGGTGATACCCTGAGATATGACATCTCCATCAATCACTTCGCCCGCAACGGTGATACCCTGCTGTTTTTCTTCTCTTACGAATGTTTTGTCGGCGAACGTCTGATCCTCAAGATGGACAACGGCTGCGCCGGTTTCTTCACCGATGCCGAGCTGGCCGATGGCAAGGGGGTCATCCGCACCGAAGAGGAGAGCAAGGCCCGCAATCTGGCGATGGCGAACAAGCGCCAATTCCAGCCCTTGATCCACTGTAAACAACAGGTATTTGATTATCAGCGAATGAGGCAGCTGCTAAGCGGTGATATCGGCGCCTGCTTTGGCCCTTCACATGACTTGGGTTACCGCCAAGCCTCGCTGTGTTTTGCCTCGGAAAAGTTCCTGATGATCGAAGAGGTCAGCAGAGTCGAGTCAAGTGGCGGCGCCTGGGGCCTGGGCCTGGTTGAAGGACACAAGCAACTGGAGCCGGATCACTGGTATTTTCCCTGTCATTTCAAGGACGATCAGGTGATGGCCGGCTCCTTGATGGCCGAGGGCTGCGGTCAGTTGCTGCAGTTCTATATGCTCTATCTTGGCCTGCACAAACACACCCGCAATGGCCGCTTCCAACCACTGGAAAGTGCGCCGCAGAAGGTGCGTTGTCGCGGACAGGTACAGCCGCAATCCAATCGTCTCACCTATCGGATGGAAGTCACCGAAATAGGGCTGACCCCCAGCCCCTGGGCCAAGGCCAATATTGAGATCTTGCTCGACGGCAAGGTGGTGGTGGACTTCCAGAATCTGGGCGTCATGCTCAAAGAAGATGAAGACTGCCACAGGTATGCCGATGACAGCAACCAGGAGCACAGCAGAAAGCCGCAACACCCTGCCGCCTCGGCAAGTGATGCTAACAAGGCACTGAACGCCGGGCGCCAGGCATCCATCAATGCTCCCTTGATGAGCCAGGAAAGCTGCCCGGACTCTCAGCCCATTCACGGCGTGTTCCCGGTCAGACATGTTCCGGCGCCAGTAACACCGGACTACCCGAATCGCAGGCCCGATACTGCGCCCTTTACCCCCTGGCACATGTTCGAGTTCGCCACCGGCGATATTGAGAACTGCTTCGGCCCCGACTTTGCCGCCTACCGCGGACTTATCCCACCGCGCACCCCCTGCGGCGATCTGCAGCTCACCACCAGGGTGACACAGGTGATTGGCAAGCGCGGCGACTTCAAGTCTCCGGCCTCCTGCATCGGCGAATATGAAGTGCCGCCCAAGGCTTGGTACTTCAGTGAAAACAGTCACCCGGCGCATATGCCCTACTCGATTTTGATGGAGATAGCGCTGCAGCCCAACGGTTTTATTTCCGGCTACATGGGCACCACCTTGGGCTATGGCGACACTGAGCTTTTCTTCCGTAACCTCGACGGGAAAGGCACACTGCTGCGCCGGCTTGACCTGCGTGGCAAGACCATCAGCAACGACTCGCGTTTGCTGAGCACTGTCAAGGCGGGCACCAACATCATCCAGAGCTTCAGCTTTGTGCTCAGCGCCGATGGTGAACCCTTCTATGAAGGCGAGGCAGTATTTGGTTACTTCAAGGCCGAGGCGCTGAAAAACCAGTTGGGGCTGGATAACGGCAAGGTGACCGAGCCCTGGGATAAACAGCAGGGGCTTGAGGCCGATGTAAGCTATGATCTTCGCGCCGCCGATTGCGCTCTCTATCATGGCTCTTGGGAGCAAAAACACCTGCGCCTGCCGGGCGGTCGACTCAACTTTGTCGATTCTATCCGCATCTGCCGCCAAGGCGGCCATTCCAACTTGGGCTACATCTATGGCGAGCGCAAAATCGATGCCGCTGACTGGTTCTTCCGCTTCCATTTCCATCAGGACCCTGTGATGCCGGGCTCGCTCGGGGTGGAAGCCATGCTGGAACTCCTGAGTGCCTTTGCCCTGGACGCCGGGCTTGGGAGCCAATTCAGTAACCCAAGATTCGCCCATTGCCTGAGTCAGGTGCAGTGGAAATACCGCGGTCAGATCAATCCCCTGAACCGGCAGATGTCGCTGGAGCTGCATATCACAGCCATAGAAGGTACGCCGGACAGAGTCACACTGACAGCCGATGCATGGCTCGCCAAAGATGGCCTGCGAATTTATGAAATAAAAGATCTGGCTCTGGCCATTGAAGAAGCCTGAGCCCTCAGGCAAAAACAACCGAACAGATAATGAGAGCAACAAGATGACAAGCTTCAATTGGCCCTGGGCCCTGAACCCAAATAGTGATGATGTCTTTGCGGCCACGGATAACTGTGCCAACAACGCAATCAAGGCGCTGGATAAGCCGCTGTTTGTCGCCAGACAAACCAAAGGGGAAATCCTGTTTGCCAATCAGGCGCAGCTTGCCGAGGCGAGTGCTAGCGGCAATACACTGCCGATTTGTGCCATGGTGCCGCCACTCAGCGCAGCAGCGCTCGGCGATCCGGCCTTTGCCGCCTGCCACAAAGTCAAGTACGCCTATTATGCCGGCGCCATGGCCAACGGTATCGCCTCCGAAGATCTGGTGATTGCCCTCGGCAAGGCCGGCATTCTCTGCTCATTCGGCGCCGCCGGTCTGGTGCCCGCCCGAGTGGAAGCCGCCATCAGCCGAATTCAGGCAGCTCTGCCAAGCGGGCCCTACGCCTTTAACCTGATCCACAGCCCCAGCGAACCGGCACTCGAACAAGGCGCGGTCGAGCTCTACCTCAAACACCGGGTGCGTACGGTCGAAGCCTCGGCCTTTCTGGCGCTGACCCCTCACATAGTGAGATATCGGGTGGCCGGACTGAGCCGGGACAGTGACGGCAACACCCTAATCGCCAACAAGGTGATAGCCAAGGTGAGCCGCACCGAAGTCGCCGCCCACTTTATGGCGCCGCCGCCGGAGAAAATCCTCCAGCAGCTGCTGAGCCAGGGATGGATCACCGAACTGCAGGCCGAACTTGCCCGGCAGGTGCCCATGGCCGACGACATTACCGCCGAGGCAGACTCCGGCGGTCATACCGACAATCGTCCTCTGGTTACCCTGCTGCCCACCATTATCGCCTTGCGGGATAAAATGCAGGAGAAATACGCCTACCAAGAACCTATCCGGGTTGGAGCGGGTGGCGGCATAGGCACGCCGGATGCCGCTTTGGCGGCCTTCAATATGGGCGCCGCCTTTATTGTTACCGGCTCTATCAATCAGGCCTGTATCGAAGCCGGTGCCAGCGAGCACAGCCGTAAGCTATTGGCGACAGTGGAAATGGCCGATGTCACCATGGCACCGGCCGCAGATATGTTTGAGATGGGCGTCAAGCTGCAAGTGGTAAAACGCGGCACCCTCTTCCCCATGCGGGCCAATAAACTGTACGAAATTTACAGCCGCTACGACTCGATAGAGGCCATTCCGGCCGATGAGCGCCAAAAGCTGGAAACTCAGGTGTTTCGCGCCAATCTGGATGAAATCTGGCAAGGCACGGTTGCCCACTTTATGGCGCGGGATCCCGAACAAATTCGCCGCGCCGAAGGCAATCCAAAGCGCAAGATGGCGCTTATTTTTCGCTGGTATCTGGGGCTATCGAGCCGCTGGTCCAACACAGGGGAAAGCGGTAGGGAGATGGATTACCAGATCTGGGCCGGGCCGGCACTGGGCGCCTTCAACGCCTGGGCCAAGGATAGCTACCTGGATGATTACCGTCAGCGCCGCGCCGTGGACTTGGCACTGCAACTGCTCGTAGGCGCCGCCTATCAAAACCGGGTCAACCAGCTGCGAAGCCAGGGCATAGCCCTGCCATCCAGCCTGGGCCATTATCGGCCGCTGAAATCGCTGGACTGATAAGAAGCGAATCTTGATGCAAAAAGGCCAGAGGCAAGTTAATAACCTACCTCTGGCCTCAGTCACCATCAATCGAGCGAGTATGCCGTTAGAATGAATGGATTGAGCGACTTGTCAAACTGAGCTTACTGTTCCGACTGAAGCTCAGTCGCTCAGAACAACAGTCGCCACCGCATAGTGACGTTCATCGGCAATGGATAATAGTGCCCGCTTGGCGCCCAGTGTTTCCAGGCGTTGGCCCGCCCCATCACTGAATTCAAGCTGGGGCGCACCATCGGCATTGTTGCTGATATGAATATGCTGAAACGAGACTCCGCGGCCGATTCCGGTTCCCAGCGCCTTGGCAGCCGCTTCCTTGGCCGCAAAGCGCTTGGCAAGAAATCGCGCCGGGTCGCTCAACGTCTGAAAGCGGGCATATTCGGCCTCGGTCAGCACCCGTTTGGCCAGCCTATCTCCGCCCCGCTCCAACTGAGCCTCAATGCGGGCGATTTCCACTATGTCGGTACCCAGTCCCAGCACAGCCATTACTCGCCTCTGCGACCTTCCAACATGAGTTGCTTCATATCTCTGACCGCCTTGTCCAGGCCGTCTATCGCCGCCCTGGCTATGATGGCGTGACCGATATTCAGCTCATGCAGCTCGGGAATGGCCGCTATCGGCTTCACATTATGATAGTGCAGCCCGTGCCCTGCGTTGACCACCAGGCCCTTGCCATGAGCATAGGCCGCCATTTCCGTGATACGGGCCAACTCCTCGCTCTCCTCTTCAGCGCTGTGGGCGTCGGCGTAGCGGCCGGTGTGAATTTCTATCACGGGCGCACCCACGGCAACGGCAGCATCTATCTGCTCACGGTTGGCATCGATAAAGAGAGATACTTTAATGCCCTGCTCGGCCAAACGTTTAACCGCAGCGGCGATTTTAGGCTGCTGACCGGCAACGTCCAAACCGCCCTCTGTAGTAAGCTCCTCACGTTTTTCCGGCACCAGACAAACATAGGCAGGCTTAACCTCACAGGCGATATCCAGCATCTCTTCGGTGACCGCCATTTCCAGATTCATCCGGGTCTTGAGCGTCTTGGCCAGCAGATAGACATCGCGATCCACTATGTGGCGTCTGTCTTCACGCAGATGGATAGTGATCCCCTCAGCGCCGGCGTGCTCTGCCACGGCCGCTGCATGCACAGGATCCGGGTAATGGGTGCCACGCACCTGCCGCAAGGTGGCGATATGATCTATGTTCACCCCTAACAAGATTCGATTCATCTGTAACTCCTTGATAATTCCTGGAATGCACCGGCCTGTTCGGCGGTATAAAAGCAGTTTCTATTCTCTGCCCATTGTAACGGCAGCATTTGAAAAAAGCGGGCTGAAGAGCTCATTTATCCCCTCGGTTTTGCGGCTGTGGCTCCCTTGGCAAATTTCCCCCCCGGCGGGCAAACAACTGCCTGCTGAGCAGTGGCTTATCGCCGAGCAGTGGCCGGAGCAATTGCCGGGTCAAGGCTTTGGCGGTTTGCCAATCCTCTTGCCGAAGGCGATTTTCAGCCAATGCCAACAGAGTGCTTCCCGGTAGCGCCTCTTGCCGCTTGGCATCACCAACAAAGGGGATGAACCCCTGTTCGGGAATGAATCTGTAGCAGCCATCAGCTTGGATATCGGCGCCATCGGCATCCTTCAGCAATGAGGGCATGCAGCCAAGCTCGGATAAGAGTCTGAGCTCGAAATAGCGCAGTGTTGTCTGCTCAAAGCCCTTGGCCAGCGCCAGCAGGCTCTGATGATAACTGAAAAACAGCGCTTCGCCACTCTGGTGGTTACCAAGTACCCGCACCAAGAGTTCATTGAGGTACATGGCCGCATATAAAGCGTCCCCGGACAGGGGCACTGCCGGGGACGCACTTTCAATTTGAGTCAGGGTTCTGAGGTCGCTGCGGCCAGTCAGTTGGAACAGCAGCGGCTGAAACGGTTGCACTATGCTCTTTATCGAGCGCTTGCCACTGCCGACTCTGGCAACGGCGTCGACCCGACCAAGGCCATCCACCAACAGGTTCAACAACATGCTGGATTCCCGATAGGGCCGGGCGTGCAGCACATAGCCTCGCAGCATAGTCGACCTCAGTCTTCGCCGTAACCCAGACTGCGAAGGGCACGTTCATCATCGGCCCAGCCCGACTTCACCTTGACCCAGACTTCCAGGAACACTTTGTTATCAAATAATTGCTCCATGTCCTTGCGGGCCTCGGTGGCGATAGTACGAATTCGCTCGCCCTTCTTGCCGATCACCATGCGTTTCTGACCGTCACGTTCAACCAGAATAAGCGCATTGATCTGATAGACGCCATTCTCCATCATCTTGAACTGCTCGATTTCCACCGTGGCATCATAAGGCAGCTCATCACCAAGAAAACGCATCAGTTTTTCACGGACGATTTCAGAGGCCATAAAGCGTTGTGAACGGTCGGTAATATAGTCTTCCGGGAAATAGTGCACGCTCTCGGGCAGTGATTCTTTCGCCAGCGACATCAAGCGGCCAACGTTGGTACCCGACTTGGCAGAGATGGGCACAATTTCATCGAAGGCATATTTCTGCCCCAGGGCTTCCAGGTGCGGAAACAGTGTCTCTTTATCCTTGATATAGTCGACCTTGTTCACCGCCAGCACTGTCTTGCGCTCATTGCCGCCATGACGCAGCTTATTGAGCACCATTTCGTCATCGGCGGTCCAGTTGAGACCATCGACCACAAAGATCACCATGCAAACATCGGCCAGCGAGCTGGCGGCGGCGCGGTTCATCAAACGGTTGATGGCGCGCTTTTCCTCTATGTGCAATCCAGGGGTGTCGATAAAGACTATCTGCGATGGACCTTCGGTGTGGATCCCCATGATCCTGTGGCGGGTGGTTTGCGGCTTACGGGAGGTGATACTCACCTTTTGGCCGAGCAAACGGTTGAGCAAGGTGGACTTGCCGACATTGGGGCGACCGACTATGGCCACCATACCGCAGTAAGTGACATCATAGGCGGGTGTCGGTGACGGCTGGTTCATCTTGGCCAGCAGTTCATCCAGGCTCGGCTCCTGGGCCGGTACCTCTGGGATCTTACTCATTTTTTCAGTAACTCCAATATCCCAGCAGCGGCTTGCTGCTCGGCTTTTCTACGTGAACTGCCGGTACCGGATACGGCTTGATCCAGCTCTTCGATACGACATTCTACGGTAAAGGTCTGATCGTGCGCCTCGCCGGAAACCGCCACCACTTTATACTCAGGCAGAGGTTTCTTATAACCCTGCAGGTATTCCTGCAGCTGGGTCTTGGCATCTTTCTGGCTGACCCCGGGTTGAATCGCCTTCAGTCGCTGCTGGTACCAGCTCAAGAGCAGTGGTCGACAGGTTTCCAGATCAGAGTCCAGGTAGATGGCGCCTATGATGGCCTCCACTGCATCGGCGAGAATGGATTCGCGGCGAAAACCGCCACTCTTGAGCTCGCCTGGACCCAGGGTCAGATAGTCACCCAGCTTAAACTCCTTGGCGATTTGCGCCAGGGTATCACCGCGTACCAAGGTGGCACGCATCCGGCTGAGATCGCCTTCGGTCGCCTTGGGGAACTGATGATACAGGGCATCGGAAATCACTATCGACAGGATAGAGTCTCCGAGAAACTCCAACCGCTCGTTATGCTTGTTGGCCGCACTTCTGTGAGTCATGGCCTGCTCCAGCAGTGCCATTTTATTGAATTCATACCCCAGAGTACGACACAGACGGGCAAAATTCTTCACAGGTTCTCTCACTTCAAACCACCTACACGCTCAAAACGCACACCGCTTGGCACCCAGGTAGGTAACCAATCCTGAGGCTGGCGCTCAAACTCAAAACTTATCCAAATTGCCACAGCCTTACCTACCAGATTCGCTTCGGGTACAAAGCCCCAGAAACGGCTGTCGGTACTGTTGTCGCGGTTATCGCCCATGGCAAAGTAGTGACCTTCAGGTACGACAAACTCCCCTTGGGCAAAGCCTGGCTCACGGTAATAGAAGGCCGATGGCTCAGGGCGGGCCGGGTTAATCAGAATATCGTGAGTCACCTCACCCAGTTGCTCGCGAAAACGCAGCAGATCCACGCCATCATCCTGGAACTCGCCTTTATTGACCGGTGCTCTCAATACCAGTTTAGGACCTGGACAAGGTTGTTGCTCTTTACAGGCCTCCTGAATATAGAGTTCCTTGTTGCGATAGATGATCTTATCGCCTGGTAAACCGATAACCCGCTTGATGTAATCGACCCGCTCATCTTTAGGGTATTTAAATACTATGATGTCGCCGCGCTCCGGCTCGCCGGTTTCCACCAGCTTGCTGCGCCATACAGGATCTTTCAGGCCATAGCTGAATTTTTCCACCAGAATGAAGTCACCCACCAGCAGTGTTGGCATCATGGAGCCGGAAGGGATCTGAAACGGCTCATACAAAAAAGATCTCAGGATTAGCACAAAGGCTATCACAGGGAAAATGGACTTAGAGGTTTCCACATAACCTGGCTCCTGGATAATTTTTTCAGTGACTTCATCGGTCAGGGTGCCATTTTGCGCTTGGGCCAGTGCCAGTTTAGCCTGACGCTTGGGGGCCAGCACAAAGGCATCGAGCGCCCAGATAAGGCCGCTGACCAAGGTCACCAGCACCAGAATAATGGAAAAATAGGCTGCCATTGGTTATTTAACTCCTGCCTTGTATTAAATTGGAATAAGTCTTGTCAGCTTTAGGGAAGGTGCGAACAAGTCCTCGTGGCACTCTGGCTTACACAGCAATTGGCGTTCAAGGCATCTGACTGAAGGCATGCCGGGGCCTGCCAAAGGCGGATAACGCAGAGAGCCGGTTGCTGTGCAAGCCCCGAAGGGCGTGGCTTACAAGCCTGCCTGCTGTGTTGTGCTTCTTGCAAAGGACTAGGGCCATTTGCTGCGAACCACGCCTTGCATCCAGGCCTGTAAGCCGACGCAGAGCACACATGGGACTTATTCGCACCTTCCTTAGTTAGTTTACCCATATTTGCCGTTCCAGGGACAGGTCTCCCCTTAAACTAACTAAAGCGCCGCAAAATGCGGCGCAAATGAGATGTTGCTATCCAGGGCGCCGCGGCGCCACAGGATCACTCGTTCAGTTTCAATACCGCCAGGAAGGCTTCCTGTGGAACTTCCACGTTACCGAGCTGCTTCATCCGTTTCTTACCTTCTTTTTGCTTCTGCAGCAGTTTCTTCTTCCGGGAAACGTCACCACCGTAACATTTGGCGGTTACGTCTTTACGCAGTGCTTTCACGGTCGAACGGGCCACAATCTGACTGCCCACTGCGGCTTGGATTGCAATATCAAACATCTGCCGCGGGATCAGTTCTTTCATCTTCTCCACCAGAGCAATACCACGGTGGCGTATGTTGCCCCTGTGGATGATCATCGCCAGTGCATCGACCCTATCGCCATTGATCAAAACATCCAAACGCACCATGTCGGCTGCCTGGAAGTAGACAAAGTTATACTCGAGCGAAGCATAGCCACGACTGGTGGACTTAAGCCTGTCGAAAAAGTCCATCACGACTTCAGCCGCCGGAATATGATAGGTCAGTGCCACCTGGTTGCCGTGGTAAACCATATTCTTCTGTACACCGCGTTTTTCAACACAGAGAGTGATCACATTGCCCAGGTAATCCTTGGGCACCAGAATATTGGCTTCGACAATAGGTTCACGCATCTCTTCGATATAGTTGAGTGCCGGCAACTCCGATGGGTTATCCACATAGACAACATCGCCATTGGTCAGCTCAACTTCATACTCTACAGTGGGTGCCGTGGTGATCAGATCCAGGTTATATTCCCGCTCCAATCGCTCCTGGATGATCTCCATATGCAGAAGTCCCAGATAACCAATACGGAAACCAAATCCCAGAGCAGTGGAGTTTTCCGGCTCAAACTGCAGTGAAGCATCGTTCAAGCTCAGTTTATTCAACGCATCACGGAAGTTTTCATAGTCGTCGGTAGAGATGGGGAACACACCAGCGTATACCTGAGGCTTCACTTTCTTGAAGCCCGGCAGCGGTTTTTCCGCGCCGTGTTTGGCATGGGTCAGGGTATCCCCCACGGGGGCCCCGTGGATCTCTTTGATACCGGCAATAACAAAGCCTACTTCACCGGTTCTCAGTTCAGTTTTTTCTTTCTGCTTGGGAGTGAAAATCCCCACCTTGTCGGCGTTGTAAGTCTGGCCTGTGCTCATGACCTTGAACTTATCGCCCTTCTTGAGCACGCCGTTCTTGATCCGCACCAGGGACACAACCCCTTGGTAGCTGTCGAACCAAGAGTCAACAATCAGTGCCTGCAGAGGCCCTTCCGGGTCACCTTCCGGTGGTGGGATTTGTGCCACTATGGTTTCCAGCACTTCGTCTATGCCGATACCTGTCTTGGCAGAGCAGCGCACTGCATCTTTGGCTTCAATGCCAACTATATCTTCAATCTCGGCCGCCACCCGCTCGGGTTCAGCCTGTGGCAGGTCAATCTTGTTGAGTACAGGAACAACGTCCAGATCCATTTCCAGCGCGGTATAACAATTCGCCAGTGTCTGGGCCTCAACCCCTTGACCGGCATCAACTACCAGCAAAGCTCCTTCACAAGCCGCCAGCGAGCGGGAAACTTCATAGGAGAAGTCAACATGCCCTGGGGTATCGATGAAGTTCAACTGATAGACTTCACCGTCTTTGGCCTTATAGTCGAGTGTCACGCTCTGGGCCTTGATGGTGATACCGCGTTCGCGCTCCAGATCCATTGAATCCAGCACCTGAGCAGCCATTTCACGGTCGGTTAAGCCGCCACAAACCTGGATAAGGCGATCTGAGAGGGTAGATTTGCCATGGTCGATATGGGCAATAATCGAAAAGTTTCTAATATGTTTCATTATGCTGCAATGACTAAATTCTAATGGGAGACTGTGCTCAAAGGTGCGAAATTGTACCCGATTGCTGGGCCAATACCAATTAGATTCACACTTTGAGCCTGTGTGGGAATGACGGAATTAGTGGCACTTGCTTTCTGAAGCGGCCTCCATTACTTGGCCAAGATTGGCGAGAATGACGGGTTGAGCCCGGTTTTCAATCCTGCGCGCCTGAGACTTGCCCAATTTCCAAGCCAGCAAAACAAAGATGATCGCCATGAATATGGCCCCTCCATCTGTACTGAACCCGGCAAGCGAGGCAATAAAGCGCCCAAGCAAGCCGCCTAAAAACAGCCCGGCCAAAGGCAGCATGTAAACCAGCATTGCCGCTTTGAGCACTACGCTTTCCGGCAAGCCTAAGCGCAATAGAGTGCCTTCTGGATAAGTTTCAGTACTGGGCAGAGAAAACTCCTGCAGCCGACTGCCAAACGCCTTGGCAACCGCAGAAGTACCACAGGATTCGCTACTGGAGCAGTGATTGCAGGCGCTCTTCAATTCCACTTGCACCTTGACCCAACCGTCACTGTCTGTGCCTATAACCTTAGCCACCTGCTCCATCATAACCCTGTCCTCACTCCAGTCTTAAACCCGAAGCGATACGGATAAGCGTTTGTGTTGGCACCTTACCGACAGCAACCACTTCCAGGTTACCGACTCGGTCGGCCGCCATGGAAAGGCCATTACGGGTCATCAGCTCTTCCGGCATAGGCGCGTCACCGGCGCGGGCGACGTAGACAGAGATATTGCTGAAGCCATCGGTCAGGGCTATGTATTCCACCGGCTCATGGCTGCCAATCAGGCGATGGTGATCACGAACCACAACTTGAAAACCGGGCGGCAGCCAATCGAACTGCCAATTCTGGCCATCTGCACGCTCTGAGGAGTTCATCACCGCAGGCCATTCCTGCTTGTAGGCCTCCACCAGCAGAGGTGCGGTCTCTTGCAGTTCTATCAATTCGATGACTAACAACTGCTCCAGCAACTGCTTGTCCTGATTCAGCATGTCATAGCGCAGCGGCAGGAAGGTTTCCATATCCATCCACACCTGAAAACCATAGCGGTATTCATCATTGGGCAAAATACGGATCATCTGTCCTGGACGGCCGGCGATACGGCTACGCCCCCCCAACACCAATTGATATCCGGCCTCGATATTGCCGCTGTCACCGAAGAAGGCCGCTGGCATCACTCCTTGAATACGCTTGGCATTAATACTATAGGCGGGCTGTTCGTGTTCGATAAAGGTCACTATATTACCGACACGAACCGCATTTTTCGGCGGCCCATTGAGGTGTTCGAGAAAGGCCACTTCCTCACCGTTGACTTTACCGTGCAGGTATACCAAAGGCCGAATATTATCGGCCTGAAGTTGGATGAGCGAAATCTTGTATTCTTTTTCGCGCAAAGCCTGACTCATTTTTTCAAGCCAGGCTTTGGCGGACATATCATCCTGCGCGAAGGCAGGCACTGCGAAGGCCAGAAGGGCCAAGAGGAAAAGGCGCAAGAGATTTCCTTAACGATTCATAGGAACAGGAACGACCTCACTATTGTTATCCATAACCACACCGGCATTCAATCTCTGTTGCAACATATGATCCTGAATATAGCTGTTAATCCTGCGACGTTGCTCAATCAACTGCTCATTGGTATACCCCTGTGGCTGCTGAACCGGTCCGGTTTGCAGGCTAACAGGTGAAGCACTGCCCACCAATGGACGGGTAATAAGCACTGGGGATGCAGGATCCTGGCTTTCAGGTGTCTGGTTGTAGTTCTGAACACCAACAATGGCAACCATGGCAACAGTGGCCGCAATCGCATACTGGCCAAACTGTTTGAACATGGGAATCACTCTACCGCCGGAAGCAAGCTGACGTTGGGGCTCAACGTCCTCAGGTACCTGAGTTGAGGTGACAGGCGCAACAATCGCCGGCTCCTTGTCGATAGCGGCCGCAATACTGGCGGACAGATCCAAGGGGATAGCAGAAGGCAACTCGCCACGCATGGCATCACCGATAAGATGATAGTTACGCCACTTGTCGTGAGAAGCAGTGTCACCAGCCAGTTCTGCCAGCGTCTGAGCGTCGGTTTCGCCGTCCACTGCCGCAGAAACCCACTCCTGACCTAATTTATCCATTACTCACCTGTCTCTATTAAAGGGTCATCTTTCCAGCAAAGGCTGGAGCTTCTTATCGATGGCTTCCCGGGCGCGAAAGATACGGGATCTCACAGTACCTACAGGGCAATCCATCACATTGGCAATATCCTCGTAGCTCATACCATCAAGCTCACGCAAGGAGATAGCCATCTTTAACTCTTCCGGCAGCGATTCGAGAGTGTCGAAAACAGTCTTCTTTATCTCGTCTGAAAGCATCAACCGCTCAGGAGAGGCGAATTCTTTCAGGGCATCACTGCCATCGTAAAATTCGGCTTCATCGGCATCAACATCGTTCGCAGGTGTTCTGCGCCCCTGTGACACCAGATGATTCTTGGCCGTATTTACTGCTATTCGGTACAACCAGGTATAAAAGGCACTCTCACCGCGGAAATTAGGTAACGCCCGATAAGCCTTGATAAAAGCTTCTTGCGCCACGTCTGCTACATCAGCCTGATTCCGTACATAACGGGATATCAGATTGATGACCTTACTCTGGTACTTTTGTACCAGCAGGTTAAAAGCGTTTTTATCGCCACGTTGTACGCGCTCAACCAGTTGTTGATCACTTATTTGTCCACTCATCCGAGCCGACTTCTCCCAAATCTTATAATGCTGATTTCTCAGTCGCTCGAATCATATTCACTTATGTAGACTAGCGTGCTTCGAAAAAGTTCTGATGTTTTGCAAAAAATGTACTGCGAATAACCTGAGCTGAGTTGTATCCATCCCTTGCGAGTTGGTTTACCATAACCGAACCCCCAGTCACATCTCATGATACCCGATGAAACAAGTAGTTGAACACCAATCTGACGTCCTGGTCATAGGCAGTGGTGCAGCGGGCTTGACTCTCGCCCTTCACCTGGCTGAAAAAACCAAAGTCATTTTACTCTCCAAAGGTCCTCTCAACGAAGGCTCGACCTATTATGCCCAAGGGGGCATAGCCTCGGTTTTCGACGAGGAGGATACCATAGAATCCCACGTGGCCGACACCTTGGTCGCCGGCGCCGGACTCTGTGATGAAGCCGTGGTAACCTATACGGCCGAGAATGCCCGCGCCGCCATGCAATGGCTGATTGAATGCGGTGTTGCCTTTGATAAGGAAGAAAACCCCGATGGCAGCATCAATGACAGCGCCTACCATCTGACCCGTGAAGGCGGCCACAGCCACAGACGTATTCTGCACGCCGCCGATGCCACCGGCAAAGAGGTACAGACCACACTGCAGGAGATGGCCCAGGCCCACCCCAATATTCTGGCGCTTGAGCGTTACAACGCCATAGATTTGATCACCACCCGTAAACTGGGCCGTCCGGGCAACCGGGTATTGGGCGCCTATGTCTGGAACCGTAACCTTGAGCAGGTGGAAACCATCAAGGCTAAGTTTGTCGCGCTGGCGACCGGCGGCAGTTCCAAGGTTTACCAGTACACCTCTAACCCGGATATCGCCAGTGGTGATGGTATTGCCATGGCCTGGCGTGCCGGTTGCCGGGTAGCCAACATGGAATTCAATCAGTTCCATCCGACCTGTCTATACCATTCAGATGCCCGTAATTTCCTGCTGACCGAAGCCCTGCGCGGTGAAGGCGCCTATCTGCGCCGTCCCGATGGCAGTCGCTTTATGCCTGACTTCGATGAACGCGCCGAACTGGCGCCCAGAGACATTGTAGCCAGGGCCATAGACTATGAAATGAAACGCCTCGGCGCCGATTGCGTCTATCTGGACATCAGCCACAAGGATCCTGAATTTGTCATCAAGCATTTCCCCACCATTTACCAGCGCTGCCTGGACTTAGGGATAAATATCACCAAGGAACCTATCCCTGTGGTGCCTGCCGCTCACTATACCTGCGGCGGGGTAATGACAGATTTTCATGGCCAGACTGATCTCAATGGTCTCTATGCCATAGGTGAAGTGGCTTATACCGGACTGCACGGCGCAAACCGCCTGGCGAGTAACTCCTTGCTGGAGTGTCTGGTATTCGCTCGCGCCGCTTCGACCGATATTCAAAGCCAACTAGGTAAAATTGCCATGCCCGGTAATATCCCGGCCTGGGATGAAAGCCAGGTGTGTAACTCGGATGAGGAAGTGGTTATTGCTCACAACTGGCACGAGCTGAGACTCTTTATGTGGGATTATGTCGGCATTGTACGCTCAGACAAGCGTTTGGAGCGGGCCCTGCGCCGCTGCGCCATGCTACAACAGGAGATCCAGGAGTATTACAGCAACTTCCACGTCACAAACAACCTGCTGGAATTACGCAACCTAGTGCAGGTGGCCGAGTTGATCATCCGCTGCGCCATGGCCCGTAAGGAAAGCCGCGGCCTGCACTGTAATATCGATCATCCGCAGAAACTGGATAATCCGCAGCCTACCATTCTGCAGCCGGAGTAACTGGGCTGGAATCAGTTTAGTTAGCGGACTTTGAGCGCTGCAACAATAGACGACACAGATGACGATAGTCTGTGTCGTCAAACATATCGGCAAACAGCCAGCAACGCCCGCAGTTATCCTCCCCCTGATAAGTAAAAGTCACCACAAAGGGGCTGACCCAAGGTTTGCCACTGAGCTTAAAACTCGAACCGGGTACGAACTGTCCTTCACCCAAATCATTGAGCCAGAAACAGAGTTGCCAGCGGCGCAAACGCAACAGCGCAAGGCCAAAGCCTGCCAGCATTAGCAGTAAACATAGGTATTTGAACGATAAATAAAAAGGATAATCCAACGCCGGCCAGGCAAAAAAGCTGCTCAGGCAAACAGCAGCCAGCACAGTTAGACTCAGATACTGGCTGAAGGAAGAACTGAGCTGAAATCTATGGCGCTGCCCGACCACGAACGCGCACTACCATCTGTGCCAGTTGCGGATCCGGACATTGCTCATGCCCCATAAACCAGGCAAACAGTTCCGGGTCTTCACACTCAAGCAGACGAACAAACAAGGCCTTATCCTCAGGACTCAGAGTCTCGTAATGCTGTTCCACAAAGGGTTGAAACAGTACATCAAGCTCCAGCATACCACGGCGACATGCCCACTTTACCCTGGGGGTACTCATCAAGTCAGACACCTATCATGCTCCAATCAAGAATTTTGTCGCAAGTTTACATTCTGGCGTCAGCGCTGTCGAATATCCGCCTTAATCATCCACTCGTATCAGAACTGCTGCACCTGAAGATCACGACCGGCGAATAGCTCACCAAAATCGGTTTCCAGCAAACGCTGCACCGCCGGATGCTGGATCATTCGCTCGGCAAACATCACATGATATTCCTCTTTGATCTCCATGGTTTCACCGAGCAGACGTATGTTGTGCTCGAGAATATCCTGCTGATAGATGGAGGGGGCGACAAATATCCCCTTACGGAAGTAGCCAAAGGCCTTCATCATAGCCGCATCGTCGAACTCGCCGAGAATCGTGACATTAAGGCGTTTCTCATCAAACCAGCGATAGAGCTGCTGGCCCAGGGAAGTGCGCCGACTCGGGATCAGCAGGGGCCCCTCTTCCAAACATTCAGGAAAGCCACTTTTGAACTCCTGCGCCGAGAAGAAGGCAATACCGCACTCACCCAGTTTCTTGGAAAGAATTTCCGGATATTTGAGAGACTCACCGGCACAGTCCGACAGTATCATATCCAGCTTGTGTTCTCTGAGCCTGGCCATCAAACTCTCGTGAGTCGATTCATAACAGGCAAGATGCATGGAGCTATTGGCTGGGATAACCGACATCAAAACTCGACTAGCCAACGCCTTGGAGAGAGCATCGGCAATGCCCACCTCGAACAGAATGGACTCATCCTTGCGATAGTTGAGCACATCGAGCATCTCATAGGAGAGGCTGAACATTTTATCAGCGTAGCGAAACACCAACTCGCCCAATTCAGTGGGGGCCAGATTACGCCCCACCCGCTTGAACAGACTCCCCTTAAGCCTTTCTTCCAGAGTGCGTATCTGGCCGGTAATGGTTTGTGGGGTTAAACAGAGTGTCTCGGCAGCCTTGGTCACTGAGCCTTGCTTATGCACCATCCAAAAGTAATACAGGTGGTTATAGTTCAAATGAGACATAGGCTGCCCCGACTCCTTACTTCAAACGCTGACAGTCCAGCAAATTATTCACGGCAAGCTGCAGTGTCTCTATATCCTTGACCTCGCCGCTTTCAAAAGCTTCGCTGATCCCCTGTACCAGTTGCTCCCTATCCGGGATCCTCTCCAGGCAATACTTGCGATTGGCTTCCTGAAAACGCTTACCACCCCGATATTTAAGCGCGCGGGCTTCATAACCGTTGCTGTCCAGGCGGGCACCTACCGCCTGAGGCTTATACATAAGCGCACCATCAACAACACCCTCAAGGTAACTCTGACACAGGACAGCTTCCTTGTCTGCAACACAGGCTTCTATCTGTGACGCCTGAACCAAAGGGGCTAAGCCCGCCAGAATGAGTCCTGCCATTATGCTTGTTTTCATTCCTTTTCTCCTTTTTCAGGTAACACTTTTGACAGCCAGAAATAGCCCACGACTGCCGCCAACATAGATCCGATCAGGATCCCCAACCTGGCCAAATCGCTATAGACAACGCCACCATGTTCAAATGCCAGCGAGGCAATAAACATCGACATGGTAAATCCTATACCGCACATCACAGCCACAGGCATGATATGGCGCCAGGCAATGCCCTCAGGCAACTCTGCCAGACGCAACTTAACTGCAATAAAACTGAACAACACCACACCAATCGGCTTACCGAGCAACAGACCCAAAGCGATCCCCAGAGGTACAGGCGATACCAGGCTCTCCAGCGACATACCGCCCAAGGCTACCCCGGCGTTGGCAAAAGCAAATACCGGCAGGATCAGGAAAGTGCTCCAAGGGTGCAGCGTATGCTCCAAATGCTCGGACGGTGAACCACCTTGCTTGTCGCGCAGCGGAATACAGAAGGCGATGATCACCCCGGCCAAAGTGGCATGAACCCCGGACTTGAGTACGGCAACCCAAAGAATGGCCCCAAGCACGCCATAAGCGCCAAGCGCAGTTACACCGCGGCGGTTCAGAATAATCAAACCTATAACCGCAGCAGCAGCAATCACCAGGCTTATCATCGACAGATCACTGCTATAGAACAGCGCAATAATAACGATTACACCCAGGTCATCTATGATTGCCAGCGCCAATAAAAACACCTTGAGCGCAACAGGAACCCGGTTGCCTAAAAGTGCCATTATCCCCAGCGCAAAGGCGATATCGGTCGCGGCCGGAATAGCCCAGCCCCCCTGGGTCACAGGGTCATTGGCATTAAACAGCAGATAGACTGCGGCCGGAACAAGCATGCCGCCTATAGCAGCAAAAGTGGGTAGAGATGCCTTGGAAACGCTGGACAGCGCTCCCTCAAGTAATTCACGCTTAACTTCAAGACCGATCAACAGAAAGAACAGCGCCATCAAACCATCGTTGATCCACAACAGTAAGGGCTTGTTGATATCCAGCGCCCCGAGACGCAACTGCATCGGGGTATCCAAAAAACCTTGATAAACGCCGGCTAGTGGTGAATTAGCCAAGACCATTGCCAAGGCTACAGCAATCAATAACAAGATGCCGCCGGCAGATTCCTGACTCAGGAAATTCCGAAGTGCCTTTTCCATACTAAACTCCCAAAAACATAATTGATTTGAGTGTAGTAGATGGATTTAGGTAAGAATAATCGAAAGTTTCTGCGAAACACCTCGAAATATACGAGGTATTTCGCTAAAAAACTGTTTTTAAATGGCAACTGGTGCTTTGATATGAGGGTGAGGATCGTAACCTGACAACTCGAAATCTTCGAATCGGTAGTCAAAAATAGACTCAGGCTTGCGAATAATTTTCATTTGTGGCAGAGACTTGGGTTCACGACTGAGTTGCAGCGCCGTTTGTTCCATATGATTGGAATAAAGATGGGTATCACCGCCGGTCCAGACGAAATCGCCCAATTCGAGATCGCACTGCTGCGCTACCATCATGGTCAACAGCGCATAACTGGCAATATTGAACGGCAGCCCCAGGAACACATCACAGCTGCGCTGATACAGTTGACAAGACAACTTGCCATCGGCCACATAAAACTGGAAGAAGGCATGGCAAGGCGCCAGCGCCATCTTGTCGAGCTCGGAGACATTCCAGGCGGAGACAATCAAACGTCTGGAGTCAGGTTGTGATTTGATCTGTTCTATCACCTGGGTAATCTGATCGATATGACCGCCATCGGGCGTTGGCCAGCTACGCCACTGAGCGCCGTAAACCGGTCCCAGATTACCGGATTCATCGGCCCACTCATCCCAAATCGTCACTTTATTTTCATGCAGGTAAGCAACATTGGTGTCCCCTTTCAGGAACCAGAGCAACTCATGAATAATGGAGCGCAAATGGCACTTCTTGGTGGTCACCAAGGGGAACCCCTTACTGAGGTCAAAACGCATCTGATAGCCAAATACAGAGCGGGTTCCCGTGCCGGTACGGTCAGTTTTTTCGGTACCGGCATCTAAAATATGTTGCATTAAATCAAGATATTGCTGCATTACTGCTTGTCCTTCACCACGCCGGCCTGCGGCGCATTACGCATTAACAGATAGAGTCCAAAGAGGATCATGGGCACTGACAGTATTTGCCCCATGGTCAAAAAGCCCAAATAAAGCCCGAGTTGAGCATCCGGCTGCCTGACCGTTTCCACTATGCAGCGGAAGATACCATAGCCGAGCAAAAACATCCCGGACACGGCTCCGGTCTTGGGACTGCGTTTGCTGAACCATTGCAGTAAAATAAACAGCGCAACGCCTTCGAGGGCAAATTGATACAGTTGTGAAGGATGACGAGGCTCAGGGCCACCGGAAGGAAACACCATGGCCCAAGGTACATCTGTCACCCGGCCCCAAAGCTCACCATTGATAAAGTTACCCAAACGCCCGGCCCCCAAGCCGATAGGTACCACAGGGGCCACCATATCCGCCACCGCAAAGAAGCTGCGCTTCTGTTTCCAGGCGATGTAGAGCATGGCCAGAATAACCCCCATCAAACCACCATGGAAAGACATGCCGCCTTCGCTGATCTTAAATAGGTACAAGGGGTCGGCAATAAAGTAATCCAGATGGTAAAAGAGCACATAACCTATGCGGCCCCCCAGGATCACCCCGAGAAAGGCATAGAACAGCAGATCAGAGACCTGCTCGCGGCTCCATAACCCCTTGGATCTGTCAGCCATACGGTTGAGCAGTATCATAGCGGCCAAAAAGCCCAGCAGGTACATGAAACCATACCAACGCAAAGCCGGTTCAAAAGTCTGGCCGAACAGCTCAAAGGGGCCAAAAGAGACGATCACAGGATCAATATTGGGAAATTCTAAAGCCATAACAGAAAGACGATTCCTAAATTAACCAAGGCGCAGATCAGGCCAGAATAAGTTTAAGACCCACAACAACCAATAAAAGTGCAAATATTTTCTTCAGTACAGGCGTCGGCCAGGTGCTGGCCGCTTTGACCCCCACAGGCGCAACCAACATTGAGGAAGCAATAATACCCAGCAAAGCCGGCAGATAGACATATCCCAAAGTACCACTTGGCATATCAGGGGCATTCCAGCCTGCGATAACATACCCTAAACTGCCCCAAAGGGCGATAATAAGGCCGGTAGCCGATGAAAAACCCACCGCCTGACGCATCTGCAACCCACACCAAGTGAGGAAAGGCACCAAGAGCACCCCACCGCCTATCCCCATCAAGGCGGCAATAATGGCAATCATCGCCGAGACGATAAGCAACACGGGAAATGGCGGCAAGCCCTCTTTCGCTGATGGACGGAAAGGAAATGCCATCTGGGCGGCCATTAGAATAACAAACACGGCAAAGGCACGGCGCAGATCATCGGCCGGGATCAACTCGGCAATAAAACCCGAACACAAGGCCCCCAGTGCCAGACCCGGCAACATGGATTTAAACAGCGGCCAAGGAATATTGCCGCGGCTGTGGTGGGCGCGGGCGGATGAAAAAGAGGTCAAAATAATGGCCGCCAACGAAGTAGCAATGGCGACATGGGGCAACTGCGCGGCAGGAACCCCCACCTTGGGTAAAATATATAGCAGCGCCGGCACCACGATAAGACCGCCGCCTATCCCCAACAAACCGGCCATAAAGCCGACAAAAGCTCCCAACGCCAGACAAACACCAAATACCCAGAGAAATGCGTCCACAGAGGTTCCTTAATTCTTGTTGTTATTCCATACCCGACATAGCAGGTTCAATTGAGAATGGCTGCCAGTTCTCTTTGCCCCAAATAATCGTGCACCAGTTGTCGCACTTCGTTGCCGCTTTTGAGTGTCAATGCCTCGGCCAATAACTGCTCGAGTTCATCGCTGCGCACTCGCCGCAGCAGATAATTTATTCTGGCCAAGCTCCCCTGGTTCATACTCAAGCGGTTGTAGCCCATAGCAACCAGCAGCAAGGCACCACCGGGTTCACCGGCTAACTCGCCACAGACACTGGCACCGAGGCCATATAGACGGCAGGTCTCCCGCGCCTGTTTCAGCGAACGCAATATCCCCGGATGATAACTGTCAAACAGGGCGCTGACCCTGGGGTTGTTGCGATCCACCGCCAACAGATATTGGGTCAAATCGTTGCTGCCGACCGAAACAAAATCGACCCGCTTGGCAACTTCATCCAGTTGAAACAACAGCGCCGGCACCTCCAGCATAATGCCCACCTTGGGTCTTTTCAGCTCAGGATTCACATCCGACTTAAGCTCGGAATAAGCCTGTTCGATATATTCAAGCGATTGATCTATCTCATCGAGATTACTGACCATGGGCAGCAGAATATGCAGCTGCTCGCCGCTGCCGCTGGCCTGGAGCATGGCGCGAATTTGCACCAGAAACAGCTCTGGATGGTCCAGCGACAAACGAATGCCACGCCAGCCCAAAAATGGGTTTTCCTCCTTGATGGGGAAATAAGGCAAGGGTTTGTCTCCGCCCACATCCAGGGTGCGCATCACCACGGGGCGCCCCGATGCCGCCTCCAACACCTGGCGATACACCTTGACCTGCTCAGACTCGCTGGGAAAACGCTGCTGCAACATGAAAGGGATTTCGGTGCGATATAGCCCAATACCATCGGCGCCTTCGGCAATTTCCGAGGCCAAACCACTGAGTAAGCCGGCATTCATGTATAGATGAATACGTTTGCCATCGACCGTCTCGGCCGGCAGGTTCAGTTCTCTGGCGTATTGCCGCTGTAACGCTCTCTCGGCGGACAACAAACTGCGGTACTCACCGACCACGGCTGGAGACGGCGACACCATCAGCTGACCGCGGGTGGCATTGAGCACCAAAAGCTTCTTGTCGATATCGGCAGCCAAAACCTGGTCGACCCCTGTGATGGCCGGCACACCCAGCGCCCGGGCCAGAATAGCAGCATGGGAGTTGACCCCGCCAAGTTCTGTCACTATTCCGGCCAACTTTTGCCGCGGAAACTCGGCCAGCAAGGTGGTATCAGCTTCACGGGTCACCAGAATAACCGGCTTATCGGCATTGAGCTCCAACCGTTCCGGCTCAATCAACTGGCGCAGCACCTTCTGCCCCAAGTCACGGATATCGCTGGCCCGCTCCTTGAGATAGGGGTCTTCCATCGCCATAAACTGGGTGATATAACGCAAAGACACGCGGCTGACCGCCGACTCGGCGCACCAACCCGCAAGCACTTCATCGCGATATTCGCCCCCAAGGCTGGCCTCTTCCAGCAAGAGCTGCAGCGCCGAGAAGATAGACACCACCTCTTCATCCTGCTCGCGGTCAAAACGCTGTGCCAGGGTGCTCAGAGTGTTACGGCAACGCTCGATTGCCGCCTTGAGGCGTTCAAGCTCATTGGGGATATCTGTTGCGGTTTGATCCGGCTGCTCCAGGGATATCTGACCACCCAGCACCAAAGCATGGGCAATGGCGATACCATTGGAAGCCGGTGTGCCCTGAAACAGGATTTGCAGCTGATCTTCCTTGACGCTGGCCTTTTGTTTGAGGCCGCGAATAGCCATGGCCAACTGCGCCGCCAGCGTCATAAGAAAAGCTTCTTCCCCTTCGCTGAACTGACGGGCACTGGGCTGCTGCACCACTATGACGCCAAGCAACTGTTTCTGATAGATAATAGGCGCGGCGAGAAAAGCTCGATATTCCTCTTCAGCCACTTCGGGAAAGAGTTTGAATCTGGGATGTGCTCTGGCATCGGCAAGGTTGATGGCTTCTTCACGCTCAGCAACCAAGCCCACCAGACCTTCGGTCAACGGCATGCGAACCTGGCCAACGGCACTGGGCTTAAGACCATCAGTGGCCGAGAGGACCAACTCATTTTTATCCAGAATATAGATAGAACAACACTGAGTGCTCATGGCGGCCTTTATCTGGCCGACCAATAGCTCAAGGGCAGCCTCAAGATCCCTTGCGGCCGCAACTGCCTGAGTAATATCCCTGAGCGTGTTTAACACCTGTTCCCCCTTTCGATATCAAACCTCAGCCTGCTGCTCTTTGTCGTCCCCTTCGGCGTGAAGGCTCCCGGGTCTGCAATGCCAGAGCCGTGGTGGCGAACTCTTTCATCACTTTCCGGTAGACGTCACGTTTAAAAGATACGACCTGACGCACAGGGTACCAATAACTGACCCAGCGCCAGTCATCGAATTCAGGATGGCCGGACGAATTCAAGTTAACGGCACTATCCTGACTCTTGAGCTGCAGCAAAAACCATTTCTGCTTTTGACCGATACAGACAGGCTTGCTGTCTTGGCGCACCAAACGCTTTGGCAATCTGTATCGCAACCAGGAGCGGGTGGATGTTAATATCTGCACATGTTCCGGCCTGAGCCCGACTTCTTCATACAGCTCTCGATACATGGCATCTTCGGCGGATTCACCGTCATCCAATCCCCCTTGGGGAAACTGCCAGGAGTGCTGACCAAAACGCCTGGCCCACATTACTTGGCCAAATCTGTTACAGATAATGATGCCCACATTTGCGCGAAAACCGTCGCTGTCAATCACATGGACTCCGAAAAAGCGATAAATTTCAATGATTCGATTGTTTCACAATCCCACGTCGGCAGCAATTCTCTATTTACGGCTTTTTCTTTGGATAATCAAATAAGCTTTTCCACTTTATCAACAATTAACCATCTCTGCTTGAGTGGATATCCACAAAAACTGTGGATATCTCTGTTTGAAACTCGGCTGAACTTCTGGAAACGCTGCTTTTTACAACCTTCCCCTCCTAATTGACAAAGACACAAACCCAACAAAAACACTTAAAATACATAATGATACAAGGCGCAAAAACGAATACAACCACAACCAAACCACCAATAGTACACTTTTTAACCCGCACTCGATCAGAAGCAATTTCTCGGCAATGTCACAAAACTTTATTCACACCCTACGGACAAAAACTCGACTTTCAAGCTGAAAAACAGCGTCAAAACCCGGTTGACACCGACCATTATTTGTTTTATTGCGGCCATAATTGTTCAGTTATCCCAAAATGCTGTGGATAAGTTTGTTGGCAACACAGGGGAAATCGGCGAGTAACTCAGGAAATCCATTCCCCTATAGTTGAAGATGAAAACTTTAGTCAATAAAAACATAATGATAGAGAAATTAATTTTGGGGATGACTTCACCCGACATCGCAATGAGCATTTTTTGCACAAACTTGTTATCCAATCCCGCTCAGGTAAAATCAACGCCATGAAAACCAATATCTTGCCGCCAAGCTCCTTGGCACAACTGCTAAAGCGCGCCGACGATATCGCCGGGCTGACTCTGGGACAGCTCGCCGAATCTTTAGGGGTAGCCGTGCCCAAAGACTTTCGCCGTGATAAAGGCTGGACCGGACAACTACTGGAGCTGGCATTGGGAGCGACCGCAGGCTCCAAGCCCGAACAGGACTTTCTGCACCTTGGGGTAGAACTGAAGAGCATTCCAATAGATGAACGCGGTATGCCGCTGGAAACCACCTATGTCTGTGTCGCGCCGCTAACCAATATTTCAGGACTGCGCTGGGAGCAGAGTCTGGTGTATCACAAATTGCAGCGGGTACTGTGGATCCCGGTTCAGGGGGACAGGGATCTTCCCCCGGGTGTCCGACGTATCGGCTCGCCGCTTTTATGGGAACCAAGCGTCGAGGAAGACAGGCTATTGCGCCAGGATTGGGAAGAAATCATGGAGCTTATCAGCATGGGCAAGGTCAGCAAGATCACGGCCAGGCACGGTGAAGTATTACAGTTAAGGCCAAAGGCGGCCAACAGTAAGGTGTTAACCGAGAGTATTGCCGAGGATGGCAGTATCCAGATGACCAACCCCAGGGGCTTTTATCTCAAAACTCAGTTCACAAAAGGGTTACTTGAGCGCTTTTTTGGCTGATATCGCCTCTAATCGGCACTTGCCTTGATTAAGATCACAATTACCACTGGAAATCAGAGGGGTATATTCTATAAACTAGCGCATCCTGAGAAGGCCCGTTAATTTAGGATAGAAGTTACCCCGTGAGAGCGCGTCGCCAGGCCAAAAAGCTTCTGTTTGCCATAATGGCATGGACAGTAGCTATGGCAGCTTTTGTATTTTTTCGCTATGCCCAAACCACTGAGCTACCTCAGTGGGCTGTCGGCTCGGCGGATCTCGCGACGCTGGCCGCCTACATGGGAATTATTTTCGGTAGCTTGCACTGGATGTCAAACCTGATAGCCGACTTCAGTGCCATCAATCGCCTGCCCTATGTCTTCTCCGTCATCTTTAAAGGGCTGTTTCTGCTCTTGGGTGCCACCACTTTGGCTTATATGACCCAGTACCTGAATATGTGGGCCATAGAGAACCATATGGCAACCTTGAGGCAGATGCTGACAGTGCATATCCTCTATAGTCCCTCATTCCAGGCGTTAATTATTTATCTGGTGGTAGTCAGGGTCGGGCTCGCCTTTATTGAACAGATGGGACTACTGGTAGGCCCCAGGATCCTGTTAAACATAGGTCTGGGTAAGTATCACAAGCCCAGATATGAACAGCGGCTATTTCTCTATCTCGATATGGTAGCTTCCACTACCCATGCCGAATCTCTGGGGGATTACCGCTTTGCCCGGCTGATACAGGACAGTTTCAGCTTGCTTTCCGATACAGTCACCAACAATGATGCCGAGATCTATCGTTACATGGGTGATGCCGTGCTCATCCATTGGCCGCTGGAAGACGGCATCATTAACGACAGATGTATGAATATCTACTTTGAATTCAGCCAGCAGCTCAATTGGCAGCGACGCTATTTTGAAGAACACTATGGCTTTGTCCCCAAATTCAAGGCGGCGGCTCACTGTGGCCAAGTGGTTGCAGCTGTGGTCGGGGTGCAAAAACAGGAGATCAGCTTCTTCAGCGACGTGCTCAACACCCTAGCGCGACTACAGGATCAGTGTAACCCCTTAGGACAAAGGATGCTGCTCTCCGGCGCGCTGGTAGCTAGGCTGGAAAATGATGACAGCGAGTATCAGCTCACCAATTTAGGACCGGTCAAGTTAAAGGGTAAACAACACTCCATTGAAGTGTTCGGGGTTAAACCAAAACAAGGCAATCAGTCATAAAAAACAGCCTATTAAGGGCTAAATTTTAAGTGGCAACGCCCTTTCAGTAGGTACAGAAGCACATCCAGCAAACAGCATAGACACACAAAAAATCAATAACAGTTTAAATTTCATTCTACACCTCACAAGACAACTAATTGGTAGTGTTCATAAATCTGTGTCATTTGAGTAATATACACCCAAAAGGATATTCAAATGACCAAACCTACATTTGACATGGAAGCCGCCATTGA
>NZ_LVDR01000018.1:0-93078 GCF_007636515.1 Shewanella sp. MSW
GTCATAACCAACCTCGACTGAGCTTTGATGGGTATTTCAAAGCCTAGTCAAGCCTGGGCGAAACATCAAAAAGATATGGCTGTCCTGTCTTTTCTTGTCTTTTCTTTGAGCGTCCTGTCTTTTGAGCGTCCAAATTAATAAGCCAGCGGGGATTTCGGCTACGTTGGGGTGTCCTTGAGGATACAAGGGACTTTGGACAAGCAAAGTCCCTTTTGAGTTACTCCGCCGTCGTTGGGTCGATTGAACGTTTCACCTCATTGACGGCATTGATAGGAAAACCGCCCCTTTCCGCATGTTCACGCACCAGTGTCTCATTGGGGGCTATGTAAACGCAGTAGATCTTATCTGGGGTCACAAAGCTCTCTACCCACTGGACCTTCGGCCCCATATCTTCCAACACGGCACAGGACTTTTGTGAGATTTCACGAAACTCTGCCGTGGATAAACCTCCGGCTCCGGGTAAGTCTCTTTCAATGATGAATTTAGGCATAACAACCTCCTTACGGGATCTTGCTGAGTATAGTTCCTGAAGGGAAGCTCTTCCGCTTGGCTAGAGCTCTGGTCGCTGTGATTCTTTGGCATGCCGGTTTAAATGAAAACATCTTAGCTCAGTTGATATATCTGCTTTATTGGCCGAGGAAAACTCAATGTTAACCACAGATTTTGCAAATAGCGGCGGCTTATTGCACATTAGGGGTTCTTCAATGGCATCTGAGTTGGAAAGTGCATGCAGCTGTGGCAGATATTGGCGACATTCCTGTTGTTGGGCGCCCTGAGTGGCTGTTCCGGTCGTCCCGATCCTGTTTCCGCTCCGGCTACAGTGGCTAAGCCCCAAGTGGGCACAGAGTCCGAAGCCAAGCGCTTTGAGCAAGTGCCCCTGTCACAGCAGCGGCTGCTGACGATGCAGCGAGAATGGCATGGGGTTCCCTATCGTTTGGGAGGCATGAGCAAGCGAGGTGTCGACTGTTCGGGCTTTGTCAGCCTGACTTACCGGCGATTGAGCGACATCATGCTGCCGCGCACAGTGGAGGAACAGCGCAAGCTGGGGTTCGCGGTCAAGAAAAGCCAGCTCAAGGTGGGCGATCTTCTGTTCTTCAAGACTGGCTGGAGTAGCCGCCATGTGGGGATCTATATAGGCAACAATGAGTTTATGCACGCCTCTACCAGTCAGGGGGTGATGATCTCATCGTTAGATAACAGCTACTGGAAGCAAAAGTATTGGCAGGCCAGGCGCCTGCTCTAGTGTCGGGAGAAGGGAGATGGATAGCCTGTTACTCGCCAAAATAGCTACCGCCATCATAGCCGTGGTGGGCCTGTCGCTGGTGGCTGAGCGGGTCAGCCCCAGAGTGGCGGGTATTTTGTCCGGCTATCCGCTTGGTACGGCTATCGCACTGTTTTTTATCGGCATTGAATTGGGTGAGCCCTTTGCTGCCGCCAGTGCTACCGCCGCCTTGTCCGGCTTTATCGCTTCGTTGCTGCTGATTTGTGGTTATGCCCTGGGTATTCGTCTCGGCGGTGGGCGGCCACTGCCGTTAGTGGCACTGCTGGGGTCAGGCCTGGGATTGCTGGCCTTTGGCCTCAGTGGCTATCTTCTGAGTCTGTTGAATCTTAATCTCCTCGGCGGAAGCCTGGCGCTGCTGCTGGCGATTGTGCTTGTGGGTTTGGTGCTTGCCAAAATACCGGACGCTACAGTAGCCAAGCCCGTTCGACTCAGCCCACTGGTATTGCTGCTTAGGGCTGCGGCAGCCGCCATAATAGTGCTGTTGGTCACGGCGGCGGCCAAACTGCTGACGCCGGCTCAGGCCGGTATTCTGGCCGCTTTCCCCATTACGCTTTATCCGTTTTTGTTGATCATTCATCTGGCCTATGGTGCGCCGCAGGCACAAACCATTATCAAGCATTATCCCAGAGGCCTGGGGTCGCTCATGTGTTATGTGATTGCGGTGAGCTGGCTCTATCCGCGGCTCGGCATTGTCTGGGGAACTGTGCTGGCGTTTGTGGTGGCAACCCTGTATTTGCTGGCGTTGAGCGCCTGGCACCGCTTGAGAACCAAGCCTCTTGAGACTCCCGATCCCGAGACGACAAAATGCTCCCGTTGATGGGGGCAGCAAAGCCTAATTGTGGTATGTTAGGCGCCACTGCAACACAAGTATTTTTGCCAAGGGGAACAGCATGGCCAAAGCCAAAATCGGGATAGTAACCGTTAGTGACCGTGCCAGCGCCGGAGTCTATGAAGATATTTCCGGTAAGGCGATCATAGAGACTCTCAATGCTTATCTCACCAGTGAGTGGGAAAGTGTTTATGAAGTGATCCCGGACGAGAGGGCGGTGATTGAAGCCACCCTCAAGCGGATGGCCGATGAAGACGGCTGTTGTCTGGTGGTGACCACAGGGGGCACAGGGCCGGCCAAGCGCGATGTTACGCCCGAGGCGACCGAAGCCGTGTGCGATCGTATGATGCCTGGCTTTGGCGAGCTGATGCGCGCCGAGTCACTCAAGTTTGTTCCGACAGCGATTTTGTCACGGCAAACCGCCGGGTTGAGAGATGACACCCTGATAGTCAACTTACCGGGTAAGCCCAAGTCGATTCGTGAGTGCCTGGATGCGGTATTCCCGGCGATTCCTTACTGTATCGATTTGATGGAAGGCCCCTTCCTCGAATGTGATGAGACAGTGATCAAGCCGTTTCGTCCCAAGGCGAAATAAGCCAACCCGGTTTTTACCCGGCCGATACCCTTGGGTTTCGGGGGACGGGTTTCGGGGTTTCGGCAACCGAAAGGCAAGCCAATATTGAATCTCGGCTTGCCTTTTCTTTTGCGGCCTTGGGGGATCAGAGGCCGAACACCACCTTTTCGCTCTTGAGTGAGCGTTCCAGTCCCAGCACCAGGGCGGCGGCGATGGCCAACGTCAGCAAGCTGGATACCAATAGCTGCAGCAGCGGCAACTCCTTACCCTTGATAAAAGCCATCAGTGCCTGTTGTTGCCCCGAGACCGGCAACCACTGCAAGGTGTCCGGCGCTATGTCGTAGCTGGCGGTCATTGCCAGGGCCAAGGGCACGAACAGTACTATGGTCAGATAGGACTGGGCTTCCTTGAAGGTCTTGGCCAGGAAGGACACAAACAGCTGCATGCTGGCGGCCAGCAGGGCGACCGGCAAGCCTATCAACAGCATCAGGGCAATAAACTCGGCGCTGATACTGATGCTGAAGCCGAGCTCCTGCCAGGGCACCATGGGATAGGCAAACTTGGAGATCAGCAAAATCAGCATCAAGCCCAGCATGGCAAACACAGTCACCGCCAGCAGTTTGGAGATCACCAATTGCCTCGGAGTGACAGGGTGACTCAGTAGCAGCGCCAATGAGTTGCGTTCACGTTCGCCGGCACTGGTATCTATCGCCAGATTCATCCCGGAAATAAATACCGAGTAGATCATGGTGAAAATGGCGATCCCGAGGATCATTCCGCCCTTGGAGTCTGGCGTGGCCTGATCCTGCAGTTGCACCTTAATCGGCTGCATTATCCTGGGATCTATACCGCGGGCCAGTAGGCGCAGGCTGCCCATTTCGGAGGAATAACCCTGCAGCGCCCGCTCCAGACGGCGAATCGATTTCTGCAGCTTTTCATCCGAGTTGTCGGCTATCAGGATCACCTCGGCCCTTTCGCCTTTGGCCATCTGCGCCCGATATTGCTCGCTTATCTGCAGTATCAGAGCGCCTGCCTGCTCGCCGCTGTCCTGATTTATCCCCTTCTGGCCGAGATAGCGCACCAGATCCGGCGCCTGTTCGGCGTTGTCTATGCGAATTTGCAGATCATCCGGGCTGGAGAGCTGACCAATCAGCACCACAAACAGACCGCACATGATCAACGGCGTGCCTATGGCATAGTAGAGACCTGCCATTACAGAACGCTTGTCGCGGGCGGCATCCAGCAGTTCCTTGCGAACCAGTGTCAAGAGTCGACTCATCATGCGGCTATCCCCTCATCCGTGCCTATCAGTTGTATAAAGGCATCTTCCAATGACTCCTTACCGGTTTGACGGCATAGATCGGCCGGGCTGCCAACGGCCACCACGCGTCCCTGGGTCATGACTATCACCTTGTCACAGAGGGCGGCGACCTCCTGCATCACATGGCTGGAGAACAACACACAGTGGCCCTGGCGTTTGAGATCCAACAGCAGCTCCCGCAGAACCCGGGTGCTCATCACATCCAGCCCGCGGGTGGGTTCATCGAGAATAATATTGGTCGGTTGATGCACTATGGCCTGAGCCAGTGCCGTCTTCATCCGCTGCCCCTGGGAAAAGCCCTTGCAGTGGCGGTCGGCAATATCGTCCATCTTGAGTTTGCCGAGCACATCGGCAGTTGCCTGCTTGGCGGCCTTGCTCGGCATGCCGCTGAGTTCGGCGAAGAAACGAATATATTCCCTCGGACTCAGGCGTTCATAGAGGCCGAAGGGATCCGGAAACAACCCCAGTTGCTGCTTGGCCGCCAGCGGATTGCGACCGACATCTATGCCGTCGACTTCGGCTATGCCTTCGTCCGGTTTCAACAGGCCAAACACAGTGCGCAGGCAGGTAGTCTTGCCTGCGCCATTGGGGCCGAGCAGGCCGGTAATCATGCCATCTTCGGCGCTGAAACTCAGGCCATCCAGGGCTTGAACCTTGCCAATGCGCTTACTCAGATTGGTCACCTTGATCATTTTGTTCCTCCTGGAATGGCTTCCACTGTGCTGGCGTTGAGATAGAAACTGCGACGCACATCTTTGTTGAGACACTCGCCATCCAACTTGTCCGGCGCCGTGCCCTTGACCAGCTCGGCGATCAACTCATTGGCGCAGGACTGGGCGGCAACACCATGGGTGGCATAGGGGGAGATCAAGTGTCTGGCGTTGCTCAACTGGGCCATGGCCAGCTCGCCCCAGGATGGCGGCGTGGCGGGGTCCTTGGCTCCGGAAAGCAGCAGGGTGGGGATATCGCTGGTTATCGGCTCGGCAAAGGTGGCCGCCGCGGCAGGGACATTCCAGATAGGGCAGCTTCTGTCCAGGCTGCTGAGCATCTCTTTGCCTATGACGCTGGCCTCGGCCTGTTGACGCTCGGCGGCGGTCAATCTGGGCCAATCTTCACCGCAAACCACGGCGGCGTGCATGCCCATGGCGATACCTGTGCTATCGACACTGAGAGCCATCAGCCCCAGCAGGGGTTGGTATTCCTCCATTGCCGCTCGGTGGATGGCGTAGGGCAGCAAGGCTCTGATCGATGGGCTGTAGAGCGCCATTCTCAGGCTGCCGAGCAGCTTGCTACGGGTCAGGGTCAGCATGGCGATATCGCCGGTTACCGGATGAGGCACCTTCTTCATCACCGCATGTTGCCCCAGGCGCTCGGCCAGTTGGTTCAGTTCCTGACGCAACTGTGGGTAGGTTTGAGCGCACAAAGCGTCCTGTTCACAATCGCTCAGCAGCAGATCCTGGGCCCGGCCAATGGCGGCGCCTATGGCCAGCACACTCTGCTGCATAGGTACGACGCCATCCAGGGTCACTGTTTTGAGTACCTCTGGATAGTGGCGCATATAGAGCTGGGCCATACGGCTGCCGTAGGAGATGCCATAAAGGTGCAGTTTCTGATAACCCAGATGCCGGCGAACCGCTTCGAAGTCGTGCAATGCTTGCTCGCTGCCGTATTGGCTGATATCGGCATCCAACTTGCTCAGGCAGTTACGGGTTTCCTGTTCGACATCCAGTGCTTCGTCGTTATAGGCCAGGGTTTGTTCCAAATCCAACGCTGCACATTCAAGGGCGTTGGACTGGCCGGTGCCGCGCTGATCTATCAGCAATATGTCCCGGTTTTGACGCACTTTGCTTAAGATCAGGTTGAAGGTGGCGGCATTTTCGATGGCCGACTGTCCCGGCCCACCTGAAATGGCCAATACGGCTTCATCGGGGGCGGTATTCTTGATGGCCGGCAAGACGGCATAGTGGATTGCCAACTGGCGGCCATCGGGTTTTTGCGGATCCTCCGCGACTCGAATTGTGCCGCAACGCAGACGCTCAGATAGACCGTCGATATAACAGCCCGTGCTTTCGGAAGCTGTCTGTGCCTG
The DNA here is from genome assembly GCF_007636515.1 of Shewanella sp. MSW. Taxonomy (NCBI): domain Bacteria; kingdom Pseudomonadati; phylum Pseudomonadota; class Gammaproteobacteria; order Alteromonadales; family Shewanellaceae; genus Shewanella; species Shewanella sp. MSW. The sequence goes on from NZ_LVDR01000018.1 coordinate 6,096, forward strand.
ACTCAGCGGCGTCCAACAGAGCCCCAGTGCCAACAACAGCATGCTGGTTACGGCAGGCCAGTATTGTTGGCCAAAGTTCCTTTGCTTCATGCTTGTGTCCCTTTTTGGCATTCCTGCCGGATTGTGTTAGTTTAATTACTGTATCAATGTATTAATACAGTGTTTCAAGGCTAATGTTAGAACTATTGAATGTCAACCCCAGCAGCGGCGACCCCATCTACCGCCAATTGAGCGAGCAGATTATTCATCTGATCGTCGGCGGTCAGCTGCCCGAGGAAACCGTATTGCCCTCGGTGCGGCAGATGGCTGAGCATCTGGCTGTAAACCCCATGACAGTTTCCAGGGCGGTGCAGCAGTTGGTGGAGCAGGGATGGCTAGAGCGGCGACGCGGCCAGGCAACCCGGGTAGCCCTGCGTCAGGCTCATCAGAGTCTATCGGCCGAGGCCATAATAACGCCGCAGCTTGAAGACTTGTTGGTGACGGCGCAACAGTTGGGGTTGTCGCAGCAGGGGCTGCAGCAGCTGGTAGTCAAATATTGGCCCCAAACCAAGGAATAACAGGGAAAACGTATGGAACAGCCAGCCGGGTCATTATTGTGTTTCACTAAGGTCGACAAGAGCTTCGACGGCAAATCTGTGTTAACCGCGGTAGATCTGCAGTTGGAGCCAGGGATGGTGGTAGGGCTGCTTGGTGCCAATGGCGCCGGTAAATCGACCCTGATGCGTATTGCGCTTGGGATCATTCCCTGTGACAGTGGCCTGGTGACGACTCTGGGACAGGCGCCGCAGCAGCTGGATTCAGGCCGTAAGCAGCGTTTGGGCTATGTGCCGCAGCAGCCCTTCGGTTATGAGGGGTTCAGTGTCGAGCGGGCGCTGGCCATGCACAGCAGTTTCTATCCTCAGTGGGACATGGAGTTGCAGCAACAATGGTTGCAGCGTTTCGGTCTGGATCTCAAAGCTCAGGTGCAACGGCTTTCAGGGGGACAACGTCAGTCTCTGGCGCTCATTATGGCAATGGCCTATCGACCTCAGTTGCTGGTGTTGGATGAGCCTGTGGCCAGTCTGGATCCCGTTGCCAGACGTCGTTTTATGGCTGATCTGTTCGAGCTGGCGTTGGAATCAGGTTCCGCCGTACTGTTTTCATCACATATCACTTCAGATCTGGAACGGGTCGCCAGTCATCTGGCGTTGCTGAAAGCAGGGGAATTACTGCTGTTTAAGGAGATAGATGCGCTCAGGGAGGAGGTGCGTTTGCTGAAGTTCGCTGCAGACAGTGACATCCAGTTGCCCGAATCCATGCGGCTGTTGGCGACAACCCGTGCCGGCTGTGTGGTGGATGGTTATCGGGGGCAGGCCTTGCCCGGCATGATAGATGCCCGCCGCCTGAATCTGGAGCAGCTGTTTATGGAGCTGCATCCATGAGGCTGGCTTTTTTCCCTGCCTTATGGCTTAAAGATATCGGCAGTGTCAGCTTCCTGATAACGGCCGGACTGGGCTTGTTTTTGGCCCTGGTGATACAGTTGAGTGGGGATAGCGACAAGACCGGGATGTTCCAGGCAATGGCAATTCTCTCTGGATGTGCCGCCTTTGCCTGGCAATCCAATCGTCTGGCCGCCTGTGAATGGCTGGTATTGGTGCCGGGTTTTAAAAAGGCGCTACTGCTGCAGGCCACAGTGCTGGCGATACTGGTTCAGCTTATTTGTTTGGCGATTTCACCTGCGAATTTGGCTATTCAAGGTGTTGCCTGGAGTCTGGGGCTGGCGTTTGTACTGGCATGTTTGCGCTATCCCAAGTGTTTTTACTGGTCGGTACTGCTGTTCTTGGTCTTGCCAATCAGCGAGTCCATTGCCCGTCTGTTACCCGCCTGGAGCTGGTGGTTGGCAACGGCAGTGTTATTGGTCATGCTCGCCAGACAGTTACGCTTGCTTTGCTGGCACCCACAGGCGCGTAGCATCTATCTCAATGGGCTGGAGGCGGGTTGGGTTTTAGGCCCAAGGCTGGGGATATGGCCGCCGCTGCTGAGGTTGGAAGCCTGGCTGCATCCGGTCAATTTTTTCATCGGCCCCACCTTGAGCTGGTTGCTGATCCTGCTGCCGGGCAGCAGTCTGCTGTTGATACTTGTTAATTTAGGTTGGCATAAACAATTGCCGGTGATTTATATCGCCGGCCAGTTAGCCATGCTCATCTGCTCCCTGGTGCACTGGAGTCGGCTGCAACGCTGGCGAGGGGCTGAGTTATTGCTGTTGCTGCCCGGGCATACTGGACTTGCTGGGTTGACGGCCGCATTTGCCCGCGGTCAAACCCGATTGCTGGCGTTGTTGGGGCTGATGTTAACCTTGATCCTGATGTTGGATTGGTTCGTCGGCGAAACCCAAGGCTTAGCTGGAGTGCACCAATTGCTGGCGGCTCTCTGGGGCTCGGCGCTGCTCCTGGCGCTGGGAAGTATCAGCCACCAGAAAGGCTATCTGGCTGGCGTCATGCTGCTGTTTATTGTCAATTCTACTTGGAGTTCCGGCCTGGCACGGGGGTTACAACAAGGTTCGGGCAGCGTTGTTTGGCTGAGCCTTGACCTGATTATGCTGGTATTGGCGCTAGTAGTGTTTCATCGTTGTAGCCGTAGATTATGGCGTACAGGAGTCGTTGAACCTTGATACCACAACTGGTCTGATCTCTATGGGGGAAGCGTGATACTGTACGAAACTAGAGCAAAAGCTCTTATGTTTACTTGAGCCTTGGGGTAGAATCGCAAAAAGCGGAACAGCTGTAAGCTAAAAAGGTAAACCGAGTTATGTCTCTAGAGCAGTACAGAATCACCCATCTCTTGCGTCAGCAGCTTGAAGCGCGTGCAGAGGATATCGCCCTGGAAGGCTTCGAAATAGCTGCGCCTTGGGATAAGGTCAGCTGGAACGAATTTGACCGCATCAGTGCGGCTATTGCCGGAATCCTGATTGCCAATGGCTTTGAGGTTCAGGATCGCGCCGTGATCCTGTCCCATAACTGCCCGCAGTGGACTTGCGCCGATGTCGGCGTCGTTCGTGCCCGTGGCGTTGTGGTGCCGGTTTACCCTACCTCCACCCTGAAGCAAGCTGCCTATATCATCAATGATGCCGGCGCAAAAGTTTTATTTGTGGCCAATAAGGCGCAGTATCGACTGGCTTGTCAGTTAGAAGCAATGTGTCCGACATTGGAACTTGTGGTGGTGTTTGACAAACATGTTACTTTGGAAAAACTGCATCATCATCATCTGGATGTATTACTGAACCAAGTTGTATCCGAAGAAGCACGCACTGAGTTGGCTGTCCGTGAACAGAATGCCACTCTGGATGACCTGCTGACTCTGATCTACACCTCAGGCACCACCGGCGATCCCAAGGGGGTGATGCTGGATCAACGTAACTTTGCTTCGGCTATGCGCCAACATTTCCAATTGATCCCCTTTGAAGCGGATCAGGTTTCCTTGGTATTCCTGCCTCTGAGCCATGTTTATGAGCGCGGTTGGACCTTCTATGTACTCAGTCGTGGTGGCAGAAATGTCTACCTGGCTGACACTCATAGGGTAAAGGAAGCCATTGCCGCCGTGCGTCCTCACACCTTGTGTGTGGTGCCCAGATTCCTGGAGAAGGTTTACAGCGCAGTACAGGATAAAGTGACCCGGGCCGGGAATGGCAATCGCAAGTTATTTGCTTGGGCTCTGGCTGTGGGCGAACGCCAGTTTGAAGTGATGCAGGGCCGGGCTCAACCCAGTAAAAAATTGTCATTGCAGTGGTATTTGGCTGACAAGTTGGTTTATCGCCGGCTCAGAGCGGCTCTTGGCGGTCGTCTGCGGTTGATGCCCTGTGGTGGTGCCGCCTTGGATGCTAAAGTGAGTGCATTCTTTGCTGCCATTAACCTGCCGGTGCTTTGTGGTTACGGTATGACAGAAACCACGGCAACCGTCACCTGTAATACATTGGACAATAGGGTGACAGGTTCCAATGGTCGCTGTATGCCCGAAGTGGAAATTCGTCTCGGGGCCGAGAATGAGATTTTGGTTCGCGGCGATACCGTGATGCGCGGTTATTTTAACCGTCCCGAAGACACCGCCGAAGCCTTCGAGGATGGTTGGCTCAAGACCGGGGATGCCGGTTACCTGGATGAACAGGGTAATCTGTTTATCACCGACAGGATCAAAGAGCTGATGAAGACCTCCAATGGCAAGTATATTGCGCCACAGCGGGTCGAAGGCAAAGTAGGTTGCTGCCCCTTCATCGAACAGGTGGCGGTAGTCGCCGATGCCCGTAACTATGTGACGGCACTAATCGTTCCTGCCTTTGAAGCTCTGGAGGTTTGGGCCAGACAGAAGGGGATCCGTTATGAGTCGCCGCTGGAGTTGATACGTCACAGCCATGTGGTGGAGCATTTTGAAGAACGGCTCAAACACCTGCAACAGGAACTGGCGGGTTTTGAGCAGATTAAAAAGTTTACCCTGTTGCCTGAGGCCTTCTCTATGGAGGCGGGTTTAATCACCCCGACCCTCAAGCTCAGACGTAAGATGATCTATCACAAGTATTCCCGTGAAATTAACGCCATGTATGGCGGTTAAGTCCGAAGAAGGCTGCCTGGGCAGCCTTTTTAATATCCTGATTCCTTCAGGTTCAATCTTGGCTGTTGTAGTATTGGCGCCCAAGATTGACCTTGTTGCCAAGGCCATTTCTCAAGGAAGCAGTATATGGAAGGACTATTCCAACAGGGCTGGCTCACAGGCTTGTTTCTCCTGATGTTCTCATCATTTTCACTCGCCTCTGAACTGGCTTACGCCCCCCCGTGGACACCTCAAGTGGATGACGGCGACCGGCAAGATGGTTGAGCCAGGTGCCATGAATGGTAAGCTGAAGGTCGGCAAAGACAAGTGCGAGTTTTAATCAACAATAATAACAATAGGATACCCTATGGAAGCGTTAAGCCTGGATATTCAACCCAGATTCAATGAAACCGATGGCCTGGGCCATATCAATAACACTGTGCTGCCCGTGTGGTTTGAAGCTGCCAGAGAGCCTGTGTTCGAAATCTTCAACCCAGGTCTGGATCTGGCTAACTGGAACCTGATTGTGGCCGGATTCACCATCGCCTTTAAGGCGCCCACCTATTACGGTAAGACAGTCAGAGTATTGACCTCGGTCAGCCGCATAGGCAACAGCTCGTTCGAAGTATTGCAACAGAGTTGGCAGGGAGAGCTGCTGACCGCCGAAGCCAAGACCACCCTGGTGCACTACGACTACAGCTGTGAGCAGAGTCGACCTATTCCGGATGAGATCCGTCAGCGTCTGCAGTCTTTGCTGCGGGAGTGAGTCGGCGTTTTCCAAGTACAGATTAAGCCAGCGTCTTCTACGTTGGCCTATTCTGGCTACGGTATTGGTGAGGTGTCTGATCAAAGAGACCTTTGAAGGCACAGATAAAGGCAGAATCGGACTGATAGCCCGCCTGAAATGCCACCTGTTGCACTGTTTCACCTTGTTCCAACTGCGTCAGCGAACTCAACAAACGTAGGTGCTGGCGCCAGAGTGGATAGCTGCAACCCAGTTCCCGGGCAAACAGCCGGGAAAGAGTGCGCTCGGATGCGCCCACCCGCTCGGCCCATTGCGCCAGAGTCATTTCCAATGCCGGCCTGGCAACTTGTTCATCAAAAATCCGCAGCAGACGTTTGTCTTTTGGCAGCAGTAACCCCAAACGATAGGGCGCCGCCTGGATCACCTCATCCTTGAGAACCGCCAATAACCTCAACCTTGCGTCTGAGGCTTGCGGGCTGGGTGCTTGTGTCATATGTAGCAGCAATTCCCTTAGAAAGGGAGATACTGCCAAGGGTTTGGCCTGAGTGGGAAAGCCCTGGCTATATGCGGGATCCAGGTAGAGACCGATGAACTGGGTATCCACCAGGACTCTGGACTCATGCTCCTGGGTTGCCGGAATAAACAGGGCGCCGTTATGGGGCAGTATAAAGCGGGTATCCCTGACCTGAGTCTGTAACAGGCCGCTTGCCGGAAACACCAACTGATGCCAGTTGTGGCAGTGCCAGCTATCGACATGCCCTCTGGGCATCCACAGCACTTTGCTGAGCACCCGGGCGTAGGGATAAGCCGCTATCAGCCCGTTGGCATCGAACCGTGCTTCTGAAGCTAGGGTATCTGTTGGGGAAATAGCTTGGCGGTTTGGCAATGTTATCTGTCTTTGTGTCGATACCTGTCGATCTGCTGTCAAGGCTAACATGACGGTCAACTGAACAACAAACGCGGGAGCGACAGGTGAAGGTACATTTTATTCAACATGAGTCTTTCGAAGGGCCGGGGGTTTTGGCGAACTGGTGTCGCGCGCGCGGCTATGAAGCCAGCTATACCCGCCTCTGGCTTGGTGAATCCTTGCCGCAGAGCCTCCAAGGCGTAGGTTTATTGGTTGTGCTCGGAGGCCCACAGTCACCGGCAACCGGCATTGCCGAGTGCCACTATTTTGATGCCCGGGCGGAACAGGCCTTGATAGCCAGAGCCATTGCCGGGCAGGTGGCTGTGTTGGGTATCTGTTTGGGAGCACAGCTGATTGGCGAGGCGCTCGGTGCTTCTTTCGAACCCAGCCCAGAGGTTGAGATAGGCTTCTTTCCCGTGACCTTAACCGCGGCCGGCAGGGTGCATCCAGGCCTGGAAAGCTTCGGCGACAGTGTCACTCTGGGGCATTGGCACCATGATATGCCTGGGCTGACGGCCGATAGCAAGGTGTTGGCATTCAGTGAGGTATGTCCGAGGCAGATAGTGGAATATGGTGCCAGAGTGTACGGCTTTCAGTGCCATCTGGAATTTGACGCCGAGGCGATAGAGGCGCTTATCAGTCACAGTACCGCCGAGTTTAGTCAGCCCCATCCTTGGGTGCAGCCACCTGATGTACTGCGCCAGGCCGAGACTCAGGAGATGAATGTCTTGCTATGGCAATTTCTGGACTGGCTGGTGCGCTGAAGCGGGCAGCATAGACAGCCTAAAAGGCGTGCCCATGCTGCTAGGCGTCTATGTGGTCCATAGCCTATGTAGCCCGCCAAACCCCTTGCCTTACCCAAATCGGCGGCGGTTAGGCAAGCTCTGCCATGGCATCTCTGACCCGGCGGGAGTCATCGTTGGCCAGTGCCGAGAGCAACTCGGCCGCGTCGGGGTAGTCGCCTTCCAGGCAATCGATCAGCTCGATTTTCTCATTGACAGTCAACTGAGTAATAAGGGGCGTCAGCGTGCCGTTTCTCAGTTGAGCGACTAGCCAGTCACAGGGAGCCTCATATTCCCCCTTGCCGAGGCAAAAACGCAGCAGTTTCATCGGCTCAAGCCGCAGCGGCTCCAAGGTTTGCAGCAGCCAGCTCAGCGCGGCTTCTTGCAGCTCATCGCTGTCCTGGTATCTCCTGTCTATGTATCGCGTTGCTGGCCAGTCGCCGCGGCGCACCTTGTCGGCCATAAAGGCCCGCAATAGCTGCTTATCGAACAGTTCAAACCCTAATTGGTAGCCAAGCAGGAGCTGCAGCAGTCGCTGCCGGGTTGGGGTGGGAAGCAGCCACAGGCACTGCTTGAGGTCATAACGCTCGAAGGATGAGTAGATACTCAGCTCTTCAAGGGCGAACAGGCGTTGCAGGCAGGCTTGCATGGCTGCCAGCGGCAGTTCACCACTCAGGTATGCTTGCAGTCGAGCATTGACCAAGGCGACCCTGGCATCGACCGAGTACAGGGCCTTGAATGCCGCCAAGATCTCCTCGGCGCTGACACTCTCGTCAAACAGCAGCACCTCGCCCGCAACACCTTGGGGCAAGCCCTCCGGCGGTATCGCTTGGGTCAGCAATAATGCCTGTAACTCTTCACCCTGACGCCGAAGCAGGCTGACATTGAGCCAGTCCCATCTGTCATCTTGGGCCTGCTCGCAAACCACAAGTTGCGGCGCGGCAACCACAGGCTGCTTTATGCCCCGCTCCAGCAACTGGCAGCGGCCATCAAAGTCTTGAGCCAGTACCCGCTGCCAACTCTTGAGGTTGTCGCGAATAAAATACTCGAGGCAGAGTGACAACTCCCGCTGCAGCTCGGGGTGTTGGATAAAGCCTTGTCCGGGGTATTGCAGCTCCAGCAGTTCGAAGGCATTGAGCTTCTCTCTATCCGGCAGTCGTCTCAGTGCCTGCAGCAGTGGATCTGCCTGGCTCGATGAGGCCTGGGCCAACTGGCTCAGCTGCGCTAGCGCGCGCAGTGTGTTATCGCCATCGCCGCTGCTCAGCGACAGTTGGAAGTCAAACACTGTCAGTAGGGCTTCACTGACGCCGAGTGATTGCATGCTGCTGACAAAGCCCAGGCGCTCGGTATCAGAGTCAAACTCAGGGTCGAAATTATCGTCACTGTAAGGCATGGCGGCATAATGCAAGAGCTTGAGTGGCGCTAGTTCCAGCAGCCATTGCCATAGGCGCCGGGCCAGTATGAGAGCCGGTGCTTGCGGCTCATTTGGCTGAGCCGAGGAGTGAGTGAAAGCCTGCTGCGAGGCCAGCAGGAAATAGCACAGCATGGCACCGCGGCGAAAACTGTCTTGTTTGTCGAACAATAGGTATTTGGGCTGGAAGTCACTGATGGGTTCCAGGGTCAATTGGCGGCCAACATCATCACGCCCTCTTCGATAGAGCTGGTCTTGTGCCAGTTGCAGCGCCTCAAGCTCACAAAGAGAGGGCTCGGGCCGACAGATAAACGCCTTGAGCGGCGTGGCATCGTCTGCGGCCTGCTTGAGCACTTGCCCGGCAAGCAGTTCCCAAGGGCTATTAGCGTTTAATCTCTCGCTCAGCGCCCGGCTGGTGGCGTCATGGCACCCGGCCAGACAGTCCTGTTGCCAAAGGAAGGCCAGCAACACATAGTGGCCGAGCTCCATTTGGCTCAGTGGCCAGTTATCCGGGGTGGCAAGCTGGCGGTGTTGCCGGAACAAGGCCAGGGTCTTGTTCAACAAGGGGCGGTTGTAGACCTGGCGCTTGTCGTTCCATTGCTGCAGCAGTTTAGCCAGTTGCGCCTCGAGCAGCGCCTGCTCACTGGTGTCACTGAGGTTGCCGTAGCGCTGCAGATATTGGACATCATCGAGCAGTCCTTCATCGTCGACCAGGTTTTCGCGGATCTCTTCCAGCTCGGGTTTACCAAGCCAAGCGAACCAGATATCCAGCAGGCGTAAATACTGCTGTTGCCTTTGCGGTAGAGTCTTTGATGGCAAAATATCGGCAAAGGCTTCGACATCTTCTTGATCACCATAGAGCAGTTCATAACGGCTATCGCTGAGAATACTGCTCAGCTCTTCGGCAATATGTCGATTGGATTCTGCCGTAACGCAGTAGTCGACTATATAGTGATAGAGCCCCAGGGCTTTGGCCTTACAGGCGGGAATTAATGCTATTGGTTGCTGAGCCGCCAGCGCCTGGGGTTGGCGGCCATCATGCAGATATTGCCACAATGCCGCGCCTTGGGGTTGCGCCAGTACCAATGGCTTTAACAGACGCAGCAGCCTGCCCGGCCGCTGATCGTCCTCATCCTGATAGCTGCCTTCTTGTTCATCTGCGTCGGTTTCAACACTCTCGGTTATGCCGCATCTGTAACAGGCCAGGGCGCCACTGGCCTGGCTCTCTATGGCGGCGCGCAGGTCGCTTATCTCCTCTTCGAGGCTGGCGCGGATAAACTGGCTTTCAAGCAGGGTATCCAGCCCCTCGTTCTGTTCAACTTCAAACCAGGCAAACTCAATCGGGTACATGCTGACAAAGAAATGCAGCACGGCATCGACTCTGCCGAGTGGGCGGTCTTCGGCGGCGAGCAGTTTCGGGCTATTGAGTAAACGCTCGCTCAACAGCTGTTTGAACAGAGGATATTGCTGTGAATTTTGCTTGAGGAAGTCGGCCAGTGGCTGATGACTCTGAATGCCGGTTTCGCCGCTGTAGAAGAAGCCCTGGCGCAGATGGTCACTGTCGCACCAGACAAAGGCCCGCAGCATATCCGGGCTCCAGCCATTGAGCTCGAGCAGCCGTGCCATATATTGCTCATAGCCATTGCTGTAGACATTGTCCCAGGCGGGGATCAGAAAGCGTGCCAATAGCCAGGCCAGTTCGGGCGTGCGCCGGGCCAGCAGAAACAGGGCCTCGACCCCGAAAATGCGGCTGTCGTCCAGCCACATGCGCTGCAGATCATTGTGCCTGCGGGCGAAGTCTATCATGGCCTCGGCGGTTGCTAGCAGTTCGGGGGTCAGGTGAGGGTGTTGCATGGCAATAGCGAACAGCAAAGGTTCAGAGAGGTAGAGGTCACACTCGTCACTGATGAGTGGCGGCAGCGTGAATACTTCGCCATCCGGGCCCAGACTCAGGGCTTCCTGCAGCAGGCTGCGCAGTCCTGAATCTTGCAGATCATCGATCTGCAGGCGGCGGTTGCCGCTGTCTGTCGCGGCGACAAATTCAATATCGAACATCCCTTTACGCAGAATAGTGCTTTGCTGCAATTGATGTCGGTATTGAGTCAGGGCTTGAGCTATAGAGAGGGGATCTTGGGGATCCAGCGGGATAAGAGTGTGCTTTTTAAATGACTGCATCTTCCTGACTCAGTAACTGCTAAGGCCAAAGGCCTTTAAAAGGTGGCGGGATGATAACAAATACCGACATGGGGGCGACCGCGCAAAAGTAAAAATCTGCGCGGGGTCACCGGCGGTTTTGAATATTAACGGGCAGAGAGCAATGATTGACGCTCTGTTTGCTTTTGTTGTTTATAGTCCAGAGCTTCTTGGGGAACCTGACTGATTTTGCCGGTTTCCAGCCACTTCTTTAAGCGGTTGGCATCGGCCAGATGGCTTAGCTTGCCGAAGGCGTCCAGCACCACAAAGGCGACTTCCCGCTTGGCCATTTGGGTCAGCATCACCAGACAGCGGCCGGCGTCATCGGTATAACCCGTCTTGGAAAGCGAAATTTGCCAGTTTGGTTTATTCACCAGCCGATTAGTGTTGTAAAACGCCAGGTTATATCTGGGTTTACGAAAGGTGACGCTGCGATTGGGGGCCGAGCTCAGCTCGCCTATCAAGGGATACTTTTTAGTCTCTTGCAGCAGTTTGACCAAGTCCCTGGCGCTGGAGACATTTTGTTCCGACAGCCCCGTTGGTTCAACAAAGTGACTGTCTGTCATCCCCAACTCTTCCGCCTTGGCATTCATCGCCTGGATAAAGGCCGGATAGCCGCCGGGATAGTGATGCGCCAGGGTCGCGGCGGCGCGATTTTCCGAAGACATCAATGCCAGCGCCAGTGCTTCTTTGCGTTTTAGCTCGCTGCCGATACGGATACGAGATACCACATTTTGCATGACTTGGGTTTGGCTGACATCCACTGCAATCCGCTCGTTGAGCGGCAACTTGGCATCCAGCGTCACCAGCGCTGTCATCAATTTGGTGATGGAGGCGATGGGTTGTACCTGCTGCGGGTTGTCCTCATAGAGGATTTCACCGGTTTTCATGTCCACCAAGATAGCGCTGGCCGAGGCCAGTTGCTGTTCAGGAGAAGAAGTGGCTCCGGGTGCAGGTTTGACCTGGAAGCACATAAAGCAAGTCATGAAGAGCAGCAGAAAGAGTCTCATCGAGGGGCTTTTCTCTTATTATTGTGTTTATTAATAGGAAAAAAGTGTAATAGAGACTCGCTCGAACACCAACTTTATTCTTGGTATTCCTTGAGAACTGCCAGCAATTCCTGCGGTAATTTGGCCTTGGTGCCTTTCTTGAAATCGTACATGACGGCGACAGAGCTACCTGTAGTGGTAATGGCTCGCTGTGCCTTACTGTACGCCTCGTAATGCATGGTAAACCTGTCTTCACCTATATCGCTGATTTTGACCCCTATCAACAGGGTATCCGGGTAGGTAACCGGGCGCTTGTACCTGGCCTGGTTTTCGCTTATTACCGGCCCCATTCCCTGTTTGTACATCTCTCCCAAGGGAAAGTGGCGGTTGAAGAAGTCGATTCTGGCGCTCTCAAAGTAGCGGAAATAGACTACATTGTTGACGTGTTGCAGGGCATCCATTTCGCCCCAGGCCACCGGGATTTGCGAGTGCTGTGGGTAACGCTGAGTAAAATCTTCCATATTTAAACGACCGTTTTATTTTGGTTGGCTCAGGATAACAACAGCGCCTCTCTGTCTCAAGAGGGGAACAACATTCCGTACAGGTGTTGATTTTCCGGGATAAGGAATAGGTGTTGTAAACAATAAGGGGAGCCATTGGCTCCCCTTGATTCATCAGTTAACTTAGGCGGTTATCAGTCAATCTTCAGCTCGGCGAAGCTCTTTACCTGCCGGAAATCACCTGTGCGTTGCCCGGCTTCACGTACCATCTGACAGGTGATCAGCCCGGCAGCGGCAGCGGCCTTGAGTTCGTCCAACATGTCCGAGACAAACAGTATCTGCTTCGGGCTCAGACTTATGGTGTTAATAATGTTGCAGTAGGCTTGCTTGTCGAGTTTGCCGCCGGTGCGGGTATCAAAATGACCGTTGAACAGTTCGGTCAGATCGCCGCCATCACTGTGGCTGAATAGTAGCTTCTGGGCTTCCACTGAGCCGGAAGAGAAGCTGTATACTCTGAGTCCCTGAGCCTTGTATTCCTTGATGGCTTCAATGAAGTCAGGATAGATGTGACCGGTGAACTCGTTCTTGGCATAGCCCTGTTTCCAGATCAGACCCTGCAGTGTCTTCAACGGAGTGGCTTTGCGATCTTCGGCAACCCATTGTTGGAGTATTTCTATTACTCGCGGCAGATCGGCATCAGGTTCCAATGCCATCTCTTTGGTGTCGCTGATACAGTTTTCTACCAGAATATTATCTTGATAACGTTCTAAAAACTCCGGCAATGCCTCGGCCGAATAGGGGAAAAGCACATCCTGAATAAAGTTAAGATCTGTCGTAGTGCCGGCGGTGTCGACGACTATGGCTCTGATACCCATAAGGTGAATTACTCCAAAAAGTGCTGTTTTCTGTGCAGATCCTAAGCTTTATTGGCGCGCTTGACCAGCTTCTTTAACCCTTTGTTGCCCACCAATTTTACATTTTGGGCGGAATGACAAGTCCTAAGGCCGGATGCGAACCTAACAGGTGTTAAGTCTTTGAAGCTCCATATAGAAGTGGTTTGCAACAGGCAACAAAAAGCCCGGCATATCAGCCGGGCTTTGAGGCGACAGGCGAATTATTTGGCCTGTTTTCGCAGTTTGCGCTCTTCACGCTCACGCTTACTGAACATGCGCTCTACCACCACGAAGAAGAGTGGGATAAAGAAGATACCCAGGAAGGTTGAGCTGATCATACCACCCAGTACCCCGGTACCTATGGCATTCTGACTGCCTGAACCCACACCTGTACTGACGGCCAGAGGTACAACCCCGAGACCGAATGCCAGCGAGGTCATTAGAATTGGCCGCAAACGTACCCGCACTGCGTGCAGGGTGGCGTCGACAAGTTTGGAGCCCTGCTCATAGTATTCCTTGGCGAACTCCACGATCAGAATGGCGTTCTTGGTCGCCAGACCCACAGTGGTCAACAGACCCACCTGGAAGAAAACGTCGTTTGGCAGGCCACGGCCATTCATGGCGATTAGGGCACCGATAATACCCAGAGGCACCACCAGAATTACCGCGAAAGGCACGGACCAGCTTTCATACAGAGCCGCCAATACCAGGAATACCACCAGGATAGACAGCGCGTAGAGTGCAGGCGCCTGGTTGCCTGACAGACGTTCCTCGTAGGAGAGGCCGTTCCATTCGATACCAAAGCCTGGTGGCAGCTGGTTAACCATGTCTTCCATGATGTTCATCGCTTCACCGGTACTGAAGCCCGGAACCGTTGCCCCCTGGATGTTCATTGCCGGTAGACCGTTGAAGCGTTCCAGACGCGGTGAACCATACTCCCAGCTGCCGGTGGCAAAGGCTGAGAAGGGCACCATGTCTCCCTGGGTGTTACGCACATACCAGGAGTCCAGATCTTCAGGTTGCATCCGGTATTTGGCATCGGCCTGAACATAAACCTTCTTCACCCTACCACGGTCGATGAAGTCGTTGACATAGGAGCCACCCCAAGCGGCAGAAAGCACGTTGTTGACATCACCTATGTTGACACTCAGTGCCCGCAGCTTGGCATGATCTATATGCAGCTGATACATGGGCGCATCTTCCTGACCATTGGGGCGTACACCCACCAGGTTGGGATTTTGAGCCGCCATGCCCAGCAGTTGGTTACGGGCCTGAACCAGTTTTTCGTGTCCTTGACCATTCTTGTCCTGCAGGAAGAGGTCAAAACCGTTGGCCGTACCCAGCTCAATTACTGCAGGTGGTACGAAGGCAAACACGAAGGCTTCTTTCATCTGGCTGAACACCGCCATGGCGCGGCCGGCAACCGCCTGAACATCACTGCCTGGAGCCGTACGTTCAGACCAGTCTTTTAGCCCGACGAAGGCGATACCCATGTTCTGCCCCTGACCGGCGAAACTGAAGCCCGCCACACTCAGAACCGATTTGACGTTTTCGTCTGCCAGGAATTGATCCGAGACCTTTTCCAGTACCTTCATGGTACTTTCTTGAGTGGCGTTGGTTGGCAGTATGGTCTGGGTAAACAGCATGCCCTGATCTTCGTCCGGCAAGAAGGCGGTTGGCATGCGGATAAAGATCCAGCCTACGGCCACAACCAGTGCCAGATAGACGGCGCTCATACGTACTGAACGTTTGATGATGCTAGCAACAGTACTTTCGTACTTGCCAGTCATGCGATCGAAGTTACGGTTAAACCAGCCGAAGAAGCCGGTTTCGGCATGGGTATGCCCCTTCTTCAGTGGCTTAAGCATAGTGGCACAAAGTGCCGGAGTCAGAATGATGGCCACCAATACCGACAGCGCCATCGCCGATACGATAGTGATGGAGAACTGACGGTAAATAACCCCGGTAGAGCCGGACATGAAGGCCATAGGTACAAACACTGCTGACAGTGTCAGACCGATACCCACCAGTGCACCGGTGATCTGGCCCATGGATTTCTTGGTTGCTTCCTTGGGGCTGAGCCCCTCTTCGGACATCACCCGCTCAACGTTTTCCACCACCACGATGGCATCATCCACCAAGAGGCCGATGGCCAGTACCATGGCGAACATGGTCAGGGTGTTAATCGAAAATCCGGTGAATGACAGGATGGCGAAGGTACCCAGCAATACTACCGGTACCGCAATCGTTGGGATCAAGGTGGCACGGAAGTTTTGCAGGAACAGATACATGATGACGAACACCAGTACCACGGCTTCCAGCAGAGTATGAACCACACCTTCGATGGAGTTCTTTACGAAGGGTGTCGTGTCATAGGGATACACCACCTGCATGCTGGCCGGGAAGAAGGGACGCATCTCTTCTACCTTGGCGCGCACGGCTTCGGCGGTATCCAGTGCGTTGGCACCAGTGGCCAGCTTGATCGCCAGACCTGTGGCAGGGCGTCCATTGTAGAGTGATTCGATGGAATAACTCTCAGAGCCCAGTTCAACCTTGGCGACATCACTCAGATAGACATTGGCACCCGAGGGGTTCGACTTGAGGATAATGTTGCGGAATTCCTCAGGCGTTTGCAGACGGCTCTGAGCCGAGATAGTCGCATTCAACTCCTGGCCTTGGACCGCAGGGGCACCACCCAACTGACCGGCAGAAACCTGAGCATTCTGTTCTTTAATCGCAGCGATTACATCCAGAGTGGTTAGGTTGTAGTTAGTCAGCTTCAGTGGGTCGACCCAGATACGCATTGAGTACTGGGCGCCGAACAGGGTGGTTTCACCTACACCGGGTACACGACTCATGGGATCCTGAACGTTGGAACCCACGTAGTCGGCGAGGTCGGCCTTGGTCATGGAGCCGTCATCTGAAATAAAGGCGACTACCATCAGGAAGCCGGAGCTGGATTTGTTAACCCTTACACCTTGAGCCGTTACTTCTTGAGGCAGCAAAGCCATGGCGGCCTGCAGCTTGTTCTGTACCTGAACCTGGGCGATGTCGGGATCCGCCTCGGCGTTAAAGGTCAGAGTGATTTCGGCGTTACCGAAGCTGTCACTGGTGGACTTGATATAGCGCAGATGGTCGAGACCTGTCATACGCTGTTCAATCACCTGGGTCACAGAATCTTCAACAGTTTTGGCCGACGCACCTGGATAGTTGGCAGCGACCACAATGGTTGGTGGCGCAATATCCGGGTACTGGGAAACCGGCAGGGCCTTAATGGCCAGGACACCCGCCAGCATGATAATAATCGCGATCACCCATGCGAAGATGGGGCGATCGATAAAGAAACGTGCCATAACTTCCGCCCTGTTATTGCTGGTTTGCTGTCATGGGTTTAGCCGTCACAGGCATGCCGGGACGGATTTTTTGCAGCCCTTCGACAATCAGTTTGTCACCTGGCTTGAGTCCTTCTGTTACCCGCCACTGGTGATTGATGACATCGGCAGTCTTGATCACCCGAGCTTCTACCTTGTTTTCGCCATTCACCAACATGGCTACAGCCTCACCCTTGGGACTACGGGTAATGGCTTTTTGCGGTACCAGAATCGCTTGAGGATCGACACCTGTGTTGAGGATGGCGCGCACATACATACCAGGCAGCAGCGTATGTTCCGGGTTAGGGAACTCGGCTCTCAGCGTCACAGAACCTGTGCTCTGATCGACACTGACTTCGGCAAATTGTAAGCGACCCTTGTGATCATAAGTAGAGCCATCTTCCAGTAGCAGAGTCACTTCGGCATCATCGGAAGCCTGCAGTTTACCGGCCTTCAACATGCTCTTGAGACGCAGCATCTGGGTACTGGACTGCACTATATCCACATTAATGGGATCCAGTTGTTGGATGGTCGCCAGTGGCTGAGGCTGGTTGGCGGTCACCAGAGCACCGGCCGTGACGCTGGATTTACCGATACGACCTGAGATAGGCGCCTGTACTTCGGTATAGTTGACGTTAATGGTCGCGGTATTGATGGCCGCCTTGGCCACTTCCACCGCTGCCAGTGCTTCTTTATAGGAAGCATCTGCCTTATCGTACTCTTCTTTACTTATGTATTTGGTTTTGACCAGTTCCTGATAACGGGCCTGAGTTGCCTTGGCCGATGCCAGAGACGCTTCGGCGCGGGCCAGATCCGCCTTGGCGCTCTGTAGAGATGCCTTATAGGTGGAAGGGTCAATTTGATACAGTGACTCACCCTGTTTCACATCGCCGCCTTCGGTAAAGCTGCGTTTCAGAATGATGCCGTTGACCTGAGGCCGAACTTCGGCTTCAAGGAAAGCTATGCTGCGCCCAGGCAGTTGCACTTGCAGTGCCTGCGGAGCCGACTTGACTTCCAGGACACTGACTTCCATAGCGGGGGCCGCCTGATTGCTTGTGGCTTTTTCAGCTTCCGACCCACAGGCCGTCACCCATAACGCCATACTTACAACTGAGGCAACTTTTAATACATGCCGCATGATAACTCCTAATCAGTATCTGCTTGCCGGGAAGGGAAAATGTCTCGTACGACAGGCTTCCTGGCGCAGTTCGCCAGCAAAATTTTCGAACCCATATTTATCGCACAAGCATCCTGTATCAACAAGCTACAGGATAAGCGAAAAGTGTAAATGAATGAAAATTTTTTAATCAATAAACGACACTATTGCCATTTATTTACATTTAGTTGTGAGATTTATGAATTCAACAACTTATGTATCCAAATCTCGTTTTTGCCTGTATGGGAGATATTCTGTTTTGTCTTGGAGGCAAAGACAGCTTTCCCAACTGCTGCAAGCGTTTTATGGTTGGGTGACCCAAGGCTAAACTGCAGAAATTTCTCTGCACCATGCTGGATCCTCCACCGCGAGGCGAGTATTCTACTACTGTCACGATAATTTGATTAGTCATATAGAAATAAACCCACTGTCCCACAGGTGCAACAATAAATGGATCTAAACAGGGTACAAATATTTGCTCAAGTTGTTGAACAAGGCAGCTTTACCGGCGCGGCCAAGGCGTTGGGGCTAACCAAGACTACCGTCAGTCGCAAAGTCGCAGAGTTGGAAAAGGCGACCGGTGTTCAGCTACTGTTCAGAACCACCAGGGCATTGAGGTTAACCGAGGCCGGCGCTGAGTATTACAACAAGATCACCAAGATTTTGGTGGATCTGGAAAATGCCGAGGCGCAGCTCAGTGCCAATCAACAGCGGGTCAAGGGCAATCTGAGAGTAGTCTGCCCGATTGAGATGGGGCAGTTATTCCTCGGCCCGGTATTTGCTCGTTTTCTTGAAGCATACCCGGATATTACCATAGAAGCTGAGCTGACTAATCGCAAGGTGGATATGGTTGAAGAAGGGATAGACATACTGTTTCACCTGTGCGGCATCGAAGACTCACGTCTGCAGCATTATCAACTGGTGAAGACCAGCACCACCTTGATGGCAAGCCCTGATTACCTTAAGCGTCATGGTACTCCTCAGTCCCCGGATGATCTTTGGCACCACAAGGGCATAGAGCAGGGCGGGATCCAGCTTATCAATGACGGTTGCTGGAAGATTTTTGATGGTAATGAATGGCAGGTGATCACCCCTGAGGTGCAGCTTAAGGTCAATAATATCACTTTAGCCCGGGAAGCGGCCATTGCCGGCTTGGGGATCACTTGTCTGCCGCCGATGATTGCCGATGAGGCCTTGCAAAAGGGAGAGTTGGTGGCTGTGCTGGAAGACTTTCCCATGGAACACAACACCTTGTTGCTGTCTTATCCAAAACGGGCCTACTTGCCTCGTAAATACATAATTTTTATAGATTTTATCTATCAGGCCTTGTTCGGTTACTGGGGTAACATGTTGCTGGAGATCCCCGAGTATGTGAAGCGTCCAGAAGGCTTCGAGTAAGTCGCCATGACTGCGGCTCCGTCGCAGTCATTCATAATTGTTCACATTTATTCCTTCACGGTTCATTAACCTAGATAACCCTGTTCATAACTTCTTCTTACTATCCGGGCTAACAATAATCATGCTCTGGTGGATAAAGATGAACCCAACTCATAAGCTGTTTTTATCAAGTTTGCTGCTGTGCAGCAGTTCAATGGTGCTGGCAGACGAAGCTCCCCGTTTCGCCGGTGGCAGTTTTGCCGGCAATCTGACCTTTGCCTCTGACTATGTGTTCCGTGGCGAATCGGAAACCCTGGATGGCGATGTGCCTGTAGTCCAGGGCACATTCAGCTGGAACCATGATGCCGGTTGGTACGCCGGGGTATTTGCCTCGAACATCAAGTTTGCCGACCCCAATCTTGAGATAGTCACTGCGCCTTTCATCGGCAAGAGTGGTGAGTTGGGTGATTCAGGTTTCACCTATGATGTCATGTTGTTCTCTTATCTCTATCCAGGCGCGTCCTACTCCAACTACACAGAGCTGTGGCTGAAACTCGGCAAGTCTTTCGGTCGGGCCCATCTGCAACTGGAAGTGACGCCGACTGTGGATGACTGGTTCGGTGTCGATGGTTGGCACGGAGTCAACTATGCGCTGCACCCAAGTTATAGTTTCGAGAATGGTATCAAGGTTTCCGGTTCTGTCGGTTATCAAGACCTGAGCGGCAATGGTGCCGAAGGATGGGGACATTGGAATCTGGGGGTCAGTAAGGAGTTCTATGGTTTCAACCTGGATCTGCGCTACCACGGCAGTACGGTTGAATCAGATCACAAGGTTTATGGTACCCAGACTGAGATCTTCGATGACAGGTTAGTGATAGGTATCAGCAAAGCGTTTTAAGAACTGCTTCCCTGCAGTCTTTGTGAGTACGCCATTTGGCGTGCTCTTTTTTTAGGTAAGGTGCGAACAAGCCCCATCTATGTTCTGCGTCGGCTAACAGGCTTGGAGGCAAGGCGTGGTTTGCAGCAAATGGCCCAAGTCCTTTGCAAGACTTCCTTAGAACATGCTCTTTTCAAGATAGAGACGGTTGTCGGCAATATGTCCAGGCTCGGCGCGGAAGTCCACCACCTGATACTTATGGCTGATCAGCATATTCAGCATAGAACGGAACTGATTGCGGGTCTTGACCTGGATCTGCTTGTAACCGGCTTGAGTGGCCCAACGCTCCTGCGCTTCCAGCATGCTGCGCGCCAGCCCCAGGCTGCGATAATCAGGTAATACTCCGCCTAACCAACTGTAAAAACACTGCTCGTCCAGAGCATAACCCAGCTTGAATCCCGCCAATTCACCTTCCACAAAGGCCAACAACAACAAACAGGCATTGCCTGTCAGCCGACGTTCGAACTCTTGCTGTTGGTAGCTGGAATCAAACTCGGGGATCTGAGCACTCAAGGCCATGATCTCGTCGATCTGTTGCTGGTCTATTTCAGTAATAGCTTTGATTTCAATGGAGTACATCATTATTCTCTCAACGGGCCGCAACGTGTCACAGATTGCGGGATAAAAACTGGCCAAAATTATAACAGGTCTGGCCAGTTGAATGCATCAGGAGAATTGCTGCTGGTTTTCTGTCTGCAAGATCTTGTCCTGTAGTACCCGCAGCAGCACACCATAAGCGGGCAGGAACAGCCCCAGACTAACCAACAGTTTAAAGCTGTAATCCACGGCGGCAATTTCCGGCCAGTTGGCGGCCATAAAGGGGTCGCTGGAGGCGAAGAAGGCGATACTGAAGAACACCAGAGTATCCACCAGGTTGCCTACCAGGGTTGAGGCTGCCGGAGCGACCCACCAGGCACACTGGCGGCGAATTCGGGCAAATACTGCGATATCCATCAGCTGGCCCACCAGATAGGCGGCGAAACTGGCAAAGGCGATACGGAATATAAAGGTATTGAAGTCCGACAGGGCACTTAGCCCCTGAAAGTTACCTTGATGAAACAATACGCCCATGGCATAGGAGATTAACAAGGCCGGCAGCATGGCCTTGAAGATGATCTGCCGGGCGGCAGCTTGGCCGAATATCCGTACCGTTAGATCGGTTGCCAGATA
Organism: Shewanella sp. MSW; assembly: GCF_007636515.1. Classification (NCBI taxonomy): domain Bacteria; kingdom Pseudomonadati; phylum Pseudomonadota; class Gammaproteobacteria; order Alteromonadales; family Shewanellaceae; genus Shewanella; species Shewanella sp. MSW. The sequence goes on from NZ_LVDR01000018.1 coordinate 27,087, forward strand.
GACAAAAGGAAAGCTGAAGGCGCCCCAGGTTGTATGGAAGCCGAATAGCTGAAACGGAAGCTGTACCAGATAGTTACTGGCACTGATAATCAGGATGTGAAAACTGACCAAGAGGATCAGTGCGCGTTTGAGCTGCGCGCTGGTTAACATTAACATATTGTGACCTTTTTAGTTGGCTGGGCGGGGTGAGGGAACCCGCATCTTCGGTTCGACCGAAAGGGCGCACATTATAGAGCCCATAATCCGGCTGACAAGAGGGAAGTGTAAAAAATGTCCAACCTATCTAAGGAAGTTTCTGTATTTGGGCGTTTAAGTCTATGCAGGGCAGGCATGGGGCTTGCTCGCACCTTCCTTAAAGCTACTCTACACTGAAAGGGAAGACAGGAGAGTTAAATGAATCGAATCTGCTGCCTGCTGCTGGCCTTATTGACGTTTGTCTGGCCGGCCATTGCCGAACCGACCAAGATCCAGATAGCTACCGCCAGTTGGGGCGGTTATACCGAAACCAATGGTGAAGGCTATTATTTTGAACTGTTACGAAGGGTCTTTCCCAAGCCGGAATGGCAACTGGAAATCCAGTTTGTTCCCTTTCCCCGCTCCCTCTACATGCTGGAGCGTGAACAGGTGGACATGGTGTTGGGACTTTATTTGGGGGATATCTCCAAGGGGATTTTCAGTGCTCACAAAGTAGAAACCGAGGTGATAGATGCCGCAGTAACCCCTGAGTTGGCCAGTGTATGGCAGGGCATGGTGTCTTTGGCCCATAGAAAGGTTCAGGCTTTGATCGCCTATCGCTTTTTTACCCTGACCCAGGTACCCATGCTCTATCAGGAAAACAGCAGCCTGCTGGAGATGCTGCGTAAGGTGAATGAAGGCAAAATCGACGCCGTGCTCGATTATAAACCCGACATGCAGCCACTGTTGGCGCAGTTAGAACAGCCAAGAAGACTGGTTCTTATCGAAGATGTGCTGCGGGCAGATGTTTATTTTGCCTTCGCCAATAATCCTAAAGGGCTCGAGTTGAAGGCCTTGTTCGACCAAGGCTTTGAGCAGTTGGAACGTTCCGGGGAATTGGCAGAGATAAAACAGCAGAGCCTGGAGCAGCTGCAACTGAAGATACAGGAGCAGCCATCACCCTAAAAATCCAGCAAAATCGACATTATGGTGGCGAGTTTGTTTTCCAGCTCCTGCCACTCGGCTGCCGGATCAGAGCCGGCAACTATGCCGGCACCGGCAAACAGGTTGATACAGCCGGGTTCCAGTAGGGCGCAGCGGATGGCTACCGCAAATTCACTCTCATATTTATTCAGATAACCACAGGCTCCGGCATACCAACCGCGCATATAGCCTTCCCGCTGGCGCAGAAAACTGATGGCAGATTCCCGCGGTAAACCACCGACGGCCGGGGTTGGGTGCAAGGCCTGCAGCAGTTGAAAATCTTTTACTCCGTGACGCAGTTCGGCGCGAATCGATCTGTGCAGATGTTGAATATGGTTGAGTTTGAAGATAGTGGGTGTCTCATCGGCACCGACATAGCGGCTCAGCGGGGTCAACGCCTTGACAATATGCTCTCTGACCAGCTGATTTTCATGACTATTCTTGTTGTCATCCAATAGCTGCTGCGCCAGGCGTTCATCTTCTTCCGGGCTCAGGCCGCGAACTGTAGTGCCTGCCAGCGCTTCGGTATACAGCTCCTGTTGTTGACGGCGATAGAGGCGTTCGGGTGAGCAGGAGATAAAGCTGCGCTCGGGACTGAATTCGAAACCGAACTGAAAACTGTTGGGGTTACGTCCCTGCCAACTTGCCAATACTTGCCAGGGATCCGGCGTGTCTTTCACTTGCAGCTGGGTCAGGCGCGACAGCACTACTTTGGGCGTGTCCTGATTGAATCTGGGGGCGGTAACCTGTTCCACCAAGGCTTTCCAGCGCGGATAATCGGGCCTGTCATTGCGTGACAGCTGTTCGGTCTTGGTCGGCGGCGTCATGGGCCGGGCCGGCACAAGCGCATCCAGTGCGGCTTGTGCTTGAGCTATCTCTTGCTGCTGGTCTGCTTGACCCAGGTTCAGATTGACCAAGAGACGGAAATGATCTGAACTGCGTCTCAACTCAATTCGGGGTAGCAGGAATCTGGCGCGGCCAAACTCGGGCCAGGAGGCGATTTCGCGATCGAAGGCGACCCCGCCGTAGTAACGGATCTCCTGATTACTGGAGTAGGCCCGCTGTGTCTCATAGACTTCGGCCAGAGCCTCGTCTGTGACTTCATCTTCGAAGCGGAAATCCAGGCAACTGCCAATGGCGGCTACCTCCTCGAGTCGGTCCCTTCCTTGCCAATAAATTCTTGGGTAACTGGGCTGGGAAGCCAGCCAGGAGATCAGTGGGATCGCCTGTACCTCGGCGGCCAGTTGGACAATAGGTTCTGCTGGTGTCGGCTTGGTCAATTGACACAGCTTGTCTTGGAGTGACGAAATGGCCTGAGACAGGGTAAGTGCAGACAAGGGGAGCTCCGAACATCCGAACAAAGGGATCCGGAAGCAGAAAGCGTCCGGCTATCAGTATCTTTAACACAAACTAAAGTTCCACACCTCTAGTGTCAAGCCATCGAAGGGGCCGGTGTGACGTATAGCATGATCCCATTAATCAGCTTAGGTTAATGTGATGTAAGTGGACATTTTTGCTCGGCAAATTGTCTTGCTGGGACAATCTGTCCGTAGTCGACTCTGTTATCTACTCCCTTTGTATTAATTTGTCGATCTGTATTGGTTTTTACCGTCACTGAGCTTGTAGCTTTTTTGGGCGGCGCCAGAATAGCCCGGATAATCCCTATCAGAAACGACAGAAGAGCCTTATGTCCCATATTCCGGTAAAACTCTCTGCCCTCGCACTGGCGCTGGGCTGTGCCATGCAGGCCAATGCGACCTCTATTGAACGTGACCCTCTGGTCAATAACGCGATGGACGTGATTGTAGTGCACGGTGAGCGTGCCAACGCCACCGAAGTTGCCACCACCAACTGGAGCATTTCTGAAGAAGAAATCAAAGCTCTGGGGGCCCAGAGCCTGGATGAGGTGCTGAAGAATGTTCCCGGCGTTTACGTGCGTTACGGCGGTGATGGTACGCCTAGGGTGGATATCCGTGGTTTCAAGACCCGCCATGTCACTCTGTTGATCAATGGTGTACCGGCCAATAGTGCCGATGATGGTCAGTTTGATCCCAGCGTGATCCCAACCAGCCAGATTGCCAGAGTTGAAGTCTCCGTTGGTCCAACCTCGGTTCTCTATGGCCCAGGCGGCGCCGGCGGTGTTATCAACATCATCACTAAGCGTGGCGACAGTGCTCCGGCAGTATCCGGCAACCTGGAATTGGCCAAGGATGACACCTTCAAGGGCGATATCAGTGCCGCCGGTTCTGGCGATAACTGGCAGGGACTCATCAGTGCCAGTTATCAGCACACAGATGGTTTCCCTATGTCTTCTGACTATCAAACCACTGAGTATCAAGATAAATATCAGCGCAACAATGCAGACAAAGAACTGTCCAATCTGTATGCCCAAGGCAGCTATTGGCTCAGCGACAACACTCAACTCATTGCCAATATGGCGCTGCGTTCCGGTGAGTGGGGCAAGCCCCCAAGAGATGGCAGTGGCAGTGGCCGGGTGAAGTTTGAGCGGGTCGATGACTATGATTCACAGACTTTCCAGTTGGGTCTGGCACATAAGTTCAATGATACTTTCACTTTCCGTGGCTTTGGTTATCACAACCAGAGTGATACCTATGAAACCGTGTACGGCGATCACAGCTACGCCGAGCTGACTCAAGCTCAGGATGGCACTTCCAAAGTGCAGGGCGCAAATCTGCAGTTGATCTCCGACTTCGACACCGCGGGTATCCTGACCACCTCAGTGATTGCTGAAAAACAGAGCTGGGAAGCGGTAGCTGAAAGCTTTGGCTCCTCCAAGAAGTCCGGCAGCAGTAAGATTGCAGCAACCAAGGGCTCAGGCGGCGGCAGTGGAACTGGTGGTGGCAGTGGTTCCGGCGGCGGCAGTGGTTCCGGCGGCGGCAGTGGTTCCGGCGGCGGCAGTGGTTCCGGCGGCGGTACTGGCTCAGGTGGTGGCAGCGGTTCCGGTGGCGGTACTGGCTCAGGTGGTGGCAGCGGTTCCGGTGGCGGTAATGGCTCAGGTGGTGGCAGCGGTGAGTCTTTCGATGATTCGGCCTGGGTTTATACCGCAGCGGCTGAGTATCAGTTCCAGTCCGACGGTGATTGGGGCTTTACTCTGGGTGGTGCATACCACGACATGGACAAGACCGAAGGCAACGAGAACGATTACTCGGCGCTGGCCTCAGGTTTCTGGCAAGCGGCCGATGAGACCCGTTTGAGCCTGAGTGCGGCTCGTAAGGTACGCTTCCCCTCAATGCGTAACCTTTATTCCCTGTCTTCAGGCAATCAGGAACTGGAAACGGAAATCTCCAAGCATGTTGAGTTGGGGTTGGAGCAGGGGCTGGGTATGAATACCGAGCTGCAGTTATACCTCTATCACACTGATGCTGATGATTATATTGCCAAAGATGCCAGTGGTATGTATCAGAACATAGGCAACTATCGCTTCCAGGGTTTGGATACCGTGCTGTCCAACAACAGTATAGAGAATCTGGATCTGAGCTTGAGCTACAGCTATCTGCACGCCGAAGACAGAGACAGCAGCACAGGTTTTGATGGTCTGGACTATCGTCCCAAGCATCAACTGCGCTTCCAGTTGGGCTACAAGCTGCCGACCGAGACTCGTATCCACCTGAACGTAGAACGCATTATGGATCAGAACTACTACGATCAGGAGAAGATCGGCGGTCAAAAGGTTTGGCAGGAGAAGTCCTTGGATGATTACACCCTGGTGGACATCAATCTGGTACAACCTTTGCTTAAAGATAATCTAGAGCTCTATTTACGAGCCACCAACCTGCTGGACGAGAACTACTATCAGAGTGATTCTCTGCCTCAGGCCGGTAGACAAGTCTTTGTTGGGATTAACTGGCAGATCTGATAATGCGCTTACTCGAACTCGAAGGGATCAATTTCAATCATGGTTGTTTGCAGCCTTTGATATTGAGGGATCTGGATCTGAAAATAGAATCCGGATCCTGCCACTGCATCAGTGGCCCCACGGGTTCGGGTAAATCCAGTTTGCTGGCTTTGCTTGCCGGGCTGCAACGGCGTCCCTGTGAAGGCGGTATTTTCCGTCGTCAGGGGTTGTTGGTGGGCCTGGTGATGCAAGATCCCCAAGTGCAAATATTGCGTCAAACAGTCGGTGCCGAGGTGGCCTTTGCCTTGGAAAACCTCGGTGTGCCCAGCGGCCAGATGATCTCCAGAGTGCAGCATGCATTGCGCCGGGTGGGCTTGTTTGTCTCGCTGGAAACCCAAGTCAGCAAGTTGTCTCTCGGACAGAAATATCGCTTGATGATTGCCGCCCAGTTGGTGAGTGAACCGGCGGTTCTGCTGTTGGATGAACCTTGGGCGCAACTGGATGATGCCGGTGTCGATGAATTGCTGGCAGTGATCCGTAATCTGCGGGCTGAAGGTATGGCCGTCGTGCTGGTGGAGCATAATCCCCTGGCTTTTGCTTCGGTTGTTGAGCACTTCTGGTACTTGCACCAAGGGCGGCTATTACCAGGTTGTTACCGGGCTGAATCCGGTAGTCATATGCAGCGACTGGAGCCGGACCGAAGCCGGGAGCTGGTCAGTGCCACTTCATTTGAATTTCGTTACCAGGGGCATTCGCCCCTGTTTGTGTGTCAGCAGGGCCTGTCTTTGGGCGCTGGAGAATTGGTCACACTGGTGGGGAATAATGGTTCGGGCAAGAGTAGCCTGCTGAAGGCGATAGCCGGAATTCAACCCGCGGTGGCGTCATTGCCGCTAAGGGTCTTTGGCCGTAAACCCAAGCCAGGGATCTACGGCCCCATGCTGGGCCTTCTGATGCAGCGTCCCAACCGTCAGTTATTTGAGGCCACAGTGATTGAGGAGATGCAGTTCAGCCTGCGTCGCTTCGACTTGCCGTTGTCTCGGGCGGAGAGTTTGCTTGAGCAACTCGATTTGTTGCATCTGGCCCACAGTTCTCCACACACACTTTCCTATGGTCAGCAGCACTTGATTGCCCTGGCTTCTATCGCTTGTTTGACTCCCAGCTTGATGCTGCTGGATGACCCCTTGGCAGGGTTGGATGGCAAACATTTGGGGCAGCTTTGGCAGATACTCAATTATCTGCGTGAACAGGGAGGCAGTATAGTGATAGCCAGCCACAGACCCTTGCAAAATTTACCTTGTAGTCAGTTGTGGCAGTTGCAGCAAGGTCAACTGGAAATAGCGTTTTCCCCAGAGGAGGTTGCCTGTGTGGGTTAAGGGGCAGCGCCACGGCCGTACTTCTCCGAAGGGGCTGGATTTAGGTTTGTGGGGCAGTGCCGCGGCTTTACTGCTGGTGCTGAGTCTGTCGTCGGCGGCCTTTATTTTGCCTCAGGCGCAGCTTCCCTGGTTGGCGGCTATCAATCTGATATTGGTGGCTCATGGCATGCTGCAGCGCGGCGCCATAGGTGGGGTGATACGCTTTGTCTTGTTGCAGCTCGGTTTTACTTTGGGGCTGTATGCATTGATGCACGGCGGCGAGCAGTTGGGACAAGGTACTTTGGCTGTGGCCCGCATTACTCTGGCTTTGCTGCCGGGATGGTGGCTGTCGGTGACAGTGCGCCCGGAGCGTATCGGTGAGGTGTTATGCTTGGTCATGCCGAGCAAATGGGCCTTTGTGGTGGCAGCTTCTATTGGGTTGTTGCCCTTTATGACCCAGGAGATCGCCGAGATCTATCAACTGCAGCGGCTGCGGGGGGCGCGCATTGCTCCCAAGCAACTGCTCAATCCGCGCAATTGGCCGGAACTGGCTTACTGTGTGCTGTTTCCCCTCTTGATCCAACTGCTTAAGTTGGCCAAACAGATGGCGCTTGCCGCCAAGAGCCGCCACTTTGGTCACACTTCCAAGCCGACCCATTGGCGGGACAACCGGAGCGAACATGGCAACAAATAACGTCAAAGGATTTCAACTGCAGGATGCGCTCTTTATCGGCTTTTGTGCCACCTTATTGGTGGCGGTCAAGAGCATGCTCAGATTGAAACTTGGCTTGTCGGGACATTCTATGCTGCTGATGAGCTTCTTCTATCTCACCTGTTACGGCATTGTCGGACGTATGGGGGCGATGACTGCTTGCGGCGCCTTGGCCGGAGTGGTCGCCATGACCTTGGGCGTTGGCAAAGGCGGCCCGCTTATTCTGCTCAAATTCCTGATCCCGGCGGTGTCCATGGATCTGGCGCTTCTACTGTTGGCCAATGCGTTTAATTTGCGCTGGCGTTTCATCGCCCTGGCATTGGTGGGTTGTATCGCCTGGGCCGCAAAAGGTCTGGTAGAGGATCTGCTGGTGGGCATGAGTGAGCAGGTGGCCTTGGTACGTTTTGGTCTCAAGTGTTTACAAGGTGGTGCCTTTGCCATAGTCGGGGCGCTGCTGGTGCCCCCTGTCTTGAGACGCCTCAAGGCCCACGATCTTCTCCACAAAGATATTCAGACAGATTGATTAAGGTTTATTGATGAAAGATTGGCTGATTTGTATAGATGATACCGATGATATTGGCACCAAAGGCACCGGCGAGATAGCTGCCGAGATAGCTGAATTGTTGACCCAGCAAGGCGGGCAAACCTCCCTGGTGACCCGGCATCAGCTCTATGTGCATCCGGATATTCCTTACACTTCCCACAATAGTGCCATGTGCTTTGGTTATCGCGGTGAGCTTACCTTAGAGGCGATCCGTGAGTTGGCTATAGCTCATTTGCTCAGGGAGTCTGCCAGCGCGGCCGACCCTGGGTTGGCGCTCTTGTCTCTGGCCGATTTCAGCGGTCAGGACGTGCTGATGGCTTTTGGCCGTGAGGCCAAGCAAGAGGTCAAGACCAAGGAACAAGCCTACGGCTTGGCTAAACACTTGGGTATCAGTCTCAGCGAGCACGGCGGCACAGGGCAGGGCGTTATCGGCGCTCTGGCGGGCCTTGGGCTCAGGCTTACAGGTAATGATGGCCGGGTGAAAGGCCAACTGAAATTGGGTCAGACAGATGAAGCCGCGCCTTTTGGCGTTGCCGACATACTAAAGCGCTCTGAGCTGGATGGCGTATTGACTACCACAGGTGAATGGTTGCAGGAAACCGACTCTGTCTGGCTTAGCGGCAAGGTTAAAGCCGTGTGGGCCGAACACAAGTTTGCCCTCCTGGTCAGCAAACGTGGCGCCGAGTGGCACAATGCCGGTAAACAGGAACTGAAGGAGTTCTGAATGCAGCAATGGTTTGAACTCAAGCAGGGTAAACGTTTGTTTCTCGGTGGCAACAGCAATCTGCAGGCTGCCCGCGAGGTAGCCATCCAATGTGCTTGTTTTGCCGAAGACGACGAAGACGAGCAGATAGACGATATAACCCGCTCCTGTTACAACTGTCAGTATCGCCGTTGGTTGAGTGAAGGTTTTCAGTGTCTTGGCCCTATACCTGAGTGAGATTGGCATCATAAAGGCAAACTTTACCCCCTTAGGTGCATAGGCATTTCCGGATTTGGCTTCTAGAATACGGCAAAGCCGAGTGACATTTGTTGGAGAGTCGTTAACCCCTGACAAACGTTGTTCGGATGAGGACAGAAGCATTTGCCGGAGTGAAAGAATGACTGATGCGGTTCCGACAGCAGCCCTGTTGAAGTTGCCCGTTACCCGATTGGGGATAGGCATGTATGTGTCGGCCATTGAGAACAATGGCCGGTTAGCTGTCGCCAATGCCGGCCAGATCAGGAGCCGTCAGGCGATCACTCAACTCAGCAACAGCGGCATCCGTTTTGTCTGGGTTGATGTTGAGCGTTCCAGCGACAACTGCGGCCTGAAAAAACAGCGCCCCGTTTGCGATAACCATACTCGTAAAACCTCGGTTAATCCTGAATTGGCAAGAGGTCAGGCCAAACAGCTACTGACAGAAGCCAAGGGCTTGGTGCGTAAAGTCCTCAGTGAAACCTTCGAAGGCAAGGCGATAGAAGTCGAGCCGTTTGCGGCATTGGCAGACAATATGATCGAGTCGGTGATGCTCGACTCTGATGCGATGAAGTGCATATCGGCGCTGAGATCCAAAGATGCCTACTTACTGGAACATTCGGTCAATGTTGCCTTCCTGCTGATCACCTTTGGTAAATATCTCAAGCTGGATCGCGAGATGCTCAGGCAGCTGGCGATCGGCGGTATTCTCCACGATATCGGCAAGATCAAGGTGGATAACAAGATACTGCACAAGCCGGGCAAGCTGACGCCGGAAGAGTTTGAGCACATGAAGCTGCACCAAGTCTACGCCATCGAGATCATGGAACAGGCCAAGGGCTTGTCTCAAGTGAGCAAGGATGTGTGCCTGATGCACCATGAAAAACTCGATGGTCGTGGTTACCCACGGGGCCTGACTGGAGATGCATTGCCGCTGCATGGGCGTATGAGCTGTATCGTGGATATCTATGATGCCCTTACCGCCACCCGCTGCTATAAAGAGGCGATGAGCCCGGCAGCTGCCTTTAAAATTCTGCTCAGTCTGACGCCCTTTCATCTGGATGAGAGCCTGGTGTATGAGTTTATTCGTTGTATCGGTGTCTACCCGGTCGGTTCATTGGTGCAACTGTCCGATGGCCGGGTGGGCATAGTCTGGGAATCCAAAGACAGGGATGTGTTGCACCCCATAGTCAAATGCTTCTATTCATTGAAGTTTAAGCGATATACCGATGTGACCATGGTGGATCTGCAAAAGTCGGATCTCAACATAGACAGAGGTGTATCGCCCAGCTCTTTGGATGTCGACCCCAAGCCCTTCTATTGATCTGGCGGTAAACTGGGTAAACTGATGGGCCCGCCGAGTGGTGGGCCTTTTTGTTGAGTTTGTGGAGTGACCCCGATGCGCCGAATTTTACCTATCATGACCCTATTATTGTCGCTGGCCTTGCTGATCCCCGGGGTGACTCAACCTATTTTGACTGTCAGCGGCACGGTAGAAAAGGCCGAGCTGACCGAAGCCGGGTTGGACATGATTGCCGAAGCCGTCAGTGATGGTTCCGGGCGCGACAGTGCCAGGGGAATGCTGGCGATGATTAGCGGTATGTTGGGGCTTAACAACCTTCAAGGTGAAATGGAGGTGTTCAACAAGACCCGCAGTATCTGGGGCACAGTGACCGAGCTGCATCAACACGGCAATACCCTGGTGGCGGCGCTGGTGATGCTGTTTTCCGTGATAGTGCCGGCCTGCAAGCTGGGGCTGATGCTGCTGGCTCAGGCGCCGCTGTCCAGTAAGGTGCGGCAGATCATCGACAGTATTACCGCTGCCATCGCCAAATGGTCCATGGCCGACGTATTTGTGGTGGCACTTATTATCACTTATATGGCCGGCAACGCCTCGGCCGGCATGGGCGATTTGGTTCACACCCACGCCAGCCTGGAGTCGGGCTTTTGGTTCTTCCTCGGTTATTGCCTGTTGGCTATTGCCGGCCAGTATTGGCTTAAATCCCGTCAGTCCTGACCCAGCACGCCGTCTGTCGCTATCGGTACTATCCAATAGCGGCAGGGGTTGTGGCGGCAGACCTCCGCCAGGGTTTGCAGCAGCGCCTGCTGTGACTCTTGCGGGTGCATCACCTCAAACTTGTAGAATTCCCGATAACCTTCCACCTGTTCCTTGAGATTGAAGTGGCTGTGCTCGCGGCTGAAGCCACAGATATTGATCAGGCTGAAGCCGGAGAGGTAGTCCAGCGACATCAGGGTGTCGACCACATCGTCTTTTAGATTGTGCTGCACTATCAGCACCAAGAGTTGTTTCATTGGCGTTTCTCCAGGGTTTGATACAGCAGCGGCAACAAATAGAGGGTGGTGATAGTGGAGGTGATCAGCCCGCCTATGACCACGATTGCCAGCGGCCTTTGAATTTCGGCGCCGGGCCCGGTGGCAAAGGCCAGCGGGATCAGGCCGAACATGGCGGTGGTGGCCGTCATCAGAATCGGCCGCAGTCGGCGGGCGGCACCTTGTTCGACCCGCTCACAGAGGCTGGCAAACAGATGCCGCGACTGTTCATAGTAACTGACCATCACCACGCCGTTGAGCACGGCTACCCCCAGCAGGGCGATAAAGCCCACTGAGGCCGGCACCGACAGGTATTCGCCCGAGATAAACAGGCTGAAGATACCGCCCATCATGGCAAAGGGGACGTTGGCCAGGATCAGCAAGGCTTTGGAGATATTGCCGAAGGTGGTGAACAGGATCAGGTTGATCAGCATCAGCGCCACGGGCACCACCAACAGCAGGTTACGGGTCGCCCGTTGCTGGTTCTCGAATTCGCCACCGAAATTCAGGCTGTAACCGCTGGGCAGAGACAGCTCAGCGGCCAGCTTGCCCTGTAGTTCTTCAACAAAGCCGACGATATCGCGGCCGCTGACATTGGTGGTGACCACGGCAAAGCGGTTGCCTTGCTCGCGTTCAATCAGTATCGGCCCTTCGCGATAGCTTATTTGCGCCAGTTCACCAAGGGGCCTGAGGCTGGCATCCGGCATCACCAATAGCCTTTGCTCCAGTTGCGGCAGGCTGTTGATACCATCTGCTGCCTGGGCGATCAGCACGGGAGTTCGCTTCTTGCCCTGGATTATCTCGGTTATGGCCAGGCCTTCCAGTTGGCTCTTGAGATATCGGCCAAACTCATCGGCACTCATGTTGTAACTGCGGGCCAAACCCTCCTTGAGACGGAGGTTGATAAAGGGGCTGCCTTCGGTCATGGCGGTTTTGACATCCTGGCTGCCGCGAGTGGCGCTGGTCAGGTGTGCTGTCTCGCTGGCCAATCTTGAAAGCGTCTCAAGATCTTCACCGAAAATTTTAATCGCCACATCGCCTATGCTACCGGTAAGCATCTCGGAGACCCGCATCTGGATAGGTTGGGTGAAGTTGAAATTGATCCCCGGAAACTTGAGCACTTCGGTGCGTATGGCATCAATAAGCTCCTCCTTGCTGGCAAAGCGCCACTCCTCCACGGGTTTAAGTTCCATGAATACATCTGTTTCATTCAGCCCCATGGGATCCAGCCCCAGCTCATCGGCGCCGGTGCGGGCGACCAACTGGCGTATCTCGGGTACAGTGGTCAGCAGGTGCTGCTCTATCTGAGTATCCAGTGCCAGCGAGGCCTGCAGCGAAATCGACGGGGACTTCTCCAACTGCAGAATAATGTCACCCTCATCCAGGGTCGGCATAAAGGTTTTACCCACCTGAGTAAACAGCCCCAGGCTCAGTACCAGTGCCACCAGTGCCGTGGCGCAAAAAGCCTTACCGTGCAGTAACACCCACTGCAGACTGAGCAGGTAGCGGGCCTTGAGCCAGCCAATGGCCTTGGGTTCGTTGGCCGCTTTTTCATTGACCAGATAGGAGGCCAGCACAGGGATCACCGTCAGCGACAGTGCCAGTGCCGACAGCATGGCAAACACTATGGTGATAGCCACTGGGGTGAACAGTTTGCCTTCGAGGCCGCTGAGGGTCAGCAGCGGTGAGAAGACTATGATCACTATCAGGGTGCCGGACACCACAGGCACGGCCACATCTTTGGTGGCGCGGTAGATGAGGTGCAGCCTGGGCAGGCGTTTGCCGCCGGCAATCTGGTTGACCATGTTCTCCACCACCACCACGGAGGAGTCCACCAACATGCCGATGGCGATCACCAGGCCGCCGAGGCTCATCAGGTTGGCCGACAGATTGAAGTAACGCATCAGCATAAAGGTGGCCAGCGCCGCCAGCGGCAGCGACAGTGATACCACCAATGCAGCGCGCAAATTGCCGAGAAACAGCGCTAGCAGCAGAATAACCAATACCACGGCCTGAAACAGGGCATCTGAAATGGTGCCTATGGCTGTATCTATCAGGTTGGCCCTGTCGTAGAACACATTCAGCTGGCTGCCGGGAGGCAGAGTTTTTTCTATCTGGGCCAGCTTTTCCCGTACCAGTTTGATGACCTGATCGGTATTGGCATCCTTGAGGCCGACGATCAAGGCCTCTGTGGTTTCTTCACCATTACGGGTCACTGCACCGTAGCGGCTGAGATGACCTATTTCGACTTTTGCAAGGTCTTGCAGGCGATAGCTGCCGCCCTGATTGGTGGCAATCACCAGTTGTTGCAGGGCCTCCAGCGAGTCGATGCGCCCTTCGGTGCGAACCGTCAGGTTATCTGTCCCGAGCGTGATGCGTCCGGCACCCGTGTTGCTGTTGTTGCTCTCAATACGGGCTATTAACTCTTCCTGGCTGATACCGGCCTGAGCCAGAGCGACGGGATCCGGGGTGATCTGCAGTGTCTTGGCAAAACCGCCGAGAATGTTGACATCGGCGACTCCGGGCACGGTACGCAGCAGCGGCCTGACTTCCCATTCCAGCAACTGACGGCGCTCCAGTAGCGACAGCGAGGGATTCTCCAGCGAAAACATAAAGATTTCACTGAGCGGGGTGCTCATGGGGGCAACGCCGCCTTCCAGATCGGCGGGCAACTTGTCCCATACCGCCGCCAAGCGTTCACTCACCTGTTGTCTGGCCCAGTAAATATCTGTGCCTTCGTTGAAGTCCAGGGTGATATCGGTAATTGCATACTTGCTGGTGGAACGCAGTATCGCCTGCTTGGGGATCCCCAGTAGCTCAGTCTCAACAGGTACTGTCACCTGGGCTTCTATCTCTTCGGCTGTCATGCCGGGAGCCTTGAGGATGATTTTCACCTGGGTCGGCGAGATATCCGGGAAGGCGTCCAGCGGCAGCCCCAACCAGGAATAGGCGCCGGCACCACAGAGCAGCAGCGCTGTTATCAGGGTAAACAGCCTTTGAGTCAGGGAGAAACGGATAATGGCACTGAGCATGCTATTCGCCCCCCAAACCCAGGAGTATGCCTTTGACGGCCGCCACTGAGTCGCTCAGCACCTCGGCACCGACCAGAGTTTCATTGGGTGCCAGGAAGTAGCTGTCGGCGCTGGCACCTATAACCTGCACGTCGGTTGGTCGCAGTTTATTTTGGCTGTGACTCAGCACCTGGCTGCCAGTGCCCCAGGAATAGAGACTCTCCTTGGGCACCACCAGGGCATTGATGGCCTGCAGCGGAATAACCTGCAACTGCTGCCCGGGTTGCAGGCCGCAGCTTGGGGGAACGGCCTGGCTCCAGGCGTCGACAAAGCCCTGTTTGGCCAACTGGTCCTTGCGGCTTATCTGCAGTTGGCACTCTCCGGCCATCACGGCATTGACACTGTCTTTCTGGGCCAGGGGTAAACGCAGCTTAAGCCTGAGTTCGTCGGCGGGCAGTATCCCCAGCAGTGGGGCGCCGCTCATCAGCGGTTCACTGCTATCGCCATATTGCAGCAGTCCGGCCATGGGCGCGTGCAATATCAGAGTCTCGGGATTGTCCCCCGGCTTAAGCAATTCACTGAAATGCTGCAGGTGTTCATATTGCAGCAAAGCGTCGAAATACTGGCGGCTTATCTGCGACCAGGTTTCGGCACCTATGGCGCCGTTGGCCCGCAGCTTTTGGTTGCGATCATAGCGTTGCTTGGCGAGCTTGAATGCCGCTTCGGCGGCGGCAAATTGCAGTTGAAAGTGGGCAATTTCGGCGCCCTTAAGTTGCACCAGTGCTTGACCTTCATCGACCCATTCTCCTTCGGCCACCAACCAGCGTCGCTGTTGGATGGTTTCCGGTGCCGTGAGATAGAAGCTGCTGCCGGGCTGAGCCGCCAATATTGCCGGTACAGGGGCGGCCTCTATCTGTTGTACTTGGTTCACTGAGGTGAAGCTGAGTGTCAGCTTGCCGAGGTCAGCAACCGAAATTTCCTGCGCCCACAGCGGGGAGAAGAACAGGGTCGACACCAGTGTGCCAACCAGGGTTTTAGGGGTCATAGGGTAACTCCGAGCGCTTGCAGTTGTTGGGAATGCAGCTGGGCTTGTGCCAGATGGTTGAGCGACAGCCTGGCTTGGGTATCCAGGGCCTCAAGGTGGCGCCGCAGCCAGGATTCATACTGGGCTGGGCCTTGTTCGGCCGTGGTCAGCAGGGTTTGGCTGAGCTGTTTGCTCAGCTGCACGGCTTGTTCCAGCCCTTGCTGCTGTTGTTGTAGTTGGGCTTGGCGCTGTTTGAGTTGTTGCAATTGCAGTTGGCTCTGCAGTAGCTGCTGTTGTTGCTGTTGCTCCAGTTGCAGTCTTTGTTGCTGCAACTCGCCAAGCTGTTGCTGGTTCAGGCCGTTGCCAACAGGCAAGGGGATCTCCAGTGCCAGACCCAGAGACTGTTCATCTTGTCCCAGAGTTGCAGTGTTTTTGGCCGTGACTGAAACCAACCAAGGAGTGTCATCTCCTTCGAGTTGGGTGTTTGTGGTGAGCTGTTGACGTTGCTGCTGCAGCGCCAGCAATTGCCACATGGGATGCCCGGCACCGGCATCATTCGGCAGTGGGGTGTCACTTTCATCCAGCGATGGCAGCTGTTGCAGCCCGGTCAGGCGCTTGAGTGCCTCATTGGCCTCTTGTCGCAGCTGCTCCAGTGGGAGCTTTGCGAGCGACAACTCCAGCAGTTCACGTTTTAATAGCAGTACCGCAGTTGCCGGCATTTCGCCACTTCGGCTCAGGGCTTGTTGCCGCTGCAACAGTTGCTGCAGTACTTGTTGCTTGTGGCGCAGTTGCGCCAGTTCCTGCTCGGCTTGTGCCTGTTGCCACCAATACTGACGCAATAGTCCAGAGAGATAGAGGCGCTGCAATTGGCTCTGCAATTCCAGCATGCGTTCGTTAATGGGCTTGAGTTTGGCGTTCTGGCGCTGCATGGCCGGCGACTGAAAAGGCAGGTTGAGCGAGAGCTCCTGCTCATAGTTGTTGTGGCTTTCCAGGCTGCCAAGATGGCTCAAACTGATGCTTGGCAGCCCTGCCAGCCCGTCCGAGCTGTGATATATTGGAGCCAATTGTGCCGAAGAGGTGTGCAGCCTGTTTTGACTTAGGGACAAAAGGGCGTCTCTGTCTGTTTCCGGGGCCGCTCTCAGCTGAAACACCATTAACAGCAGGCTACAGCCCAGGTAGAGGGGGCGGATTTTCATGGGAGTTTCTCTTGGGGAAATATCTGCCGCCAGCCTGGCACTGATTTGGCTTGTCGTCTTCGGCAACATGTATCATATTTGGGCTTATGGGACATATGTACCATAATTTAACTGTATGTTTTTGAAGATTATTAGTCGGGAGTTGTGCCAATGAAGGATCTGGTGATGATAGGGCTGCTCAGTGTGATCATGACGCTGAATTTGCTGGATGTGTTGTCAGATATGCAGCTCGGAGTGCCGACTTATCATATAGTGCAGGAGAGCATTCTGGTGGCTCTTTCTGCCTGTGGTGCCTTGTATATCAGTTTTGATCTGATCCGCCGTAGCCGCGAGATGCAGCTACTCAAGTCAAAGTTGGCCAATGCCGACGCCAGGATCTGCAACATCTCCAGCCGAATGCAAGCCGCCCGCCAGGAATACACTCAGGCGGTACAGCAACAATTTGAACTCTGGTCGCTGACCCGCAGTGAGCAGGAAGTGGCTTTATTACTGTTGAAAGGCTTGAGTTTCAAGGAGATTGCCAGTGTTCGCAGTACCAAGGAGAAGACGGTGCGACAGCAGGCCTCGGCAATTTACGCCAAGGCGGATGTCGATGGCCGCCATACCTTCTGTGCCTGGTTTATGGAAGATTTTATTCAGCCTGTTGCTAGCACCGATGCTTCACAGGCGGCCTAAGACACAATTGGCATCTGTCGTTTTGAAAGCGGTTTTATCCGCGTTTATTGAAGCCAATCCAGTGGCTGCTGAGCGAGTAGGATTAGGCATTTCCCCGGCAACTTTTCTTATTGCTACCAGACTATCGCTGTCACAGAGAGCAGGTCTTCTGCCATAAAAAGGTATAAAAAATTTTTTCTTAGTGCTTTGGGTTCTTTATTATCGAGAATCGATATTGGCACCCAGGCTCCACAGACACCAATAATAGCGGCATTATTTAACTGTGGAGGTGGCGGTGAAGCCTGGCTATATCTTGCTGTTTCTCTTACTGGTGGTACTGGCATCGACCCAGACCCAAGGCTTGTTGCGGGCCCTGATTGAACTCAGCGCCTTCGCAGGCTTTTGTTACCTGTTTTCAACCCTGCCAGAGAATATAACCAAGAGACGAACTGCCGATAAACAGCCAGAGGATCACGCCGAGAAGTAAGGGCTTACTACCACTTTGCTGTAGTTTCCTGAAGGTGATACCGCAGCCAATCAGGAACAAACACACCACCAGGGCACGCTTTGCCAGCGCAAATAGCTCCTGATAGATAAATTGGCCTTGCGGCAACAAACTGGTGATGGCGATAGCCAGGCAGTAAAACAGAATAAATCCGGGAATATTGAGTTTACCCTTGCCACCAAATAACAAGGCGCTGATAGCCGCCAGAGGCACTATCCACAAGGCACGTGCCAGTTTGATGGTGGTTGCTGTCTTAAGTGCTTCTTCACCATAGGCGGACGCGGCGCCCACCACGGAAGAGGTGTCATGAATGGCGATGGCGCTCCAAACCCCGAAGTCATGTTGACTTAATTGCAGCAGATGACCTATCACGGGAAAAACGAACAGGGCAACCGAGTTGAGTACAAAGACGCAGGCCAGTGCAATGGCGGTTTGTTCGTTGCGGGCATTGATAGCCGGTGCCACAGCTGCGATGGCGCTGCCACCACAGATGGCGGTGCCACTGGCAATCAAGTGACCGACTCGCCTATCCAACCCCAAAACCCGAGTCAACGCCGTGCCCGCCAGCAGGGTCAGCAATATTGATCCCAGGATTAACGGCAAATTGCCTACAGAGGCGTCGATCGCCTGTTGCAGCGGAATGCCAAAACCCAGGCCGACAATGGAGATGGCCAGCAGTTTTTTGGTCAGTTTCCCCAGATCCCAGTCCGATGGCAACCAGCTGAGATTAGCCAGCACAAATCCCACCAAGAGTGCCAGAGGTGAGGAGATGGCGGGGTGTAGGCAGGCGAGGGCAAGCAGGCAAAACAGCCACTTTTTCTGCAGTTGGCTCATGGATAAGAGATAGTAAAATTCCGGGAGCGTTAGTATAAGTGAGGCAAAATGCTAGGAAAACTAAAATTAACTTAATATCCAGCGTAAGTTTTGCTGAATCTCTGACTAAAACAACAGGACCAGGGAAGCCAGTTCCCCGATCCTGAGTCGATGTTATTTCTGGCACAAGTTTCGGGCCAAGTGCCTATGACATTCTTCGGCGCTTAGACTTGTGATGACAACTGATACTCATGACCATCTTTAGTGGTAAAGCGCTTGCAGCACTTATTGCTGCGTGGCTGACCGCCATCATTGTGCAACAGGCTAATCCACTCACGTTTGAGCCTGTTGTCCTGACAGCGGCCATCGATGAGACAGCGTTCCAGCTGAATGTCTTCAATGGCGGCGCAGTCGCGGCTGCCGACACAGCCTTGGCGGTCGAAACTTAGCTCCAGGTGACAGTCGCGATCATCCTTGAGCAATATGGCTTCTGGTTCGCTGCGGTGGCCGCTTAGGGCAACAAACTGTTGTGGCTGTTTGAGGCCACACTGGCTGCCATCGGCAAAGCAGGCCAAGAGATGCTGATAGTAGACTACATAGCAAACCACCTCGGCATGTGAGCCGTTTGCCAGTGGGAACAGCCGGTCAAGCAGTTGCTTGGCATTGGCCATCTTGTCGGCGATATGGCGTTCACCGAGTGCTTCCACGGCAAAGACGGCTTCGGCGATGAAAGGGTTGTGCTCTTGATTGATTTTTTGCTGCATAGTGGAGATGTTCATCGTCTCGCCCTCGTGTTTTGCTTTCCTTGACCAGATGGCACCTTTGCCTCATGGCCGGACAATTCCTGTGAATTGCTTAATTTGTAGGCTAGCGGTTTTTTGATTACAATTTCACAATAAAAATTTTACAGTGTGAATTTTACAAAATGCGCCAAGACCAAAGCCTGATCCGTAAGTCACATTTTCTGGGAACTAAAATAAGAAACCTCAGAAAACGCAATCACTTAACTATGGAAGATTTGTCGGCACGCTGTGTCAGGGTCGATCCTGAGTCGGCGCCGTCTGTGTCATACCTGTCGATGATCGAAAGGGGCAAGCGTGTTCCCAGTGCAGGTATGCTGGCGGTCATAGCTGCAGTTTTTCAAAAAGAGGTGAGTTGGTTTCTGGACGATGCGCCGGAGGAGCAAGCTATCACCCCGGACAAGGGGCGACGCGGTGGTGTCAGTGGTATGCCGCTGGAGCCCGGCTTCCTGTTTTCCAATGATATTCTGCAGATAGCCATTCCCGAGATGCTGTCACAGACGGGGATCAGCGGCCGCCAGTTTGCCCACTTATTGATCCGCGCCCATCAGGAACACCATCAAAACCATTTCCCCGATCTGGAACGGGCCGCCGAAGAGGTGGGTAAGAAGCGTCTGCCCTTGTCGGTAGAAGAGATGCTGGATCTCGCCGCGGCGCAGGGACTGAAGATCCAATGGTTCGCCCGGCCGGCAAAACAGCTGACGGATGCCCAGGGGATATGTACCGGAGAGTTGGTGACCTCTTACATGGAGCCGCCGGGAACGCTATTTCTCAACGAGATCCTCAAGTCTCAACCAACCAGGCTCAAGTACGATTTGGCGGTGCATATAGGTCACTGTGTGCTGCATAACCGCGATGGGCTGAGCAATGTGTTGACCGTGGGCCGCAGTGGTTTCAGTGAAACCGATCCCCAGATCCAGAGTTCGTCTCTTAATGCCCAGGATATACTCCAGGCCTGGCGTGGCTTTGAGGCCAGTTTCTTTGCCGGGGCCTTGCTCTGCCCCAAGGTGGCATTCAGACAACTGCTGGACAGATACGGCTACGAGATAGATGCTCACCGATTGGCGGGGGTTTCTCCCTCGGTAGCGATGCGGCGTATGACCGGGGTTTCACCTTATCCTCACTGGCACTACTTCGACGCCTATGCTCCGGGCAAGCTAAAAGCAGTGTATCGCGGCAATGGTATCCCGCTCCCCTGGGGTAATATGCGGGCGGTGGCCGATCCTTGTCAGCACTGGGCGGTATTTCGGATGATCACCGAGCCCAAGGAAGGCAGTTCGGCGCAGATATCCATTCTGGATGTGGAGCAACAACCCAGGATCTATTGTTGTGAATCGGTCAAGGTCAAAGACTTGGCCGGCAATCACCATGTGCTTTGTGCCGGGATAGATCTCAATCCTGCCATAGAGGCCCAAGGGGAAGATGCCTTGTCATTGGCGCAAGATCTTAAACAGGCTTGTGTCGAGCAGGGCGGAGAAGGCGCCATTCCCAGAAAGATAAAACAGCAACTGCTGACGGTTGCGCGGATCCTCAATATCAATTGGGTCGAGCGTGGGATTGCCGGTGATGCTAGATTGATCTGCTCCAGAGGTGCGGTTTGCCCAAGACGCCCCACCTGTTATGGCGAGCAGCCTGAGGTGAGCTTTCCCTGGCCCAAACAATAACCTTGGAACACTAGCAGAACTTTGGGTTGATAAAACAGACCATAGATAACTTATATTCATCTATGGTCTGTTTTGAATGACGCAGTTACTAACGGGTTTAGCTCACTCCAATATGGCCATTACAAAGCCAATAGTGAGTAAAATAGCCATAATAAGCCTAAGGCTGCTCTGTTGTTTCTGATAGCGAATAATCACAGGATCCTGGCTGTTGGCCAGAGTGCCAGAATCCAGCGACTGTTTGACTCTTATCGCTATATTGGGTGAATCATTTTCATCTGTTTGAACCAGTTCAGGATACTGAACCCGTATATGTTTCAATAGCTGCTGCCAACGCCAAAGCTGCAAGACAAAGAAGAGTCCTGCCAGAATAAACATCAGCCAGGCGATATGTGACAGCGCCCATTCTATCTGTGGTTCCATGAATACTCTTTTATTAGCCGAAAGATAGTTGCGGCTATGTTATACCAATCAGCAGCAAGATTCAGGAGTTGCATGTGTACTCAAGGTTTTGCGGGAATGAGGTTCAGTATTCCCAACGGCAGTTGCAAGGCTGCCGTTGGGGAACCTGAGGCTAAACCTTGAAGCGGGCGACTAAGGTATCCAACCTGTAGGCCAGATTATTGAGCGCGTCACTGGCCGCGGCGGCAGCTTCGGCGGTCTGGGCTGTGCGCTGGGTTATGTCATTGATCTCACTGACGTTACGATTAATATCTTCCACTACAGTGGATTGCTCCTCTGTGGCTGCCGCCACTTGGATATTCATATCGCTTATTTGGGCAATTTGCCCCGAGATACCGCTGAGCGCCTGGCTGGCTTCATCCACGGCCTGAACACCTTCATGGGATCGATTGCGACTCAGCTCCATGGCACTGACGGCTCTGGCGGCTTCGGCCTGCAGCTTATCTATCATTACCTGCACCTCATCGGTTGAGGCGGCAGTGCGGGAAGCCAGGTTGCGAACTTCATCGGCCACAACTGCAAAACCACGGCCGGCTTCGCCGGCCCGAGCCGCCTCAATGGCGGCATTCAGTGCCAGCAGGTTGGTTTGCTCTGAGATGGCACGGATCACATCCAGAATGCTGCCTATCGACTTGGTATGGGTTGCCAGTGATTCGATCACCTCGCCGACCTGAGCCACATCCTGCGACAACTGGTTAATGGTATTGCGGGCACGGGTCACCACCTGTTGGCCGGTGGCCGATTCGCCGTCGGCATCTTTGGCTGTTACCGCCGCCTGGGCCGCATTGGCGGCAATTTCGTTAACGGTTGCCCCCATTTCGTTGATGGCGGTTACCACCATCATGGTGCGGTCTTTCTGATCCTGGCTGTCGCTCATGGTCTGTTTGGCTTGCGCCGAGACGTCCTTGGCGGATAGCCCCAACTGTTCGCTGGTGGCGGCCACTTCGACCACAGAGTCCTGTATTTTGGAGATAAAGCTGTTGAAGCCCTTGGCCAGTTGGGCTATTTCATCCTCACCCTCTACCGGCAGACGTTGGCGCAAGTCGCCTTCGCCTTCGCCTATGTCGCGGAACATTTCTGCCACCTTGCTGATGGGACGGCTAACCGAGCCAGCCACTATCACCGCCAGGAAGATGAAGCCAGCGGCAATCAACACTGTCCATAATAAAATTTGATAGGCTGCCTCTTGCAACAGGGCAAAGATTTCCCCCTGAGGAACCTGGGCTACCAGATACCAATCCATTGATGGAATATAGCTACTGGCAACCAGCATGTCGGTACCATTAACTTTGGTTTCGAGCAGCTGGAAGTCGCTTTTATCAAGCAGCTTGCTAAGATTGCCTGGGTAGAGATCCTGCAGGCTGCGCTTGCCTGTCAGGCTCTTGTCCGGATGCAGTTGGATCTTGCCCTGATTGTCGGTGAGGAACACATAGCCGCTTTGCTCTATCTTGAAGGAGTTGAGCAGGCGCACCATATCGTCGAGTGACTTGGCCAGCCCCACCAGGCCGCGACCGTTGGGCTGTTGATAGTTAATGAAGAGTTTGACCTCGCCGTTGGCTTCGGTGAACACATTCAACATGCGTTCCTGGCGGCTGTCTCTGTAGTTGAAAAACCAGCTGTCCTGCTGTTGATTGAGGATCCGCAAAAAGCCGTCCTGGGTGTAATAGGCCGCTGTTTCCCGATCGGCATAGGAAGCTTGCGCCAAGTGATACTGGCGAGTCATGTCCTTGAGTTGTGAGATGACCAAAGGGAGTTCGGCTTCGGGGCGTCCCTGTTCCAACCAGTGCCTGAGCATTTGACTGTGGGCCAGTTGCTCGGCGCCATTCATCAGCGTGCTGATTTCCAGATCTAATTTATTGCGGATCTGTAGCATTAAGCTGGGCAGTTCGGAGTCGAGCATACGTTGTTCAACGACCTTACGGGCACTGCGTTGACTGAGAACACCGACTAAAATCGTCGACATCAGTACCGCCAGAGTCACTGTCAGTAGAATCTTTTGTTTGATGGTGAGTTTGAGTTTCATAGCGACCGCCTATCCATATCCTTATAGTGTGGACAACAGCATTAACTGATTTAACGTTAATTACACTTGAGCATAGTAATTAACGCATTGGCAGGGATTTCCCCGTAAGTCTTTGTAGAGTATAGGCAGGCCAGCTGTTTTATGGGGCTGGATCTTATTGTAGAACCGGGATTATGACCAAAAAGCCTTCATGTATCAATAGGTGCTAATATTGCTTTTGCGTAAATAAAAAACGCGTCTTAAAAGACGCGTTCTTATGGCTTACAGTCACTAATTACATATTGGGATAGTTAGGGCCACCACCCCCTTCGGGGGTCACCCAGGTGATGTTCTGGCTGGGGTCCTTGATGTCACAGGTCTTGCAGTGAATGCAGTTCTGGCTGTTGATCACAAACTTGGGTTGCCCCTCGTCTTCAACCACCTCATAGACACCCGCAGGGCAATAGCGCTGCGCCGGTTCATCGTATTTCACCAGGTTGACTGCAATAGGGACATTGGCATCTTTCAAGCGCAAATGGCAGGGTTGGTCTTCCTCGTGGAAGGTATTGGACAGATAAACTGAAGAGAGCTTGTCGAAGCTAAGCTTGCCGTCCGGCTTGGGGTAGTCAATCTTGCTGTAGGCGCTGGCTTCAGCCATCTGGGCATAGTCGGGATGCTCGTCTCTCAGGGTCACAGGGAACTTGCCGCCAAACCAGTTTTGATCGATGTAGTTAAAGGCGCCCCCCAGGAAGGTGCCGAACTTGTGCATGGCCGGGCCGAAGTTACGGGAACGGTAAAGCTCATCAAAGAGCCAGCTCTGTTCCAGCCGCTCCTGGAAGCAGTCGAGATCTTTTCCGCCTTCAACTCCGGCGATAAGGCCTTCTGCCAGGGTCTCGGCCGCCAGCATACCGCTCTTGATGGCGGTGTGAGTGCCCTTGATCTTGGCGAAGTTGAGTGTCCCGGCATCACAACCTATTACCAGACCACCGGGGAAGCTCATCTTGGGCAGAGAGTTTAGTCCCCCTTTGGTGATGGCGCGGGCACCATAGCTCAAACGCTCGCCGCCGCTTAAGGTCTTGGCGATGACAGGGTGGGTCTTGTAACGCTGAAATTCATCAAAGGGGCTCAGATGCGGGTTTTTGTAGTTGAGATCGATGATCAGCCCCACGGCAACCTGGTTGTCTTCCATATGGTAGAGGAAACCGCCGCCGCTGGCGCCTTCCTGTAGCGGCCAGCCGCCACTGTGAACCACTTTACCTTGTTGGTGTTGTTCGGCCGGGATCTTCCAAATCTCTTTGAAGCCTATGCCGTAATGTTGTGGTGTCTTGCCGTTATCCAGGTGGAATTTTTCTATCAGCTGCTTGCCCAGATGGCCACGGCAGCCTTCGGCAAACACAGTATATTTGGCGTGTAGCTCCATACCCGGCATATAACTGTCTTTGGGCTGGCCATCGGCGCCTATGCCCATGTCGCCGATCAATATTCCCTTGACGCTGCCGTCTTCATTGAGCAGCAATTCGCTGGCAGCAAAACCGGGGAATATCTCCACTCCCAGGCCTTCGGCTTGCTCGGCCATCCAGCGGCAGAGATTACCGACGCTGATAATATAGTTGCCATGGTTGTGCATGGTCTTGGGTACCAGGCTGTTGGGCAGATGTTTGCCATCTTCGGCCGACTTGAGCAGATAGATTTCATCTTCTGTAACCTGGGTATGCAGGGGGGCTCCCAGTTCTTTCCAGTCACCGAAGAGTTCTTCCAATACGCTGGGTTCAAAGACGGCACCGGAGAGAATATGCGCGCCTACTTCAGAGCCTTTTTCGACCACACAGACACTGATCTCTTTGCCGCTGTCTTTGGAGATCTGCATCAAACGGCAAGCCGTAGCCAGTCCGGCGGGGCCTGCACCAACGATAACAACATCGAATTCCATTGATTCGCGTTCCATCATGTCACCTCTATCCTTCAAAGTCCCCCGATGTAAACGGGTGTTTTATTTTTATCCAGCTCCAACCTTACCTGAAAATCTATTCAGGGCACAGTATTTGATCGGAAAGCAGCCGTTAGTTTTGATGAAATTTATGAGTGAAGCTTGTCACAAAAAGTCCACGCAGATTTGAACCAGATCGGGAAATCCATTTTTAGGGGTATGGTTCACCCCCCTTTTCGTCCTATAATTGGCGCAGACGGTTCTCCGAGCTTTTGGTCCTACGTCAGTGAAGATATGGTCCTTTAGCCGTGGCAATTTTGCCACCGGGGTGAGTAAAGAAATGCTCTCACCTCCCTGACTTGGAAAGGTGATCATGTCCCAATTACAAGACAATTTTGGTCGAAGATTTCACTATTTGCGGATGTCAGTTACTGACGTCTGTAACTTCAAATGCAGTTACTGCCTGCCGGATGGTTATCGCCCGGAGGGCAAGCCCTCTTTTCTGACGCTCAGCGAGATTGAGAATCTGGTTGCTGCCTTTGCCAAAGTAGGTACCCGCAAGGTACGGATCACAGGTGGCGAGCCTACGCTGCGCAAAGACTTTACCGATATCATTCGCGCAGTTGCCGACAACAGCGAAATTCACACTATCGCCACTACCACCAATGGTTATAGGCTCGAGAAGCACGCCAAAGAGTGGTACGACGCCGGACTGAGGCGGATCAACGTGTCTGTGGACAGCCTGGACCCCAGGATGTTTTATCAGATCACCGGCGAGAACAAGTTCGATGAGGTCATGCGCGGTATAGATACGGCGCTGGAAGCCGGCTTTGAGCGGGTCAAGATCAACGCTGTGCTGCTCAAGGATCTCAACGACAAGGACCTGCCACGTTTCCTGCATTGGATCAAACATACCCCCATAGATCTGCGTTTCATCGAGCTGATGGAAACCGGTTTGGGTCACGACTACTTCAAGGCGCATCACCTGGCTGGAGCCGATATCAAGGCCAGACTCGAGGCCGAAGGTTGGCAGTATGATCAGCCCGCGGCCGAAGATGGCCCGGCGCAAAACTTCAGCCACCCTGATTATCGTGGCCGTATTGGGCTGATCATGCCTTATGCCAAAAACTTCTGCGCCAGCTGTAACAGGTTGCGGGTTTCTGCCAAGGGTAAGCTGCACCTGTGTCTGTTCACCGAACATGGTGTCGATCTTCGGGATCTGCTTCAGAGTCCTGAACAGCAGGATGAGTTGATTGCCCGTTTGCATCAGCAGTTGCAACAGAAGAAAGAGACTCACTATCTGCACCAAGGCATTACCGGTGTAACCCAACATCTGGCCTCTATCGGCGGTTGAGGGTGGCGCTCGTTTGGGCGCCAGATACTTATCATCGCCATCTCGGTAGCATTCAGCAGCAGGAACTGACATGGGACATTGCATTCATACCCATTTTGAGCCCTTGAATATCGCCATTCTTACCCTTTCAGACAGCCGGGAGCTGCAAACAGATACCTCCGGGCGTTTTCTGGTACAGGCACTGCAGGAGGCTGGGCATAACTTGGTCGAGCGTAAGCTATGCCCGGATGATAAATACCAGATGCGCGCTATCGTCAGCCAATGGATAGCCGCGGCCAATGTCCAGGTGATCATCACCACCGGCGGCACCGGCTTTAGCGGCAGAGACAACACCCCAGAAGCGCTGCGGCCGTTGTTTGATGCTGAAATAGAAGGCTTTGGTGAACTCTTTCGCCACATCACTTACACTGAGCTGGGCACTTCTACTGTGCAGTCGCGGGCATTTGCCGGTATCGCCAATCAAACGGCACTGTTTTGTTTGCCCGGTTCCACCGGCGCATGTCGTACGGCCTGGAACAAGATCCTCAAAGAGCAGCTGGATGCCCGGCACCGGCCCTGTAACTTCGTATCCAATTTGAAAAAGGTTGCTATAGATGACTAATGCCTTTACCCATATCAATGCCGACGGCAACGCCCATATGGTGGATGTGACCGAAAAGTCGATCACTGAACGCGAAGCCCGTGCCGAGGCTTATATTGAGATGTCAGCCGAGACGCTGCAGATGATCATGAGTGGCAGCCACCATAAGGGCGATGTGTTTGCCACTGCCAGAATCGCCGGCATTATGGCCGCGAAGAAAACCTCAGAGCTGATCCCTCTGTGCCATCCCTTGATGTTGACCAAGGTCGAGGTGGATCTGCAGGCCGAGCCGGAGCAAAACCGGGTCAGGATCACCAGCCTGTGTAAGCTGGCTGGCAAAACCGGGGTTGAAATGGAAGCCCTGACGGCGGCCTCGGTTGCGGCGCTGACTATCTACGATATGTGTAAAGCGGTGCAGAAAGATATGGTGATTACCCAGGTAAGACTGCTGGAGAAACGCGGCGGTAAATCCGGTCATTTTAAGGTGTAACGATATGATTAAAGTGCTGTTTTTTGCTCAAGTACGCGAATTATTGGGAACGGCTGCCATTGAAGTCGAGAGCCAGCCGGGTTTGACGGCCGAGGCGCTGCGTGCCCAACTGGCGGGCACAGACGACAAGTGGGCCAGAGTGATGGCGTCCGACAAGCTGTTGGTAGCCGTCAACCAAACTCTCAGCCCTTGGCATACAGAGATCAAAGCGGGTGATGAGGTGGCCTTCTTCCCACCGGTAACCGGAGGTTGAGATGCAAAGCGATCGTATTTTGGTACAAACCGCCGACTTTGATGTCCCGGCCGAATATGCCCGCATCGCCGCCGATAACAGCGATGGCGCCGTGGTGACCTTTGTCGGCAAGGTACGCGACTTCAACGATGGCAGTGCGGTTACCGACCTGACGCTGGAACACTATCCCGGGATGACAGAAGCCGTTTTGGGGCAAATCGCCACTCAAGCCCGTGAGCGCTGGCCGCTGAATCAGCTGACCATCATTCACCGGGTTGGCACTATGCATCTGGGCGAACAGATAGTGTTTATCGGTGTCAGCAGTGCCCACCGCAAGGCGGCGTTTGCGGCTTGTGAGTTTCTCATCGATTTCCTCAAGACCAAGGCACCATTCTGGAAGCTGGAGGCCGGTGACAGTGGCCAACACTGGGTTGAGGCCCGCGATGCCGACGAGCAGGCCGCCAAGGCCTGGGAAAAGTAACCGGAGCGTTTGATGGTGCTATTGGAGCGATTGCTGAATTCGACGAACAAGGCCGTGCTGACCGCACTGGCGCTGCTCGGTCTGTGTCTGCCGGCTGCGGCGGCGCAAAGCGTTCATGTGGCTGCGGCGGCCAATATCAAGTTTGCCCTGGATGATATCGCCGAGCGCTATCAGCAACAGACAGGACGCCAACTCAAGATCTCCTACGGTTCTTCCGGTAACTTTGTAGCGCAGATAAAGCATGGTGCGCCGTTCGAGCTGTTTCTCTCGGCCGACGAGCGTTATGTCGAGGCGCTGGCTGACGCCGGCATCACCCGTGACAAGGGGGTGGTCTACGCTTACGGGCGCTTGGCACTGGTGGCTCCCAAGAATTCGCCACTGAAACTGGATCAAGAATTACTGGGGCTGCAACAAGCACTGGCCGCCGGGCAGATCAAGCGCTTTGCCATCGCCAACCCGGATCATGCTCCCTATGGCGAGCGCGCCCGTGCGTTGCTCAAGCAAAAGGGTTTGTGGCAGGAGTTGCAGGCCAACCTCATCTATGGCGAAAACGTTTCCCAGGCGGCGCAGTTTGCCTTGAGTGGCTCGACTCAAGGCGGCATAGTTGCCTTGTCGCTGGCGGTAGCACCGCAGTTTCAGGCGAGAGGTCGCTATCTGGCGTTGCCGGTAGATTCCCATGCCCCGCTGACCCAGCGGATGGTGCTGCTTGAGAAAGCCGGCGACGATGCCAAAGCCTTTTACGACTATCTGCAGGGGCCGGAAGCGCGACAAGTGTTCAGCGCCTATGGCTTTGCCCTGCCCGAGGGAAGCTGAATGGATTGGCAGTCGCTATGGCTCTCGGTCAAACTGGCTGCTATCAGTGTCTTGGTGCTCTTGCCGCTTGCCATCTTGTTGAGCCGCTTGCTGGCCTACCGTGAGTTTCGCGGTAAGTCCTGGATAGAAGCGCTGATCATGGTGCCCCTGGTGTTGCCACCTACGGTGATCGGTTATTACCTCTTGGTAGGGCTTGGCAGTGAAAGCTGGCTGGGCCTATGGCTACAGCAAACCCTGGGGGTGCAGCTGGTATTTCATTTCTCCGGCCTGGTGGTCGCCTCGGTACTGGTCAATATTCCCTTTGCGGTGCAGCCTATTCAAAGGGCCTTTGAAGCTATTCCACAGGATGTGCGTGATGCCTGCGCCTGTTGTGGCATGAGTCGCACCAAGCAGCTATTCAAGGTGGAGTTGCCCTTGGTATGGCCGGGGATCCTGACGGCCCTGGTGCTGTGTTTCTCCCATGTACTCGGCGAGTTTGGTGTCGTCCTGATGATGGGGGGCTCCATCGCGGGAGAGACCAAGACGATTTCCATCGCCATCTATGACAGTGTCCAGGCATTTGACTTCGCCTCGGCCGGTACCATGTCGCTGGTACTCTTGCTGTTTGCCATCACCACATTGGCATTGACCACAGGGTTGTCGCGGCGGCTCGGGAGATTGAAATGACCCCGACAGATCTGCATGTCAGCGTCCATCAAACCAAGGGGATCCCACTGCAGGCAGACTTTGTTTGCCGAGCCGGTGAAGTCCTGGCCGTGGTGGGGCCCTCCGGTGGCGGCAAGACCACGCTGCTGAGGATGATTGCCGGTCTCAATAAGCCGCAATCCGGCAGCATCCGCTATGGTGATAAACCCTGGTTTTCCGAGACGGTGAACCTGAGCCCACAGCAGCGCCATCTGGGGTTTGTGCCGCAACACTTTGGCCTGTTTCCCAATCTGAGTGCGGTCGACAATGTTATCGCCGGGCTTGACCATCTGCCCAAGGCCGAACGCCGGGCCAGGGCGCTGGATTGGCTGGAGCGGGTTAATCTGCAAGGTTTGCCGGATCGTTTGCCTGAGCAGTTGTCCGGTGGTCAGAGACAGAGAGTGGCACTGGCCAGAGCGCTGGCGCGTGAGCCTTCGGTATTGCTGCTGGATGAGCCTTTTTCTGCCGTCGATCGCGAAACCCGTGAGCGCCTGTATCTGGAGCTGGCACGACTTAAATCGCAGCTGCATATTCCGGTGATCATGGTGACCCATGATCTCAACGAAGCCTTGTTGCTGGCCGACCGCATGGTGCTTATCAGCCAAGGGCAGTTGCTGCAACAGGGTGTGCCCCATGAAGTGTTGGCTAAACCTCGTAACGAGGCGGTTGCCCGGCAGATGGGTCTTAGAAACCTGTTTGACTCCGAAGTGGTGGCCCTGGAGCAGGAGCGGCAACTCACCTGGCTCAAGTTTGGCGAGCAACTGATTGCCTGTGACTATGATGCGCGCCTGAATCCGGGAGATAAGGTACGTTGGGTCGTGCCTAATCAAGGCGTCAGATTCAACTCCATCAGCCGTGGCCGCCTGTGCCGCAGCTTCAACAAACTCAATGTCAGGCTCGAATCCCTACTGGTGATGGGCGAGTCTGTGCGCTTGCTGGCAGTAATCGAAGGCGTGGATCAGACTCTCAGCGCCGAAGTGCCGTTACATCTGGCACGTAAGCTGGAGTTGGTTGCCGGTATGCAGACTGAAGTAGCCCTCAAATCCGAACAAATTCATATTCTCGAACACTGATAAAGACGGTCTTTATGCCTGTTGTCGGTTAGATGATCAAAACTTAATTTAGCTTCAATCCTGAGTTCAAGCGCTGAAATCTATACTGCAGCCATTGAAACAACCTCAGGAGAGAAACAAGATGCAAAAGTTGGCATATTTACTGGTATTATCCTCACTCTGCAGTGGTGCTGCTCTTGCGGCCTATACCGGGCCGGGAGTCGAAAATCGGGTCATTACAGCGTCTCAGGTCGAGCAGGCCAAGGACGATACCCTGGTTGAGCTGACAGGTTACCTGGTGAAGAGTCTGGGCGACGAAACTTATCTGTTCCGTGATGATTCCGGCGAGGTTAAAGTCGAAATCGACCATAAGCTGTGGCGCAATATCAATGCCGATGTGAAAGAAAGCACTCTGGTGAAACTGACCGGCGAGGTTGACAAGGAGTGGAACGGCAATGAAGTTGAAATTGAAAGTATCACTTTGATTGGTGACACTGCGAAATGAATCTTGGCTTGTATGAGTAGCTGGCCTTCGGTGCCAGCGCTCGGATGGAGGCAAAATGAGACGTTTATTGGCGGGGCTGGTGCTGTTTTCTTCGGTGGCAGTCGCGGCTCCCTCGCTGCTGGAATTGTTGAATGATAATGACCGTATTCAACCTATAGAGCTGATGCAGCGTATTGAGTCCCAGTTTCCCGGGGTGATCGTCGAGTTTGAAACCGATGTGGATAATGGGGTCCTGGTCTATGAAATTGACTTAATAAACCCGGATGATCACACTACCACTGAGCTGGATATACTCGCCGGTAGCGGCGAGATCCTCAAACGCAAAGTCGATCGTCTGGAGGCTGACGATATGGCCGAGTTGGCCGCGGTCAAACTCTTGGTGCAGAAAAAGCTCAGTTTTTCCCAACTGGTGGCAATGGCGATGCAAAACAGTAAGGCTCATCTGCTGGAGGCTCAGTTGGACAAAGATCTGGGGATTGCTTACCTGGAGCTGAAAGTAATGGATGAACGAGGCAAGCATAAGCTGGCGTTTGATATTGAAAAACAGCGGCCATTGCCTCTACTGAAATGGGACTGACAATGAAGATATTACTGGTCGAAGATGACGTAACCACTCAGGATTATATCGTCAAGGGCTTTCTGGAGCAGGGACACAACATTGAAACTGCGGCCGATGGCCATCAGGGGTTGCTGCTGGCGACCAGTAGTCAATACGACTTGGTGATCCTGGATCGTATGTTACCCGGGCTCGATGGTCTCAAGGTTTTGGCGGCACTTCGGGCCACCGGTAATCAAACCCCGGTGTTGATCCTCTCGGCACTCAGTCACGTTGACGAGAGGGTCAAGGGACTGCGAGCCGGTGGTGACGACTATATGACCAAGCCGTTCGCCTTCTCCGAGCTGCTGGTACGGGCTGAGAAACTGATGTTGCGTGGCCAGTCACTGCCGGCTAAAACAGAGCTCAAGGTGGGTTTATTGGAGATGGAGTTACTGACCCGTAAAGTGACCCTGGACGGCACTGAACTAATGCTGCAACCCAAGGAGTTCCAGCTGCTCAAGTACCTGATGGAACATGCCAATCAGGTGATCAGCCGCACCCTGCTGTTTGAAGCCGTATGGGACTACCACTTTGACCCCAGAACCAATGTTATTGATGTGCATATCGCCAAGCTGAGACGTAAGTTCGAAGAGTTGGGGCATGGCGAGCTGATTGAAACCATAAGAGGGGCTGGTTATCGTCTCCGCCAAAGCCATTAAGCCGTATCAGAGCAGCGTATGGCGTATCACCATCTTCTTCTCTGTGCTGGTGACTCTGATCATCGGCGCGTTACTGTTTGCCCTCTATCAACAGCTGGTAACCGAACAACAGTCTCAGGTTGAGAAGCATCTGGCATCGGAGGCGCAGCGTTACCAGCAACTGGCCTTGAGCGTAGATAAGCGCAGCTTTGCGGCGCAAATTCATGCCGCTGATCCGCAAACGGCACTGATTGCCTGGCAGGGTAGCCCGGATATGGTCGGGGCGTTGACCTTTATGCCGGACAATATGCCGCTGCTGCCGAAAACCCGCGATTTCCCCATCCTTACCGGTGGCCCGGATAAGCTGCATATTCTCACCGGTGGCGTGGTAATGACACGCTATGGCCCTGTGCTGATCGCCACCCGTACCGACCACTTGGCGACCTTGATCGAAAAGTTTCTCAGCGCGGCAGCCACCGCTGTGATGCTGACAGTGGTACTGACGCTGGCTATGGGGTATCTGTTTTCCAAGGCGCTGCTCAGGCGTCTGGTGCAATACAACCGCTTGAGTGAACGCATAGAGCGAGGTTACTACAACACCCGCTTGCCTGTGAGTCGCAACAGTGATGAATTCGATATGCTGGCGCGCCAATTCAACCGAGTGTTGGATACCCTGGAACGCAACCTTGCCGCCGTGCGCGGGGTGACAGACAATATCGCCCATGACCTGCGAACTCCTCTTTCGCACCTGAGGATAGGGTTGGAGCAGTTGCCGCAGTATCCGGCAGAGGAACTCCCTGAACGCAGCGCCATCTTGATCGAAAAGCTGGATCACTGCTTGGCGACCTTCAACGCCATGTTGTCGCTGACCCGTATTGAAGAAGGGCAACAACAACTGGAGCTGGAGAGCTTCAGCTTGCAGCAGATGTGTCACGATCTGCTGGATATGGCCGATGTATTGGCCGAGGCACAAGAGCAACAACTCAAGCTGGAAACCAGTGAGGATTGCCCTATCACAGGCGACAAGCACCTCTTGTTCCAGGCGCTGTTCAATCTGGTCGACAACGCCATTCGCTATGCAGGCGAGGGAGCCTGTATCACCATTTTGCAGCAAGCCAACCAAGTCATCATCAGCGACAATGGCCCCGGGATCCCGGAAGCGGAGCGTGAGCGGGTCTTCGAGCGGCTGGTGCGGCTGGATCCCAGCCGTCATAAGCAAGGCACCGGCTTGGGGCTTTCTATGGTCAAGGCGATTCTTTCGCGGCACAACGCCAGTATTTCGCTGCAGGATAACCACCCCGGCCTTAGGGTCATAGTCACATTTCAGGTTTAACCCATGTATTCAGTGATAGCCACAGAGCCCGACTTTATCCTGCTGGACAAGCGGCCCGGGGTTCATTTTCACAGCCAGCACGGTGAGGCAGGTTTAGTGGCCAGTGCCGAGCGAAAATTGGGTTATAAGCTCTATCCCGTACATAGGCTAGATACCTTGACCTCCGGCCTATTGCTGTTGGCCCGTTCATCCGAGGCGGCGGCCGAATTTACCCGCATGTTCAGTGAACACAAGGTGCAGAAATATTATTTGGCGTTGGCCAAGGGTAAACCGGGTAAGAAACAGGGTTGGATCATAGGTGATATGGCCAAGTCCCGCCGTAGCCAGTATAAACTGCTGCGTTCCACCGATAACCCGGCCGTTACCCAGTTCTTTTCCTGGTCGGTCGCCGAGGGGCTGCGCCTGTACCTGCTCAAGCCTCACAGCGGCAAGACCCATCAGCTGAGGGTAGCGCTTTCCAGCCTGGGAGTGCCGATTCTGGGGGATACTCTCTATGGCGGCAGCGCTGTTGATGCCGACCGTGGCTACCTGCACGCTTATGCGCTGGAGTTTGAATGGCACGGGCAAGTGCTCAGATACCTGAGTTTACCATCGCAGGGCGAGGCTTTTATGCAGTCGGGCGTTTTGAGTCAGTTGCAAAAGCTTAAGCAACCCTGGGATTTGCACTGGCCCAAGCGCAAATAAATACTGGTAGTTGACATTTAGGTTCACTCTCGGGGAAAGAGAAAAGGTTGCAAGCTGGGCATCATGCTGCCAAGTTAAATGGGTTGTCCCTTTAATTCCTCGCCAGGAGTCATACCATGGATACCAATAAACTCTTGCTCGTCATCATCGCCATTTTATTGCCGCCGGTGGCGGTATTTCTCAAAGCCGGTGCCGGTAAAGACCTGCTGATCAATATCATTCTCTGTCTGTTCTTCTGGTTCCCCGGATTGCTGCATGCACTCTGGGTGGTAACCAAGGACTGAGAACAAACGCTGAGACAGCGGCATTGGCTGGTCTTTGTTCGCGGCCAATCCGGGCTTTAGCTTCTTAAATGCAGTGGTTTGATTGCTAAATTTTTAGGGCCAGCTCCGTCAGTGAGGCGCTGGCCGCTTTGATGGAAGCCCGATGGCGCTCGTCGGCAAACTCCTGATATTCGCTGCGCACTTCATAAAACTGCTCCACCCCCAGATAGTGGCTCAGGGTCTTGATATGAGGACTCAGGTGATTCATTCCGGCGCGGATCCCCTCTTCGCCAAAGCCAAACTCGCCGCAGGAGTAAACCAAAACCAGTTTTTTGCCGCTGAGTATCGGCCGCAGCGGAAAATCGCCGCGCTTTAAGTCGAAGCTGAATGTGCGGTTGATGCGTATGACCTGATCAAACCAGGCCTTGAGTGCCGCCGGCATGCCATAGTTGTACATGGGCGTTGAGATCAGAATGATATCGGCCCGCTGCAGCTCGTCGATAAGGCAGTCCGACAGTGCCAGCAGCCGTTGCTGCTCTGTACTTTGGTGTTCCTCCGGAGTGAATACGGCGGCAATCCAATCTTGGGTGATGGCCGGCGGTACTTGGTCACCCAGATCACGATAGATGAATTCGGATAGATTATTTTGGGCTTGCCAGTGATCGCAAAATAGCTGCGCCAACGACTTGGAAATCGAATTATAGCTGGGCTTGTCATTGTCGGTTCTTCTCGCGCTGGCATCTATTCTTAAAAGGGTTTTCATCACTTTCTCCGTTTGTTTGCTCAGGGCATAACTATCTGGAATACCGCTCGAGTTGACAAAGGGTCATTTCTCACTTATAGATGAGTAAAATTCACTTATTTGATCGCAATGTTTGCCCATTTACCCACACTGAATAACTTGAGAGTGTTCGAAGCCGCCGCCAGGCATCTGAGCTTCAAGCTGGCTGCGGAGGAGTTGAGCCTGACTCCGACTGCCGTTTCCCATCAGATAAGAAATCTCGAGACTCAGCTGGACACCCGCTTGTTTATCCGCCAGACCCGGGCGGTATCACTGACACCGGCCGGAGCCGAGTTGGCAGAATCCTGTCGCCAGGCCTTGCTCGGCATAGCCCAGGGGATTGAACGTTTGGGCGTGACACCAAACCAGCTGAGAGTTTCCACTACCCATGGCTTTGCCGCCCTATGGCTGGCGCAGCGCTTGCCGGACTTTCAGCAGCGTTTCCCCGATATTCGGGTGTCGGTCAGCAGCAATGAGGGGCTGCAGCCTAGCGACCCTCTGGGTGAGACAGATCTCTGCATACGCTACGGCAAAGCGGCAGAAGGCGAAGAGGTGCTGTTCAGTGAGACGTTCGGCATTTACGCCAGTCCCGGTTATCTCAAGAGCAAGCAACCTCAGGTGACGCTGTTGCAGACCCGTTGGCAGAATCCGGCTCTCGACGGGCTCGATTGGCTGCAATGGCAACAGACCTATCACGAGTTCAAGGGTGCCAGATTGCTGGAGTTTACCCAGGAGGATCACCTGGTGCAGGCCGCTCTGGCCGGTGAAGGCCTGGCGCTTGCCAGTTCTGTGCTGGTGGCCTCTTTGGTGGAGCGGGGTTGGTTGAAACCTTGCTTGCCGGGCAAGGTGTTGCCTGGACTCAGTTATCGGCTGCTGCCGGCTCCCGGCCGCGAGCAGAGCCACAGAGTCAGGGTGTTTCTCGAATGGCTCAGGCAGCAGGCACTCAGCGGGGAGCCAGATAGGTCACAGGATTGAGATAAAACGCCTTCTTGTATCCCTGGGGCGCGTCATCCATCAACCAAGGCATGGGCATCAGGCTGACTATGCTGTAGTGCAGATGGGGCGGCTTGCCTTTGGCATTGCCCGAGTCGCCGACTGTGCCCAGTTTGCTGCCCTGAGGTAGATATAGACCGTTCGGCTCCAGGCTGTCCAGATGGGCGAAATAATGCAACTTCCAGCCTGGCCCCAAGGCCAGCACCACCTTGCCGCCGAGACGCCACTCCCCTTGATAGAGGCGCAACATGGGCGTCGGGGCCTGCACTTGAGTGCCGCGGGCGGCGAAGATGTCTATGCCCTTGTGTACCCCTGAGGTGCCCCAGGGATAATACCAGAAACTGTCTTTATGCCAGTCTTTGGCGCTGGCTTGGTGAACCGGCACCTGTGGGGTTTCCGGGATCAGGGCACCGACAAAGATCAGCAGTAGCAGCAGGATAAAGCCATAACGTTTCTTCATTGCCGACACCTTCCTTAGCTTCAAAATTGAAAGCAGATCGTTATTCGCGCTATCGAGCTTTGGTTCATCACGAACCGAACAAGATAGCGCTTAGATGCAAAACCTATCCTGGTTCTGGAGCTTTACACTTGGCTTGCGTCCGGGAATTCTATCACCGTTCAGAGAGCAAAAAAGCCATAGACAGCAGCAACAGCAAGAGTAAACGCATGGGTTAATTTCTTCTTCCCAGAATGCTCAGGATCCGCAGGAACAGGTTGATGATATCCATATAAAGCGCGGCGGCGCTGTCGATGGCGTTGTCGACCGTCTTTTCCTTGGCGTTGGCTCGGCCCCAGTCATAGCCAATGTAGCCGCAGAAGATCAATACCACTATCCAGTCGGTAATGCCGTGATGGCTCTTGAAGATAAATAGTTCCACCAGTTCGACAATGATCACCAACAGCAGGGCTATGGCCAGGGCGCCGGCTATGCGGGCAAAAAAGGCGGGAAATAGGGTGCCCAATATCATCATTGCCAGAGTCACGATAGTCGTTATCCGCAGTGCCTCCAACACCAGAGTTGGGTCATAGCTGCTGACCACCAGGTTAATTATCAGGCCGAAGGGAATAACGACCAGGTTGTAGCCGAGAAAGCTGACGGCAGGCATCTTTGACGTTTCAAACAGATAGACGCCTGCCATACAGCAGACGAAGTAGCCGATAAAGAACAACCAGATTGGAATCGTGGCGATGATTGCGGGATCGATATTCAACACCATCAGATAGTTGACCACAAAACCCCAGATCAGGGTCAGGCCAACGACCAGGTTGTATTTGCCGGCACTGATCTGGCCCTTATCTGTGCCAAAGTTGCGTCGCAGGCTATTGTCCATAGTGGGAAATTTCCTTGTTTGTGGATGTCAGGCGAGATGAAAGCGCCACACAATATAGAAAAATATTAAGCTCAACAAGCCGCTATCACCCAAAACTCTGTACGACATTTTCCAACCATCAAGCACTTGCTGCAATAGTGACTTATGTTGCCAATATGTTTGTTTTGATGTTTTGTTGTAACTTAATGATTTTGAAATAAAAGTATTTATTTTGCTTCATCTGTCCTTGTTTAAATTCAGACTTTCTTACTAGCCTGAACTGGAGAGATTTAATGCGTTACTCAATTGGAGCACTGGTTCTGGGCGCCGTGCTTGGCCTGACCGGGTGTAACTCAGACAGCGACAGTGGCACTCAAGCCGCAGCCGAGAGTTATACTCTGGTGGTCATGCCCGATACCCAGAAGTACTCCCGCTATAATCCCGAGCGCTACAACGCTCAAACTCAATGGATTGCCGATAACTACCAGCAACAAAATATCGTTTTTACGGCGCATCTGGGGGATGTGGTTGACCTGCCTGACTCAGAGCAGGAATGGCTCAATGCCCGCGCGGCCATGAGCATTTTGGAGGCCAATCCAGCCACCCCATACAGCATATTGGCGGGTAACCATGATGTGCTGGCTTACCGTCAGTCCGGGGTTGATATCAACAGCAACCTCGACAGCGACAGAAGCCTGGCGGCAGAGCCTTTCCTCAAGCATTTCCCGGCGTCTTTGCAGCAAAATAACTTTGCCAGTTTCCAGGGGGCGGATGCCACCGGCTTCAACAGTTATCACCTCTTCAAGGGCGGTGAGCGCGAGTATCTGTTGCTGGCGCTCGATTGGCGTACCTCGGCGGCCAGTATCGCCTGGGCACAGTCGGTATTGGATGCTCACCCGGAAACACCAACCATACTCACTACCCATCAGTTATTAAATGTGGCCGATGATGGCAATAGCGCCATATTTACCGACAATGGCGCCATGCTGTGGGACAAGTTGATCAAAGACAATGACCAGATCTTCCTCACCTTTAACGGCCATCACCATGGTGAGGCCAAGATGGTGGCCAAGAACCGCTATGGCCGCGATGTGGTCATGATCTTGGTGGACTATCAATCGGGATTCTGGGGTGGCAACGGTATGCTGCAACTGGTGAGTTTCGATGAAGCCAACAAGCGGTTGCAGTTCCGTTCATTCTCACCTTGGGTAGCCGCCATTCCGGATGCAGAGAGGCAGCCGCAGGATGTGCTGCAACGCTGGGAGTTTGAACAGCCGCTGGACTTTGAAAAACGTTTTGCCAAGCTGAATCAGGAAGTGGAAACCGAAGGCCCGGGTAAGCTTGAAGGAACACTCGCTTACTGGATATTCGATGCTGAGCACAAGTTAACCAGCACAGATCCGACCAAGGTGCAGTTTATGGATCTATCCGGGCGCGGCAATACCTTGAGCCTCAAGGCCAAGGGGAGCAGCAGTGGCACTCAGGAGCAATTGTTTGAACTGCTCGATGAAGCTCCTGGCTTTGGCCACGCCACTGGGGCGGCTCGTTTCAAGGGCGGCAATACCCAGGGCGGCTATTATCTCTCCAGCCAGGCACCGACGCTGGTTTCTGCCGATGGTCAGGCGGGTGTTCTGCCGCAGTACACCATAGAGATGATAGTGCGCCTGGCACCAGAATGGCAGGCATCGGAAAATGCCTGGGGCGCAGTCTTTGCTCATAAACCCAGCCAGAGCCAGGTGTGTGAACACCATAAGCTGGATTGTGGCGGCGGCGATCCTTCGCTGGCGTTGACTGCTTCCAGTCTCAAGGAGTTCCAGTGGATCTCCACCTCCAGCAATGGCGTGGGGCCTAGTAATTGGTCATGGGAAGTGGACAGGGATTATTGGTATCACGTGGCTATAGTCAATGACGGCCAATACGCCACCATGTATGTGGATAACTCCAGGGTAATGCGTACCGCCGAAGCCGAGCAGCATGGGCTGGTGAGTATTCCCGGCGGTGAATGGATGGTGGGGGCCTCCAGTTGGGACGGTGAGGTGGCCGATCTGTTCCGCGGTGATATTGCCGAGATCCGGATTGTCGACAGGGTATTGCCTGAGTCTGACTGGCTTAACGCCAAGTAAAAATACTGAAAATTAAAGAGGCTGCCCAGGCAGCCTCTTGTTATATCTGTTCAACCGCAGACGGGACAGTTGGAGATCTGCGGCAGCTTCATCTCGCGAAACTCCATGGTCATGGCATCGAACATCAGCAAACGACCATAGAGTGGTTTGCCAATACCACTGATCACCTTGATGGCTTCTACTGCTTGCAGGCAGCCCATCATACCAACTACCGGCGCTAAAATGCCCGACTCGACACAGCTGAGCTGCTGCTCGCCGAACAGGCTGCTGAAACAGTGGTAACAAGGCATTTGTTGCTGATAGCCGAAGACGGAGATCACCCCTTCCATACGGATGGCAGCGGCAGACACTAAGGGCACCTTATGCCGAAAACAGCTGCGATTGAGCTGTTCGCGCACCGCAACATTGTCGGTGCAGTCCAGCACCAGATGGTGCTCGGCAACCAGTTGATCCAATTCGGGATCATCCAACACCCCATTGATGGCATTTATCTGCACATGGGGATTGAGCGCACTCAGGCTCTCTTTGGCCGATTCCACCTTGGGCTGGCCTATATTGTCATCCTGGTGCAGTACCTGGCGCTGCAGATTGGACAGTTCGACAGTATCGAAGTCCACCAGGGTCAACTTGCCGACCCCGGCTACAGTCAGATACTGACCGGCAGCGCAGCCTAGGCCACCGGCACCTATCATTAGCACCTTGGCCTGTTTGAGCTTCTCCTGCCCTTCAATGTCCATTGCCTTGATGGAGATCTGCCGGCTGTAGCGCAACATCTCGGCATCTGTGAGTATCTCGTCGCTCATATCGGCCTCAGCACAGCACGCTGTTAAAGGGTTCAACCGTGACTCTGGTACCAGCAGGTGTGTCGCCCTGCATCTGCTCCAGAATAATAAAACAGTTAGCCAGGCTCATGGAGGTCAGCATGCCTGAACCCTGTGAGCCGGTGACCGCCACTTCCAGTTCTCCATCCTGGTTGCGGCTCAGAATACCGCGCTGGTATTCCACCCGTCCTGGCTGTTTACGTATAGGGGCGGTCAATTTAGCATCCAATAGTAGCGGGGTTGGTTGTGGCAGCCCCTGCAGTTTATGCAGTAAAGGCCACACCAGCTTGTAGAAAGTCACCATGGATGAAACCGGGTTGCCCGGCAGACCGCAGAACACTGCCTTGCCTATGTGGCCGAGGGCAAAGGGTTTGCCCGGCTTGATCGCCAGTTTCCAGAAGCTTATTTTGCCTTCCTCATCGAGGATCTGCTTGGTGAAGTCGGCCTCACCGACCGAGACACCACCTGAGGTGATCACCATATCGGCGCTGGCTGAGGCGTTGCGAAACGCCTGACGGATAGCCTCAGGATCATCCGCAATCACCCCAAGATCCTGCCACTCGACACCGGCGCGGCTGAGCAGGCCCTGAATCGAGTAGCGGTTGGAGTCGTAGATCTGCCCGGGCGCCAACTCTGAACCCACTGGGCGCAATTCATCACCTGTGGAGAAGAAAGCGATTTTAACCTTGCGGATCACTCTAAGGCTGCTGATCCCTATGGTGGCCATCACCCCCATTTCGGCGGCACCTATCAGAGTGCCAGCCCTGAGGACCTTGGTGCCGGCCAGCAGCTCTTCGCCGCGGCCACGCACATTGTCTCCGGCCTGCTTGCAAGGTTCTATGGTGATCTGCTCGCCATTGGCCTCGGTTTTTTCCTGCATCTGCACTGTATCAAAGCCAGCAGGCACTGGAGCGCCAGTCATGATGCGAACACAGCCGCCGGGTTGATACTGGCCTTCAAAAGGGTGGCCGGCAAAGGAGCTACCCAGTAATTTCAGGCTGGCCTTCTCGGGCAGGTCGGCATAACGATAGGCGTAGCCGTCCATCGCCGAGTTATCGAACGGGGGCAAGTCTATGCTGCTGGCCAAGTCTTCTGCCAGTACCCGTCCCAGAGAATCCGACAGTTGCACGGTTTCGGTATCTTCCAACGGGGTGACCTGCTCGAGTAGCAGGGGCAGAGCGAGATCCGGGTGCATCAGCCCTGGATGGGCACAGACGTCTTGCGGCTTGGACATAGAGCAACCTTATTTGAGCTATTACTGAACCTGGTTGGCTATTATGCCACGCTGAAAGTGGATGACTATGATCTGCATGCCAGTTTTCGTGCACTGGGCGTAGACTTTTCCTTTTACAGTCAGCGGATTGCGGCAAATAGCAAATGATAATTCAAGTTAAATGAAAAGTGTTTTCATTATAAATCATTGCGTTAGGTA
The DNA here is from genome assembly GCF_007636515.1 of Shewanella sp. MSW. Lineage (NCBI taxonomy): Bacteria > Pseudomonadati > Pseudomonadota > Gammaproteobacteria > Alteromonadales > Shewanellaceae > Shewanella > Shewanella sp. MSW. The sequence goes on from NZ_LVDR01000018.1 coordinate 69,220, forward strand.
AAGATTCTTGCATTTGTTGTGTCCCTTGATAACAATAGCGCCCATGAAACAGATACCCGAAATGAGAGGCAAGGATATGTTGGCACAAGCCATGATTGATAAGTTGAACGAGCAGATCAATATGGAGTTTTTTTCCTCCAACCTGTATCTGCAGATGAGCGCTTGGTGTGAAGACAAGGGCTTTGAAGGCGCGGCCAAGTTCCTGCGGGATCATGCTGATGAAGAGATGCAGCATATGCGTCGCCTGTTCACCTATGTCAGTGAAACCGGTGGCATGCCTCTGCTGGGAGCCATTGAAGCGCCCAAAGCCGACTTTGAATCCCTGCTGTCCCTGTTCGAGTACACTTACGAGCACGAACAGCTGATCACCAGCAAGATCAATGCATTGGCTCATACCGCCTTCACGACTCAAGACTATTCCACCTTCAATTTCCTGCAATGGTATGTGGCCGAGCAGCACGAAGAAGAGAAGCTGTTCAAGTCGATAGTCGATAAGATCCGTCTGGTGGGCGAGGATGGCAAGGCGCTGTTCCTGGTGGACAAGGATCTGATGCAATTGGCGAGCGAAGGTGGCGAGACAGTAATGAATGCACAGATGGCTTAAGGCTATCCAGCGATGACAAGAGCAGCCTCAAGGCTGCTTTTTTATGCCAGAAGTTGACGGATGAAAGTTTCACCCTGAGCTAGGATTGGCGTCAGGCTCTTGGCCGGCAGTGGTCTTGAAAGTAGATAGCCCTGGCCAAAATCACAGCCCATGGACTTGAGCAAGATCCATTGCGCGCGGGTCTCTATGCCCTCTGCCACCAGTTGCAAGTCCAGGCTCTTGCCCATCATGACTATTGCCCGCACCAGGCTGGCATCTGCCTCATTCACCAAGGCATTATCGACAAAACTCTTGTCGATTTTGATCACAGAGATAGGGAACTTGCGCAGATAGCTCAACGAGGAGAAGCCGGTTCCAAAATCATCCATATGAATCGTCACCCCGAGTTGGCGAATGCTGTTGAGCACTTCCAGACAATGGGGACTGTCATCCAGCAACATGGATTCGGTGATCTCTATATGCAGTCTCTCCGGCGCTATGGCGTGACGTTTGATGGCGTCAGTCAGCAAGGAGTCGAAGCGTACCCCACTGACATTGATACATTGGCGGCTGGAGACATTGATTGCCATATCCAGCTCAATTCCCTTGGCATGCCATTGGCTTAGGTCTTTCAGTGCTTGTTCCAGTACCCATTCGCCTATAGGTTCTATCAGGCCGCTGTTCTCTGCGATAGGAATGAATTTCTCCGGCGAAACCCAGCCATATTCGGGGTCATTCCAACGTATCAAAGCTTCGACAGAAGTGATTTGGCCGGTTTCCATTGAGACTATGGGCTGATAATGCAAGCAAAACGCTTGATGTAACACGGCGCTTCTGAGACGTTGCTCCAACTGCAAGCGCTCCAGCATGCTGGCGTTCATGCTGGGAGTGAAATACTGGTAGTTGTCGCGGCCGTTGTCTTTGGCGCTGTACATGGCGGTTTCTGTGTTGCGGGTCAGGGCATCTATATCATCGCCGTCCTCGGGATAGACACCTATACCAAAGCTGACCGAGATCAAGGTGTCCTGACCATCGATATCGAAGCTATTGCTGAATAGGGCTTTTACTCTGTCGGCTACGGCTGTCAGGGCGGCATCATTCTTATAGTGCGGCAGGATCACGGCAAATTCATCGCCCCCTAGGCGGGCGACAAATTTTTGTTCATCCGGGAGTGATTCCAATCTTCTTGCCACCTGTTGTAACAGTAGATCACCGCGTTTGTGGCCCAGTACATCATTGATATATTTGAATCTGTCGAGATCGATCAATAGAATCGCCAGCTTGTGACCATGGATACGGGCCTGTAACAGCTCGTGGTGCAGTCGCTCGTTGAACATCTTACGATTGGGCAGCTTGGTCAGAATATCGAAATGGGCCTGATACCAGATGTCTTGTTCATACTTTTTCCGATGGCTGATATCGACAAACAAACCTATGTGTTTGAGTATGTTATTGTTATCGTCTCGCACCAAGGTGATAGCCAGATACTCAGGATAAATTTCACCGTCTTTGCGCTTATTCCAGATCTCACCTTCCCATTTGTTATTGGTCAGCAGGCTGTCCCACATCTCCCTGAAGAAGGCATCATCGTGGCGACAGGAGTTGAGTATTGAAGGATTCTTGCCCTTGACCTCTTTCAGCTTGTAACCGGTAATACGGCTGAATGCCGGGTTGACCAATTCAATACGGTTATTGGCATCCGTGATGACAATCCCTTCGCCTGAGTAGTCGAATACCGCCGCGGCCTGTTTCAACTGTTGATAGGATTTTTGCCTTTCATTAAGCATTTGACCCAGTGCCTTGGCCATATCGGCCAATTCATCCTTGCCCTCGACCTTGATATCCAGATCCAGGTTGGGATCTTTACTCATCAAGCGCATGTTGTCGGCTATGGCGTAGATGCGCCTGAGTAGGTTGTGACTCAGGGCCCTGCCCAGGAGCAATAGCAGGCCGATAGTGATGGCGGCTGAAAGGAGATAGAGGGCGATAAGGCGCAGCGACTGGGCGCGCTGAGCGTTGGAAAGATTGAGAATATCATCGGAAACACTGTCGGCTATGGCATCCATTTGGCGGATCCTTTCACTGGCCAACAGCCACCAGACTTCGGGAGTCACAGGGGGCTTGGGTTGGGTCAGGGCCTTCAGAGCATTGAGCATTTGATCGTCGGAAATCTGTACCAGGGAGTCTATCTCTTTCACCTTGGCCCCCCGGCTTTGCATGGATGCTATCAGCTGCATCTTGTGGCGATATTCGTTGAGTTTGTCCCTGATTTGGGCAATCGCCTGTTGTTGTGTACTAGAGAGCACCCAGTTTGAGCTTAGTTTATTGAGGATCTGTTCCAGGGACTCAAGTTTGATATAGAAGTCTTGTTGGTATCTGCTTTCTCCCCGAAGAAGAAAGTTTTTAAATTCATGCAATAGGCCGCCATAACCCAGCTGGGAGCTGAACTTGTGCGCCTGACGCGTTATGGCATCTTGTTGGCGCAGTTGTTCCCTGACGTTATTCAATGCCTGGCTCTTATTGTCCTGCAGCATAGCTTCCAGGCGTTGTTTGTGTTCCGCTATGGCACTGGCGCGGAACAGATCTATGCTCTGATCTTGCTCTGTTATTAATGCCAACAGCTGTTCATAACTGTCGGTATCAAACTGACGTTTCAGCAGCATGCCGTTGATCAGGCCGCGCTCACGCACCGCCAACTCCTGAATCCGCAACAGTGCAGCCAGATCGGCATAGGCTCTGGCCTGTTGCACATTGCTCGACAGGGATTGCAGATTGGCAATACCCAACAGGAGTTCGTAGTTGAAGTCGGAATAGAAATTCAGTGCGTCGCTTTCATTGCGACTCAAGAGTTCGCGCCGGTTATTTTCCAGCGCCTGCTTGCCGAGCCGCAGAGCTTCCAGCTTGGTTTGTAGTAGGTGCTGGGCTGCAGAAGACAGTTGTTCAGTAAGTTGCAATAAGTGGGGAGAGTTTTGCAGGGCGGTTATCTGTGCCGATACTCGCTGCTGCTGCATCTGGAGACTATCGGCAAAGCACTTACCATCGCAGGCGATATAAGCGGCGCTGAGACCCCGTTCCTGCTGCAATTCATAGATGAGATCGGCCAGACGACGTCCTACCTCGACGGCATGATAACTTTGGTTGGCCAAACGATAGTTATGCAGCAGTTCAAATAAACGTACACAACCCAGTAGGCTGAGAACCAAAACAGGCACTAAGGCAAACAAGAGTAATTTGCGCTTTAGGCTCAGTTGGCTTAACACCTATGGCTCTCCTCGAAATCCTAACTGATAAAGACCTGCCTGTAAGCTATTGGGATACAGGCAATAACTCTCGATAAGTAACACATTGCCTATCAGGGGGCGACCCGTTATTCAAGGATTTCTAATCTAGGTCACGAAAATAAACCTTAAAAAGAGGAGGGTTAATGTAAGCCTTGTTGTAACCTAGTTTGCCGGTTTGTTTAAAACAAAAGCGGCTATGTAGCCGCTTTTGATCAAATAGTTAGGGAGTGCTGGTTTATTAGCCTGCGTTGGCCAGCAGAGATTCGCGATAACTGACAATATCCTCGATGGAGAGAACCGGCAGGTTGTGTTGGGCGCCAAAAGCAATGATTTGTGGCAGTCTGGCCATGGTGCCATCCGGGTTGGTTACTTCGCACAGCACTCCGGCGGGTTTTAGGCCAGCCAGTTGCATCAAGTCCACAGTGCCCTCGGTGTGACCGCGGCGGGTCATCACACCACCGGGTTGAGCCCGCAGCGGATAGACGTGCCCAGGGCGGGCCAGGTCTTCCGGTTTGGCGTTGTCGGCAATGGCGGTCTTGATAGTGGTCACCCGGTCGGCAGCGGAAACCCCGGTCGTGACTCCGACTTTGGCCTCAATGCTTACGGTAAAGGCGGTGCCGAACTGGCTGGAGTTGTTTTCCACCATGGGCGGTAACTGCAGAGCCTTGATTTTCTCGTCGGTAAGGCAGAGACAGACAATGCCGCTGCATTCGCGGATCAGCATCGCCATCTGGGCGTTGGTCAAGCTCTCGGCGGCAAAGATTAGGTCGCCTTCGTTTTCTCTGTCTTCATCGTCGACCACCAAAACACCGCGGCCTTGACGCAATGCTTCGAGGGCGGTTTCGACTCTTTTAATTGGGGTGCCAAAAGGCGCTAATAATGACTGATTCATGGTAAAAATCCTTAAATTACGGCTTGGGTTTTCCAGAATCAGGGCAAAGAAAGGAATAGCGGTGTCTCTGCCATTGGCAGAGACATATCACTAAGCGGATCGCCTGGCGGCAATCTGATTCTCTTTCATCCGGACTGAGCCATCTAAATGGCAACACCGTCGGCTCTGGAATAGTCACGCTAGGATGTGATGACACCAGATCTGCTGACCCCGCCAAAATCTGGCGGGCGCTCGCGGGCTTTCATGTCGCTGACACGATTTACCGCCGGTGGGGAATTTCACCCCGCCCTGAGAATTTACCCGTCATTTGTATATAACAGGCGGCAACAGCATGCGCTTGTAATATACAAATGACAAGCGGACAGGGTCACATTTTCTGCCGGCAACTTTGATATCAAGGCTTAGGTGGCAGGGCTTGCCGTTGGCGCCGGTCGGCGTCACTATATGCAGGCGGCCTGTAGTCGAGGGAGTAGGCCGCAGATATTAACGCTTTAAGGAAGAGTGATGAGTCGAGCAGGATCCCTGATGTTGGTTTTAGGCACAGCCTTGTGGCTGTGCGGATGCAGTGGAATGAATTCAGAAAATAAGCTGGTGGCACCGGTTGCCGAAAAACGTCCCCACACCATGAGCCTTCACGGTGTGACCAGGACAGACGACTATTATTGGCTGCGTGACGATGAGCGTCAGGCCCCGGACGTTATCGACTATCTGGAACGGGAAAACGCCTATACCGCCGCACGTCTTAAGCCTTGGGAGCCGCTGAAACAGAAACTGTTTAAAGAGCTGATCTCCAGGCTGGAGCAGGATGAGAGCAGTGTGCCATATCGCTGGCATAACCATTGGTATTACCGCCGTTTCGAGGCCGGGCTGGAGTATCCGGTGATCGCCAGAAGCCGTGAGCTCAATGGTGAAGAGCAGTTGCTGCTTGATGTTAACCTGCGTGCCGAGGGGCAGGAGTTTTACGCCCTGGGCGGAGTGTCTGTCAGCCCGGATGAGCAGATACTGGCCTTCGCCGAGGATACCCTCAGCCGCCGTATTTACAGCGTCTATTTTAAAGATCTTGCCACCGGGGAACTGCTTGCCGACAAGCTGACGGGCGTTGATGGACGGGTGGTCTGGAGCAATGACAACCGTTATGTGTTCTATATCGCCAAAGACCCACAGACCCTGCTGGGATACCAGGTTTTCCGGCACAAGCTGGGAAGCCCCCAGAGCGAGGATCTGCTGGTTTATGAAGAGCAGGACGATACCTTCTATATCTCCCTCGGCAAGAGTCTGGATGAATCCCTGATTGTATTGCACCACGAGAGCACCACGACCAGTGAAGTTTCCCTGCTCGATGCCAACGCCCCGCTCGGCGAGTTCCGGGCGTTTCTGCCACGGGAAAAGGGCCACGAATACAGCATCGCCAAGCGTGGAGATGAATTCTTCATCCTCAGCAACTGGCAGGCGACCAATTTCAGGCTGATGAAAACCACGGCTGCCGATGCCGGCGATAAGCGCAAGTGGCAGCAGGTGCTGGCCCATGATCCCGAGGTGCGCCTCGAAGATCTGTTATTGCTGGACGATTATCTGATAGTACAGAGCCGCAGCCAGGGGCTGAGCCATATCAAGGTCTATCCCCATACAGATCTCAGCCGCGGCTATGAATTGGCCTTTGATGACCCGGCCTATGTGGTTGGTCTGGATATCAATCCCAGCCAGCACAGTCGCGAACTGAGGTTATATTACTCGAGCCCGACTACCCCCGAGAGTATTTACAGTTATCAACTGGATAAGCCGGGTGAGCGTAAACTGCTCAAACAGGAAAAGGTATTGGGGGATTTCGAGCCCGGCAACTATCAGGCCGAGCGCTTGTTGATCCCGGCACGTGATGGTGCCCAGGTGCCCGTGACTTTGGTGTATCGCAAGGACAAGTTCCGTAAAGACGGTAGTAACCCACTGTATCAATACGGTTATGGTGCTTACGGCCATATCATAGAGCCGGATTTCGATGCCTCTGTTCTCAGCCTGCTGGATCGCGGCGTGGTTTATGCCATTGCCCATGTCCGGGGTGGAGAGATGCTCGGCAGGCCTTGGTACGATGATGGCAGGCTGTTTAATAAACGAAACAGTTTCAATGACTTTGAGGACACTACCCGAGCACTTTTGGACCTGGGTTATGCCGCACCCGGCAAAGTGGTTGCCGCCGGAGGCAGTGCCGGTGGTTTATTGATGGGTGCCGTGGTCAATCAGGCTCCGGATCTTTACCTGGCGGTGGCCGCCCATGTGCCCTTTGTGGATATAGTCACCACCATGCTCGATGAGTCGATTCCACTGACGACCAATGAATATGATGAGTGGGGCAACCCCAATGACAAGCCCTACTTTGACTACATGCTGAGCTACTCGCCTTATGACAACATTCGCCATCAGGCCTACCCGCATCTGTTGGTGACCACAGGGCTGCACGATTCTCAGGTGCAGTATTTTGAGCCAGCCAAGTGGGTGGCCAAACTCAGGGATTATAAGACGGACGACAATCTGCTGCTGTTACAGACGGATATGGAGGCCGGCCATGGCGGCAAGAGCGGACGTTTCCGGCAATTTGAAGATACCGCGCTGGAATATGCCTTCTTCCTCGGCCTGTTGGGACTGGAATGAGTGGTGATAACTGGCAGCTGTATATCCTGCGCTGCGCCGGGGGCGAGCTGTACACAGGGATCACCAAGGATGTGACCCGGCGCCTGCAGGAGCATCAGAGTGGCGGCCCCAAAGCCGCCAAATATCTGCGTGGTCGCGGGCCTTTGCAACTCGTTTATCGTGAAGAGATTAGTGGCCACGGTGATGCCCTGCGGCGGGAGATGGCGGTAAAAAAGCTGAGTAAGCGCGCCAAACTGAGTTTGATTGCCAAGTCCGCAGTTATGCCGGGGTGAGTGACCTTAAAAAAGAAAAAGGAGCAGGAGCGCCAATGGCCGGGCCATTACAGCGGGCGCTTCCTGCGGTCGGGAAGAGGGTCCCCAAGGAGGGGGTGATGGCTCATCGGCGATGGCCCATCAGCAAGATAGTGACAAAGAGCCGCGGCCGGCGAGTTCCACAACGCCAGTCGACGGCTGTTTCGCTACTCAGCTAGATAAAGCAGAAAACATGCCAAAGCAATAACACATTGTTTATATTTGTTATTCTTGCGCCCACCTTGCAGTAAGTGTCCGCACTAGTGTCCTCTTTTCTTAAAAAGTGACCGATTTGGCTATTCAGGTGTCCGCTGGACACTCAAACCGGCTCTTAAAGTGGTCCATTTAAAGGTGGGTTATTGAGGCAAACAGGAAACCAGGCGCATGCTTGATGTCACACTCTCAAACAGATAGAAAACTCGGTAGGTTATTGTTTCCGAGCGGACGAATTGATTTTCGAGCCTTTTTGGGAAAAGTATTGGTCTTGGATTTGGTTCTTGGCATCAAGGCGCTTAACTGTGCTTTTTGGTTAACTGACACAAAGAGTCCGCCTTTCTCTTGGTTTCGCCCTGTGTATCCTTGATAACAAAGTTGATTAAGAATACAATCTATGGCCGATTTTTGTGCCCTGAGCCGGAGAATTCTCGTCAGGGGCGAGTTCGAAAGCGGGCTGGCGCTGAATTAAGCCTTAAACTTACTCAGCTGTCCCTAGGCTCAGGTCGTAATGAGTAACGGAATTAACCGATGACAACAAATACTGAAAACCAGGGCAACTCTCTGGATATCGTAAAGTGGGTAGTAGCTATACTACTGGTGGCTGCAGCGATTGTTGGCAACCAGATGTACAACGACAGTGAAATCTTCACTCTGCCAATCCGCGCAGCGGGTGTGGTTGTCGTATTTGCTATTGCAGGTTTTATAGCCCTGCAAACGATTAAGGGTAAGCAAGCCTTGGCCTTTGCCCGTGAGTCACAAATCGAAGTGCGCAAAGTTGTATGGCCTACTCGCCAAGAGGCGTTGAATACCACCTTTATCGTACTGGCTGCGACAGGTATCCTGGCCTTGATCCTTTGGGGATTGGATGCGGTATTGCTGCGCATTGTCAACTTTATTACTGGCGTATAGGCACTAGAATGACTGAAGCTAAAGAAGCTAAGAAAAGATGGTATGTGGTTCAGGCTTTTTCCGGTTATGAAGGCCGTGTATGTAAGTCTTTGCTTGAACACATCAAGATGCATGGTATGGAAGAGTTCTTCGGCGAAGTACTGGTTCCTACCGAAGAAGTCGTGGAAATGCGTGCCGGCCAACGCCGCAAGAGTGAGCGTAAGTTTTTCCCCGGTTATGTGCTGGTACAGATGGAAATGAACGATCAAAGCTGGCACTTGGTGAAGAGTATTCCTCGAGTGATGGGCTTTATTGGTGGCACATCTGATCGCCCAGCACCTATTTCTGATAAGGAAGCCGAGGCTATCCTGCGTCGCTTGCAGGAGACGACTGATTCTCCGACTCATCGCGTTATGTTCGAACCCGGCGAAGTGGTTCGGGTTACCGATGGTCCATTTGCCGACTTCAACGGTACTGTTGAGGAAGTGGATTATGACAAGAACCGCGTTAAGGTGTCTGTGATGATCTTCGGCCGCTCAACTCCGGTTGAGTTGGACTTTAATCAGGTTGAAAAATCCTGATTAAATAAAATACAAAATCCGTTTGGCAACGGGTGCGGATTTCTATATAATCCGCACCCGTTGTTTTCGGGGAGCTCAAGGCATGTTGCCTGAGCGTTTGAACCCAAACTGAGGAAATGTCAGATGGCAAAGAAAATTGAAGCTTACATCAAGCTGCAAGTAGCAGCCGGTGCTGCAAACCCGTCTCCACCAGTTGGTCCAGCTCTGGGTCAGAAAGGTGTGAACATCATGGAATTCTGTAAAGCATTCAACGCTCGTACTGAAAAGTTCGAAAAAGGTATGCCAATTCCAGTAGTGATCACTGTTTACAATGATCGCTCATTCACTTTCGAAACCAAGACTCCACCTGCAGCCTTCTTGCTGAAGAAAGCCGCTGGCCTGAAGTCAGGTTCTGCCCGTCCTAACACTGAGAAAGTGGGTACTATCAAGCGTAGCCAGGTTCAGGAAATTGCTGAAACCAAGGCAACCGATATGACTGGTGCTGACATTGAAGCGATGATTCGCTCAATCGAAGGTACTGCGCGTTCCATGGGTTTGGTAGTAGAGGACTAATATAATGGCAAAGCTGACTAAGCGCATGCGCACCATCCGCGAGAAAGTGGACGTAACCAAAGCATACGACATCAACGAAGCTGTAGCTCTGCTGAAAGAACTGGCTACTGCCAAGTTCGTTGAGAGCGTAGACGTTGCCGTTAACCTGGGTGTTGATCCTCGTAAATCAGACCAAAACGTTCGTGGTGCCACTGTGCTGCCACACGGTACCGGTCGTGAAGTACGTGTTGCTGTATTCACTCAAGGTGCCAATGCCGAAGCTGCGAAAGAAGCTGGTGCTGAACTGGTAGGTATGGAAGATCTGGCTGAGCAGGTGAAAGCCGGCGAAATGAACTTCGACGTAGTTATCGCATCTCCTGATGCTATGCGCGTTGTTGGTATGCTGGGTCAAATCCTGGGCCCACGCGGCCTGATGCCTAACCCTAAAACCGGTACTGTAACTCCTAACGTTGCCGAAGCTGTTAAGAACGCCAAGGCAGGTCAGGTTCGTTACCGTAACGACAAGAACGGCATCATCCACACTACTATCGGTAAAGTGGACTTCGAAACTGTTCAACTGAAAGAAAACCTGGAAGCACTGCTGTCTGCACTGAGAAAGGCTAAGCCTGCTGCAGCCAAAGGTCAGTATGTGAAGAAGGTAAGCATCTCCACCACTATGGGTGCAGGTGTAGCTGTCGACCAGAACACTCTGGACGCTGCTAGCTAATTTTACAAAATGCGCGTGTTAGCCTATAATGCGCGCACTTTTGTGGGTTGGAACCTATGACGGGTGTTTTCACTCTGATGGGTTTCCGTCCAAGACCGCAGGTGTTGACCGTCTGGAATACTTAATTTCCTGCGTAGACGGTGTCAGGCCCCAGATAGATTTATTTCTGCTGGATTATCTGCACCGTAAGTAACTGAGTACGTTTGTATTCAGTATGGTAAACACTGGGGGAACCCCCAGGTAGAATCCAGGAGTAAAGCCAATGGCATTAAGACTCGAAGACAAAAAAGCGATTGTTGCTGAAGTCAACGAAGCTGCCAAAGGTGCGCTTTCTGCAGTTGTCGCCGATTCACGCGGTGTAACTGTAGGTGCTATGACAGTTCTGCGTAAGACTGCTCGCGCAAACGGTGTGTATGTACGTGTAGTACGTAACACTCTGGCTCGCCGCGCAGTAGAAGGCACTGCTTTTGAGTGTCTGACAGAGGTGTTCTCTGGCCCAACTTTGATTGCTTTCTCTAACGAGCACCCAGGTGCTGCAGCTCGTCTGTTAAAAGACTTTGCTAAAGAGCAAGCCGCTTTCGAAGTTAAAGGTGCAGCTTTTGAAGGGGAATTCATCCCTGCAGCTGACATTGATCGTTTGGCAAAACTGCCAACTTACGAAGAAGCACTGGCACAGCTGATGATGACTATGAAAGAAGCATCTGCTGGCAAGTTCGTTCGTACTCTGGCCGCTCTGCGCGATCAAAAACAAGAAGCCGCTTAATCTCAAGCTGGCTGCTTAACAGAATTGAATTCAGAACAATAGGAAACATTTGTTATGTCTATCACTAAAGACCAAATCCTTGAAGCCTTTGCAGCTATGTCTGTAATGGAAGTTGTTGAACTGATCGAAGCTATGGAAGAGAAGTTCGGCGTATCTGCTGCTGCTGCAGTAGTTGCTGGCGGCGCTGGTGAAGCTGCTGCTGCTGAAGAGAAAACCGAGTTCGACGTAGTTATGACTTCTCACGGTGACAACAAAGTTGCTGTGATCAAGGCTGTACGTGGTGCCACAGGTCTGGGTCTGAAAGAAGCCAAAGCTATGGCTGAATCTGCTCCAGTAGCTGTTAAAGAAGGCGTCTCTAAAGAAGAAGCTGAAGCTCTGAAGAAAGATCTTGAAGAAGCTGGTGCTCAAGTAGAGATCAAGTAAGTCATACTGACTTACAATCACCCAAGCCAATTGGGTGGAGGCTGGCGGTTTTTTGACCGTCGGCCTTTTTTGCGCTGTAAGCGTTGGCGATTTTTTTCACCGTTTGTCGCCAGATTTTGCAGTCCCTAGCAGTGATTATTGGTTAGGTTCTTGCCATCAACGGTGATGGGCAAACGTGCTGGATTAACTGTGTTGATTCAGTCTTGGTCACATCTCGCAAGCAGAGGAAACCCATGGTTTACTCCTATTCTGAAAAGAAGCGTATTCGCAAAGACTTCGGTAAGCGTCCACAGGTATTGGACATCCCTTACTTGTTGTCTATTCAGTTAGACTCTTTTAAGAAGTTCACCGATCAAGATCCTACCGGTGAGCGTGGCCTAGAGGCCGCCTTCCGTAGCGTTTTTCCCATCAAGAGCTTTTCTGGTAATTCAGAACTGCAGTACGTCAGCTATAAGCTGGGCGAGCCTGTTTTTGATGTGAAAGAGTGTCAAATCCGCGGTGTGACATACTCCGCTCCACTGCGCGTTAAGCTGCGCATGGTGCTGTATGATCGTGAAGCTGCCGCCGGCACTGTAAAAGATATAAAAGAACAAGAAGTCTACATGGGGGATATCCCTCTGATGACTGAAAACGGTACCTTTGTCATCAATGGTACTGAGCGTGTTATCGTATCTCAGTTGCACCGTAGCCCAGGTGTGTTCTTCGACCACGACCGTGGTAAGACACACTCCTCAGGTAAAGTGCTGTATAACGCGCGTATTATTCCTTACCGCGGTTCATGGCTCGACTTCGAGTTCGACCCTAAAGATGCGTTGTTTGTACGTATTGACCGTCGCCGTAAGCTGCCTGCCAGCATCATTCTGCGTGCCCTGGAATATTCTACTCAGGATATCCTCGACATCTTCTTCGAGCGTATTGACTTCAAGATCAAGAAAGATTCTCTGGTCATGACACTGGTTCCTGAGCGTCTGCGTGGTGAAACTGCCAGCTATGACATCAAGGACTCTGAAGGCACTGTGCTGGTAGAGAAGGGCCGTCGTATCACTGCCCGTCATATCCGCCAACTGGAAAAAACCAACACCACTGAACTGGAAGTACCGGTTGAGTATATTGTTGGTAAAGTGGCGGCTCAGGACTATATCGATCCTGACACAGGTGAAGTACTGGTTACCGCCAACAACGAGATCAGCCTGGAAGACCTGGCCAATCTGTCACTGGCCGGTATCAAAGAGGTCAGCACCCTGTACATCAACGAGCTGGATCACGGTGCTTACATCTCTGACACCCTGCGTATTGACTCAACCACCAACCGTTTGGAAGCGCTGGTTGAAATCTATCGCATGATGCGTCCTGGCGAGCCACCAACCAAGGATGCCGCCGAAGCTCTGTTCCAGAATCTGTTCTTCAGCGAAGAGCGCTATGATCTGTCTAAAGTGGGCCGGATGAAGTTCAACCGTCGTCTTGAAATCGACGAGAACGAAGGTACCGGTGTACTGACCAAAGAAGACATAGTTGCCGTAATGAAGAAGATCATCGAAATCCGTAACGGTTTTGATGAAGTCGATGATATCGACCACCTGGGTAACCGTCGTATCCGTAGCGTTGGCGAAATGGCCGAGAACCAGTTCCGTGTCGGTCTGGTACGTGTTGAGCGCGCAGTACGTGAACGTCTGTCTCTGGGCGATCTGAACGAGCTGATGCCTCAGGATCTGATCAACGCCAAGCCAATCTCTGCAGCAGTGAAAGAGTTCTTCGGTTCTTCTCAGCTGTCGCAGTTTATGGATCAGAACAACCCACTGTCAGAAGTGACTCACAAGCGCCGTATTTCGGCTCTTGGTCCTGGCGGTCTGACCCGTGAGCGTGCCGGCTTCGAAGTTCGAGACGTGCACCCAACTCACTATGGTCGTCTGTGTCCAATTGAGACCCCTGAAGGTCCAAACATTGGTCTGATCAACTCACTGTCTACCTTTGCCCGTACCAACTCATACGGCTTCCTGGAAACACCTTACCGCAAGGTGATCGACAGTGTGGTTACTGATGAAGTGGAATATCTGTCAGCCATCGAAGAAGGCCGCTATGTGATTGCACAGGCCAACATCGAGCTCGACAACGAAGGTCGCATTGTGGAAGAGCAGGTTGCCTGTCGCCACAAGGGTGAATCCACCTTTATGCGCGCTTCCGATATCCAGTATATGGACGTATCTCCACAGCAGATCATCTCTGTGGCGGCATCTTTGATCCCATTCCTTGAGCACGACGACGCTAACCGTGCATTGATGGGTGCAAACATGCAACGTCAGGCAGTACCAACACTCAAGTCAGAGAAGCCTCTGGTGGGTACAGGTATTGAACGTACACTGGCTGTTGACTCAGGCGTGGTTGTGGCTGCCAAGCGTGGCGGTGTGATCGACTATGTTGATGCCAGCCGCATCGTGGTTAAGGTTAACGAAGATGAGCTGCGCCCAGGCGAAGCCGGTATCGATATCTACAACCTGACCAAGTACACCCGCTCCAACCAGAACACCTGCATCAACCAGCGTCCATGCTGTAGCGTAGGTGAGCCTGTGGTGCGTGGTGACGTGCTGGCCGATGGTCCGTCAACCGACTTGGGCGACCTGGCTCTGGGTCAGAACATGCGCGTGGCCTTCATGCCATGGAACGGTTACAACTTTGAGGATTCCATCCTTATTTCCGAGCGCGTAGCGCAGGAAGACCGTTTCACGACTATCCACATTCAGGAACTGTCCTGTATCGCTCGTGACACCAAGCTGGGTAGCGAAGAGATCACTGCCGATATCCCTAACGTAGGTGAGTCTGCACTGAGCAAGCTGGATGAATCCGGTATCGTTTACATCGGCGCCGAAGTTAAAGGCGGTGACATTCTGGTTGGTAAGGTAACGCCTAAGGGTGAAACTCAGCTGACTCCGGAAGAGAAACTGCTGCGGGCTATTTTCGGTGAGAAAGCGTCTGACGTTAAAGACAGCTCTCTGCGTGTACCTAACTCAGTGAAGGGTACCGTTATCGACGTGCAAGTCTTCACCCGTGACGGTGTTGAAAAAGACAAGCGCGCCATCGAAATCGAAGAGATGCACATTGCTCAAGCCCGTAAGGACTTGACAGAAGAATTCAAGATCCTTGAAGAGGGTGTTCTGAGCCGTGCCCGTAACCTGCTGCTGAGCGCTGGTTTCAGTGAAGCCAAACTGGCTGAACTGCCACGCAAAGACGTATTGGTTCAGGTTATCGACGATGAAGCCAAGCAAACCGAATTGGAACAGCTGGCTGAACAGCACGAAGAGCTGAAAGCCGACTTTGACAAGAAGTTCGAAATCAAGCGTCGCAAGATCACCCAAGGTGATGATCTGGCTCCAGGCGTACTGAAGATCGTTAAGGTTTACCTGGCAGTTAAGCGTACCATCCAGCCTGGTGACAAGATGGCGGGTCGTCACGGTAACAAGGGTGTGATCTCCAAGATCTGTCCTATCGAAGATATGCCATACGACGAGCAGGGTAACCCTGTCGACATCGTACTGAACCCTCTGGGTGTACCTTCGCGGATGAACATAGGTCAGGTACTGGAAGTTCACTTGGGTGCTGCGGCTAAAGGTATTGGTAATCGCATCAATGCCATGCTGGAAGAACAGCGTGAGCTGGCCGAACTGCGTGGCTACATCAAACAGGTCTATGAACTGGGCGATGAAGTGAAGCAGCGCGTGGATATCGATTCATTTACCGATGATGAAGTTCTGCGTCTGGCCAAACACCTGAAGGATGGTCTGCCAACGGCAACCCCAGCCTTCGACGGTGCCAAAGAGAAAGAGATCAAGCAGATGCTTGAGCTTGCAGGTCTGCCGACTTCTGGTCAGCTGAATCTGTTTGATGGTCGTACCGGTAACCAGTTCGAGCGTCCTGTGACCGTAGGTTACATGTACATGCTCAAACTGAACCACTTGGTTGATGACAAGATGCACGCCCGTTCTACCGGTTCGTACAGCTTGGTTACTCAGCAGCCTCTGGGCGGTAAAGCTCAGTTCGGTGGTCAGCGTTTCGGTGAGATGGAAGTGTGGGCCCTGGAGGCATACGGTGCTGCGTATACTCTGCAGGAAATGCTCACAGTGAAATCGGATGACGTTAACGGTCGTACTCAGATGTACAAGAACATCGTTGACGGTAACCATCAGATGCAGCCAGGAATGCCAGAGTCCTTCAACGTATTGCTGAAGGAGATCCGTTCTCTCGGTATCAACATCGAGTTGGATCAAGAGTAAGACGCGGTTTAAAGCCTGCGTTTGGCAACGAATTGGTGCTCCGCGAGAGCGGGGCACCGGGTTTAACTCCTTCAGGAGAGAAACGTGAAAGACTTATTAAAGTTTCTGAAACAGCAAAGCAAGACTGAAGAATTTGAAGGCATCAAGATCGGCCTGGCGTCGCCTGATCTGATCCGTTCTTGGTCATTTGGTGAAGTTAAGAAGCCTGAAACCATCAACTACCGTACATTCAAGCCTGAGCGTGAAGGCCTGTTCTGTGCCCGTATCTTTGGCCCGGTCAAAGACTACGAGTGTCTGTGCGGTAAGTACAAGCGTCTCAAGCACCGCGGTGTGATCTGTGAGAAGTGTGGCGTTGAAGTGACCCAGACCAAAGTACGTCGTGAGCGTATGGGCCACATCGAACTGGCCAGCCCAGTTGCCCACATCTGGTTCCTCAAGTCACTGCCATCCCGTATCGGTCTGATGCTGGACATGACTCTGCGTGATATTGAGCGAGTACTCTACTTCGAATCTTATGTGGTTATCGAGCCAGGCATGACCAGCCTGGAGCGCGGTCAAATGCTGACCGAAGAAACCTACCTGGATGCGCTGGAAGAGTATGGTGACGAGTTTGAAGCCAAGATGGGTGCCGAAGCGGTTCTGGAACTGCTGCGCGCTATCGATCTGGAGAAAGAAGTTGAGCAGATGCGCGAAGAGCTGCCATCTATTAACTCTGAGACCCGTCGCAAGAAAGTCACCAAGCGTTTGAAGCTGGTTGAGGCCTTCTACCATTCAGGCAACAAGCCAGAGTGGATGATCCTCAAGGTGCTGCCGGTTCTGCCACCTGATCTGCGTCCTCTGGTTCCACTGGACGGCGGTCGTTTCGCGACTTCAGATCTGAACGATCTGTATCGCCGCGTGATCAACCGTAACAACCGTTTGAAGCGTCTGCTGGATCTGGCCGCTCCGGATATCATAGTTCGCAACGAAAAGCGTATGCTGCAGGAATCTGTTGATGCCCTGCTGGATAACGGTCGTCGCGGTCGTGCCATTACCGGTTCCAACAAGCGTCCTCTGAAGTCCTTGGCCGATATGATCAAGGGTAAGCAAGGTCGTTTCCGTCAGAACCTGCTGGGTAAGCGTGTTGACTACTCAGGCCGTTCGGTAATTACCGTGGGCCCAACTCTGCGTCTGCACCAGTGTGGTCTGCCGAAGAAAATGGCGCTGGAACTGTTCAAACCATTCATTTACGGCAAGCTGGAAGGTCGTGGCCTGGCCACTACCATCAAAGCCGCCAAGAAGATGGTTGAGCGTGAAGTTGCCGAGGTTTGGGACGTACTGGATGAAGTGATCCGCGAACACCCTGTGATGCTGAACCGTGCACCAACACTGCACCGTTTGGGTATCCAGGCGTTCGAACCTGTACTGATCGAAGGTAAAGCGATTCAACTGCACCCACTGGTGTGTGCGGCCTATAACGCCGACTTCGACGGTGACCAAATGGCGGTACACGTGCCTCTGACGCTGGAAGCCCAGCTGGAAGCCCGTGCGTTGATGATGTCAACCAATAACATTCTGTCACCTGCCAACGGTGAGCCGGTTATCACTCCTTCTCAGGACGTGGTACTGGGTCTGTACTACATGAGCCGTGAGCGCGTAAATGGCCGCGGTGAAGGTATGGCCTTTGAGTCTGTTGCCGAAGCCGAGAAAGCCTATCGCACAGGTGCCGCCGAGCTGCACGCCCGGGTTAAAGTTCGTATCACCGAAACTCATATCGATGAGAACGGTGAGCGCACCCAGCAGCGTCGCATTGTCGACACCACAGTAGGTCGTGCTCTGTTGTCATTGATCCTGCCAGCCGGTATGTCTTTTGATCTGGTTAACCAGAACATGGGCAAGAAGCAGATCTCCCGTTTGCTGAACACCTGCTACCGTCAGCTGGGTCTGAAAGATACCGTTATCTTTGCTGACCAACTGATGTACACAGGTTTCCAATACGCCACTATCTCAGGTGCCTCTGTCGGTATCAACGATATGGAAATCCCGGAAGCCAAGTACAAGCTGGTTGCCGACGCAGAAGCCGAAGTTCTGGAAATCCAGGAACAGTTCCAGTCTGGTCTGGTAACTGCCGGTGAGCGTTACAACAAGGTTATCGATATCTGGGCCAGCGCCAACGAGAAAGTCTCCAAGGCGATGATGGAAAACCTGTCTTCCGAAGTGGTTATCAACCGCGACGGTGAAGAAGAGAAACAGGCTTCTTTCAACAGCATCTACATGATGGCCGACTCAGGCGCTCGTGGTAGTGCCGCTCAGATCCGTCAGTTGGCGGGTATGCGTGGTCTGATGGCCAAGCCAGACGGCTCTATCATCGAAACGCCCATCGTGGCGAACTTCCGTGAAGGTCTGAACGTACTGCAGTACTTTATTTCAACCCACGGTGCTCGTAAGGGTCTGGCGGATACCGCACTTAAGACAGCAAACTCAGGTTACCTGACTCGTCGTCTGGTGGATGTTGCCCAGGATCTGGTCGTTATCGAAGATGACTGTGGTACTCACGAAGGTCTGATCATGAAACCGCTGATTGAAGGTGGTGACGTGGTTGAGCCACTGCGTGAGCGCGTACTGGGTCGTGTTGTTGCCGAGGATGTTTACTATCCTGGTTCCGACGAAGTCCTGGCGCCACGTAACACTTTGCTGGATGAGGCATGGTGTGACAAGCTGGAAGAGTACAGCGTTGACGAAGTTAAAGTTCGCTCTGTGATCTCCTGTGATACCGACTTCGGTGTTTGTGCCAAGTGTTATGGTCGCGACCTGGCCCGTGGTCACCTGATCAACCAAGGTGAAGCAATCGGTGTTGTTGCTGCTCAGTCAATCGGTGAGCCTGGTACACAGCTGACGATGCGTACCTTCCACATCGGTGGTGCGGCATCCAGGGCTTCTGCAGAAAACAACGTTCAGGTGAAGAACGCCGGTAACCTGAAGCTGCATAACGCCAAGTTCGTTAAGAACAGCGATGGCAAGTTGGTTATCGTATCGCGCTCGTCTGAGCTGGCGATTATCGATGAACTGGGCCGTGAGAAAGAGCGCTACAAAGTGCCTTACGGTACTGTGCTCGAAACGCTGGAAGGCGCTGAAGTTAACGCTGGCCAGACCATCGCTAACTGGGATCCACATACTCACCCAATCATCACTGAAGTGGCGGGTTATGTGAAGTTTGAGCAGATGATTGACGGTGTCACCATCTCGCGTCAAACCGACGAGCTGACCGGTCTGTCTTCCATCGTGGTATTGGATGTGGCCCAGCGCCCAAGCGCCGGCAAAGAAATGCGTCCAATGATCCGCTTGGTGGATGAAAACGGTAATGACCTGACTATTCCTGGTACCGACGTACCTGCGCAGTACTTCCTGCCCAGCAATGCGATCGTAAACCTGGAAGATAATGCTCAGATCAGCGTCGGTGATGCACTGGCTCGTATTCCTCAGGAATCGTCCAAGACACGCGATATTACCGGTGGTCTGCCAAGGGTTGCTGACCTGTTCGAAGCCCGTAAGCCGAAAGAGCCTGCGATTCTGGCTGAGATCAGCGGTACCATCTCCTTCGGTAAAGAGACCAAAGGTAAGCGTCGTCTGGTTATTACTCCTGCCGAGGGCGGTAACCCATACGAAGAGATGATCCCTAAGTGGCGTAACCTGAACGTGTTCGAAGGTGAAAAAGTCGAACGCGGTGAAGTGATCGCCGATGGTCCAGAGTCTGCTCACGATATTCTGCGTTTGCGCGGTATCCACAACGTAGCCAACTACATTGTGAATGAAGTACAGGACGTATATCGTCTGCAGGGTGTGAAGATTAACGACAAGCACATCGAGGTGATCATTCGCCAGATGCTGCGTAAGTGTCTGATCACTGAAGCCGGTGATTCTGAGTTCCTCGAAGGGGAGCAGGTTGAGGTGTCCCGTGTCAAGATCGCTAACCGCGAACTGGAAGAGCAGGGCAAGATTCCGGCCAAGTTCGAACGTGAACTGCTGGGTATCACCAAAGCCTCTCTGGCGACTGAGTCCTTCATCTCTGCGGCCTCGTTCCAGGAAACCACTCGCGTACTGACCGAAGCGGCAGTAGGTGGTAAGAGTGATAACCTGCGCGGTCTGAAAGAGAACGTGATCGTAGGTCGTCTGATCCCGGCTGGTACGGGTTATGCTTACCACAACAACCGTAACCAGGCTCGCGGTGAAGTAGCGACTGAAGCACCTAGCATCAGCGCCAGCGAAGCCGAACAGAACCTGGCCGATCTGTTGAACCTGGCTGGCAGTCAGGAATAAGTAGCATAGATGTTACAAAAGGCGCCGAAAGGCGCCTTTTTCATTGGAATACGCTGCAAAAGTTGGCTATTTCTTGACAGCCAAGCCTTACCTTTCTAAAATTCCGCGTCCCACTATTGTGGGATTAGATTTTTCACACCTTATTGTTGAGTTGAAATCAACTGATTCGGAGCTATACATGGCAACTGTAAACCAGTTGGTACGTAAGCCTCGCGCACCTAAAGTCGAAAAGACTAACGTGCCTGCGTTGAACGCGTGCCCACAAAAGCGTGGTGTTTGTACTCGTGTGTACACCACTACTCCAAAAAAACCTAACTCTGCACTACGTAAAGTAGCTCGTGTGCGTCTGACCAACGGTTTCGAAGTATCTTCGTACATCGGCGGTGAAGGCCACAACCTGCAGGAACACAGTGTAATCCTGATCCGTGGTGGTCGTGTTAAAGACTTACCTGGTGTGCGTTATCACACTGTTCGTGGCGCCCTGGACTGTGCTGGTGTGACTTCACGTCGCCAAGCTCGTTCTAAGTACGGTGCTAAGCGTCCTAAGTCTTAATGGTTTTCCGTTAAGTAAGGCCAAGCTAAATATAAATTCCAGTTTTGGAAATACCTGAAGCATACGGAGAATAGTTATGCCAAGACGTCGCGTAGTAGGACAACGTAAAATCCTACCTGATCCAAAGTTTCAAAGTGAGTTGCTGGCTAAGTTCATCAACGTCATTATGCAGGACGGCAAAAAGTCGACTGCTGAAAAAATTATCTACAAAGCACTGGATGTTGTCGCCGATAAGAAAGGCGAAGAGCATCTGGTTATCCTTGAAGCAGCCCTGGAAAACGTTCGCCCAGCGGTAGAGGTTAAGTCTCGCCGTGTTGGTGGTTCTACTTACCAGGTTCCATGTGAAGTTCGTCCAGTTCGTCGTAACGCACTGGCGATGCGCTGGTTGGTTGAAGCTGCTCGTAAGCGTGGTGAAAAATCTATGGCTCTGCGCCTGGCAGGTGAACTGCTGGACGCTTCCGAAAACAAAGGTACTGCCGTTAAGAAGCGCGAAGACGTGCATCGTATGGCAGAAGCCAACAAAGCGTTTGCTCATTACCGTTGGTAATATCGGGCGCGGGCTTGCCCGCGCTTTCTCTGACATTGCTAAGATTTTTATCTTAGTCAAGAGGGTATAATCGTGGCTCGTACAACTCCAATTGAGCGTTATCGCAACATAGGTATTTGTGCTCACGTTGACGCAGGTAAAACCACTACCACAGAGCGAGTCCTGTTCTATACAGGGGTAAACCACAAGATGGGTGAAACCCATGACGGTGCGTCTACCACTGACTGGATGGTTCAGGAGCAGGAGCGGGGTATTACTATTACCTCAGCGGCTGTTACCACGTTCTGGCGCGGTATGGATGCCCAGTTTACTGAGCATCGTATCAATATCATCGATACCCCAGGTCACGTCGATTTTACTATTGAGGTAGAGCGTTCTCTGCGCGTACTTGACGGTGCTGTAGTGGTCTTTTGTGGTTCTTCTGGTGTGGAACCTCAGTCTGAGACCGTATGGCGTCAGGCCGACAAGTATCATGTCCCCCGTCTGGTGTTCGTCAATAAGATGGACCGTGCCGGTGCCGACTTTGATCGCGTAGTAGGACAGATCCGTAACCGTCTCGGTGCAACTTGTGTGCCTATTCAATTGAATATTGGTGCAGAAGAAAACTTTAGCGGGGTTATCGATCTCATCAAGATGAAAGCCATCAACTGGAATGAAGAAGACCAGGGCCTGACTTTCACTCACGAAGAGATCCCAGAGCATTTGCTTGCCAAGGCAACCGAAATGCGCGAATACCTGGTAGAGAGTGCCGCAGAGGCTTCTGATGAGCTGATGGACAAATACCTTGAAGAAGGTGAGCTCACAGAAGAAGAGATCAAAAAAGCGCTTCGTCAACGTACTATCAACAACGAAATTGTGCTGGCTACCTGTGGTAGTGCCTTTAAAAATAAAGGCGTACAGGCAGTTCTCGATGCTGTTGTTGAATACCTTCCTGCTCCGGTTGATGTTCCTGCGATTAAGGGCATCGATGACAGAGAACAGGAAGTTGAGCGTGTTTCTGATGACAATGCACCTTTCTCTGCGTTGGCATTCAAAATCGCAACAGACCCATTTGTGGGTACTTTGACCTTTATCCGGGTTTACTCAGGTGTCCTGGAGTCAGGTTCAGCCGTTTACAACTCTGTAAAAGAGAAGCGTGAGCGTATCGGCCGTATCGTGCAGATGCACGCCAACGACCGTAAAGAACTGAAAGAAGTGCGCGCAGGTGATATAGCTGCTGCTATCGGCCTGAAAGATGTGACAACCGGTGACACCCTGTGTGACCCAGACCATAAGGTAATTCTGGAGCGGATGGAATTTCCCGAGCCGGTCATTACCATTGCTGTGGAACCTCGTTCCAAAGCCGACCAGGAAAAGATGGGCATTGCGCTGCAGAAGCTGGCAATGGAAGATCCTTCTTTCCGGGTTGAGACTGATGAGGAGTCGGGTCAGACTCTGATTTCAGGTATGGGTGAGCTACACTTGGACATTATCATCGACCGTATGCGCCGTGAGTTCAGCGTTGAATGTAACGTTGGTAAACCTCAGGTGGCTTATCGTGAAACTATCCGCAGTGCTGTGGAAGTGGAAGGTAAGTTTGTGCGTCAGTCTGGTGGTCGTGGTCAATTCGGTCATGTCTGGCTGAAACTGGAGCCTCGTGAAGAGGGTGCCGGTTATGAGTTTGTCAACGAAATCGTTGGTGGTGTCGTTCCTAGGGAATACATCCCTGCGGTTGACAAAGGGATCCAAGAACAGATGAAGAACGGTGTTGTCGCCGGCTTCCCTGTATTGGACGTGAAGGTCACTCTGTTCGATGGTTCATATCATGATGTGGACTCGAACGAAATGGCGTTCAAAGTTGCAGGTTCTATGGGCTTCAAGAAGGGGGCGCTGCAAGCTAACCCTGTGTTGCTCGAGCCTTGCATGAAGGTTGAAGTGACAACCCCAGAAGACTACATGGGTGACGTAGTAGGTGATCTGAACCGTCGTCGTGGTCTTATCGAAGGTATGGATGACGGCGTCGCCGGTATCAAGATTATTCGAGCTGTGGTACCTTTGGCTGAAATGTTTGGTTATGCAACAGATTTGCGCTCAGCGACTCAGGGCCGGGCTTCATACTCCATGGAGTTTTTGAAGTACTCTGAAGCGCCGCAAAACGTTGCTAAAGCAGTTATCGAAGCTCGTACCTGATTTAGGTAACGGCATTAACTGTTATTTTGATTGATGGTGTCCGGCAAAGCCGGACTCTTCTGAAAAGAAAGGAATATATCGTGTCTAAAGCTAAATTTGAACGTTCCAAGCCCCACGTTAACGTGGGCACCATTGGTCACGTTGACCATGGTAAAACCACTCTGACTGCTGCTATCTCAACTGTACTGTCTAAGACTTACGGTGGTGAGGC